>CAZZLT010000043.1:0-55977 GCA_964655125.1 uncultured Desulfurococcaceae archaeon | reverse complement strand
CTAATAGGGCTGCTCGGCATATACTCCTCTTACGTTCAAACAGTTAGAGAAAAAAACTTCAACTACTATTTTCTATTATTCGACCCGCGAGAAATAGCTGACATACTGAACAGCAACAAGAATGTAGAGAATATTATGAATATGAAGAACGTGGTGCGTGATGAACTTGCGAAAGTTATTGGTAAGCATTTCAGCGAAGAGCTCATGATAGCTGAGATACTTGTCAACGTTGCTTTGCAAGATGAGATGGTGAAAAATAGATTAGAAAAATTATCATTAATGTTGGTGAGGATTGCTCACGAAGGTAAGACCTACAAGATTTATCAAATAATACCTTTGACCATCGTGAAGAGAAAATTCGCCTCCAAGGTTTTATACGACATTATCAACCCCGACGGTTTTTTGCTCTCGAGACTGTCCAAAAGAGATAACGTTGAATACAACAATTTAATCATGGCGATAAATGGGCTTTACCGCTACGTTATACTGAACGATCAGCAAGGCCTATTCACGATGATCAGAGAGCTGCACAATGCATACCACAAAGTTAAAAGTGACGAGAAGTCTCAAAAAGTTGCTGGACAGTATAGATACTTGCTAACTCACGTCGTCCCGGGACTACTAAATGTTCCTTGAATATTATAAACGCATCTTATCGATGTATAACTTCCAGTACGAGAGGCCCTATTTATCGCATGTAGTCGAAACATTGGAAGACAGCTGGGACAAAAAGAATATTTTCATCATTGAAGCACCGACTGGTTATGGCAAATCCACGATCACTGCGACGTTGGCTCTAAAGACATTCGAGGAAGGGAGAAAACTTATAGTGGCTTTTCCGCTACGGACATTGTTAGAAGATCAGTACAAAAAGATTTCAACGATAATTAGAGATGAAGACGTTATAGGAAAGAAGTACATGCACGAATACGATTCTTTATACCTCATAAAACCAATAACCCTAACGACGGTCGACACACTTTCACTAACGATGTTCGGCCTAGCTCCAGAAGACCTCAACACCGTACTCAAAAGTTGGCATGAATGGACAGGAACGCTCCAGGGGAGCAGCGGTCACTATCTGTTTTCATGGTCATCGGTAATACTTTCAGATATCGTACTTGACGAGGTCCACCTCTTGGCGGATGAGACTAAATCGCTGACGTTCCTAGCTTCATTGTTCAAGCATGCCGTCAACTACGATCAGAAAATAGTCTTAATGTCGGCTACACTGCCCGATGCCTTCAAAAAGAAAATCTTTCAAGACCTGTACAGTCTAAGAGACAAGATCTTGTTATTAAATTTTGAACAGGATGATAACTTCGTTAGCTCACGCAAAGAGAAAACCTACGAGGTACGATTAGAATATCTATCAGACACAGACAAATATGAAAGGCTTCTATCTTGGGTTGAAGATGCCCTAATGTGCGGTTTAAACCGTGCATTAATTATATTTAACACCGTTAAGGACGCTATCAAATTTTACGAATTGTATGCTTCCAAAAATGGAACGGATCATCTCGTACTCATTCATTCTAGATTTAGTGAGATGGACAGAAGACGCAAGATTGAGAGATTAAATCAACTCAAATCCAGTAAGAGATACGTCGTAATAGCCACCCAAGTAGTTGAGGCTGGAGTGGACATGTCTTCTGACATTCTTATATCTGAGTTGGCACCGGCGAACTCATTAGTCCAAAGGTTTGGTAGATTCCTAAGATACGACGACGAGAAAAATGGATGTGCATACATTTGGTACGAAAGCCAACTGGCCGATGAAAAATATAAGGTATACAACGGAGAGCTGTGCCGGAAAACCTTGGAATATTTAGAAAAGAACCATAAAAGGCTCAATTTCCACATACCAAACATGGACGAAGGTTACGCTAAACTGATTAACTACGTTTATTGTTTAGAACATTTTTCGATTGATAAAAAATGGGTGGATATTTTGCTGTCGACATTTACGGATTTTGATAGTATAGCAAATGCTGTGAATAAATTTTTAGAACTTGAAGGTAGCTTCGTTCGAGACGCAGAGATAATTCCAGTAAGCCCACCTTCTGCGAGTGAGACCATTCCTGTTAGTTATCCGCTTTTCAACCGTCTGCTTAAAAACGGTCTAGTTACATCGGTAATCTTAACCGATAATACAGAAAAAGAAATCGACGTTTCGAGATTGAAAGATTTCAAAACAACCTTCAGATACATCATCAAAGAAAATGTGGCCTCGTTTAGAGTTAACTGCAAATACGATCCAGAAATTGGATTATTGCTTGAAGGTTCTGCAGATGAATAGCGGATTATTGAGTTTTTATCTGAAAAAACCGGATGGTGCTGAGTTTAAAGAGCTGTTAAGTGACCATATAGAAACGGCATTAAATGGTCTTTGGAGTTTATCTGATTCGCGGATTATTATGTTTGCTAGAAGTATAATGAGAAATGCAGATTTTGAGCGATTGTTGCGACTCGCTATAATTTTTCACGATTCGGGAAAGGCATTCTTCCAGAAAAACTTAAAAAAACTAAAAAACGGAGAGGAGTATTTGAGCTTCGCTGGGCACGAGTTTGTATCTGCTATTCTTGCTGATACATTCATCAGAGAGCTGAATATTGAAACTATGTATGAAGTTTATTTGGCAGTGCCCTTTTCCGTCCTCTATCATCATCATGCCATGAATCCACGTCTCAGAGAAGAACAAAATTTAGCATATGTATGTAAGATCGTCTCGGAAAATTACTCTAGGTATTCGAACGAACTTAAGAATACTTTGGAAAAATTTTTGGAGAAGGATGAACGCGAAGTTCTTAAGAAATGTATGGAGAGGCTATGGTTTGAGAAGCAGAGCATCCTGAGTCCGGCATACTTAAGATACAACTTGAAGAAAAAACTTGATGAGGCTTTTATTAAAGAATACAGGCCGGAGTTTCAAAAAATAGCATTCCTCCTTCTAGACTCCCTTATAGTATGCGATTACATCGCGGCGCAGAAGCGAGGTGCGGAAGCGTCTTCAACATTCTCAAAGGCAGCTCGGATGTTTTACAATATATGGTTTGGTAGATAATTGTGTATCTGAATTATTGACTCATTTATGCGAAATCGGTATAACATAGGTATTATTGCGCATACGTAGTGGTCGACATATCCTGTGCTTTTTTTATTTTACTTCATCATCCCGAGCTTTATGCTAGTGCGGAGAGCTGAATAAAAGGAAATAAGTTTATAAACAGATAGCCTGCTCCATAAAGGCAAGCTCTAGGGAGGCTAAAGTATGGTAGGCGGTCGACAAATCTACTTCTAGAAATCTTCCGCGTGAGGTCGAGATTCTCGATACGACTCTAAGAGAGGGCCAGCAGTGTAGGGGTGTCAACTTCACACTGGATGCTAGGATCAGGATTGCCAGGGAGCTGGATGATCTCGGAATCCATTTCATCGAGGCTGGTTGGCCCGCCGCCAACCCAAAGGACAGGGAGGTTTTCAAGAAGCTTTCAGAGATCGGGCTTAAGAATGCTAGAGCCGCGGCCTTCACCATGACGAGGAGGAAGGATGTGCCGGCGGACAAAGATTCCAACCTAAACGAGATACTCGAATGTGGCGTTGACGTCGCGGTTGTTGTTGGTAAGAGCTGGAGTCTTCATGTGAAAGAAGTTCTTAGGACAACTCTGGAGGATAATCTTAACATCGTGGCGGACAGCATCCAATATTTCAGAGAACATGGTCTCGAGGTGATATTTGATGCTGAGCACTTTTTCGATGGTTATAAGGAGGATCCGGAATACGCGTTGAGCGTTCTCAGGGCGGCCGAAGAGGCTGGCGCAAGGACCTTGGTGCTCGCCGACACGAATGGTGGGTGCCTACCACATGAGATCGCGGAGATAGTTGCTGAGGTGAGTGAGAGGATTAAGAGACCCATCGGCATCCACACGCATAACGACTCGGGAAATGCTTTGGCTAACACGCTCATGGCCGTCGTATCCGGAGTAACCCACGTCCAGACGACCATAAATGGTATTGGGGAGAGAACAGGGAATGCGGACCTATGCCAAGTCATACCAAACTTGGAGTTGAAGCTCGGGATTAAGGCGATAAAATCTGGTCTCAAAGGTCTCAAGAAGCTCACGGACCTCTCGAACATGGTCTATGAACTCTCCGGATTACCGAAAAACAGGTATCAGCCGTATGTCGGCGAATACGCATTCGCGCATAAGGCCGGAATACATATAGATGCGATAATGAAGAACAGAAGGGCATATGAGCATATAGATCCGGAGCTTGTCGGAAATAGAAGGTTTATAACAGTCTCGGATCTCAGCGGCAAATCAGCCCTCATAGCCAGCTTAAGCGAGCTCCTTGGAATAGAGCTAGACAAGAGATCCGAGGAGTTGTCGGCAATCCTCGAGGAGGTTAAGCAGCTGGGGCTGAAAGAGGTCAGCTTAGATGATGCCACAGGGACAATCTCCCTAATCTTCCTGAAGTACTTCAAGAGATACGCATCCAAGTTTGAGATCCTAGAATGGGCCTCGCTGGTGGGATGTGGGGATAGGTCAAAGGCATACGGCCTTGTTAAGGTGAAAGTCGGTGATAAGGTTATAGTTGAGGGTGGTGAGGGAGTCGGCCCGGTTCACGCGGTGGATGTTGCCCTCAGGAAGGTTCTGGAGCAAGAATACCCAGAACTCAAGAAGGTCAAGCTGATAGACTACCGGGTGATTTTACCGGAGGCCGAGAGGGATACAGCATCCCTTGTGAGGGTTTTCATAAAATTCACGAACGGTCACGAGAGTTGGACCACCACGGCCACCTCAACGAACATTATCGAAGCCAGCTTTGAAGCCCTAATACAGGGACTGGACTACTACCTCCAGATAAGGGACCTGAAGCTCGGAAAAGTAGCGTGAAGGCTTCTGCAATACGCTCAACCTTATGCCTCGCGATCTTCTTGTTGAAGTCGCCCCCGTTATCCTCCAACCATCCCGATATCTAGGAATCGGTGGTAGATAATCAACTGGTGCTGTATTAACACTTCGTAGACTTCAGTAACTTTGAACTCGACAACGGGTTTAAAAGTGTGAGACTCCCGAGACCTCCTCGGCATCGGTATTCTTCAGCTCCTGCTGTAGCTCCTTCTCTATCTCCATAAAGAGAATTGAAAATAATTACTTTTCTAGATCTGGATTGAGACCGGTTTTCAACTAACAGTTGTTATTATGAATTGTAAATGGTGCTAAGTTATTTAGCACGCTAGTACTACTTACTCTTTTGTTTTTTGATGAATAAAGTTTGATGTGAAAGTTTGGGCTAATCCTTAAAGAGGAAGGACAGCCTAAAAATGATAAACTACCATGGAGACCCTCTCACAATTTAAATCAGAAGTGAAAAGTATACGGAGAAGTTTTTAGACCTGAGGAGTCAACGAGATATAGAAATCGCAGTTCCATAACCTATCTTTGAGCCAACCTCAGATACACCTTCCCTATAGAGGTTAAAGAGGTCTTTGTTGCATACGCCGGCTTTCTTTTAGATGTTGTCTTTTAAACACTTTCAAAAGGTTTAGACTTATCGTACCAACTCAGACGCGGTATCAGTTATGTCTCTAACATGGGCTCGGTACATTTGCGGGCCCGGCGGGCTTCGAACCCGCGACCCCCGGGTATCTTCTTAGAATAATTAAAAGCCCGGTGCTCTATCCTGGCTGAGCTACGGGCCCTGAAGTATCTTAACTTATTAGCATAAAATTGTTTGTTGATGGTGTTTATCGGTAATCTTCTTAGGTTATGTGGGGTTGGTTTTAGTTAAAAATTGTTGGAGTTAGTTATTCTGTGATTAGTTTAACACCTAATCCAGGTTCGTTAGATACTTCTAGGACTCCCTTATCTATTCTAATACCTGTTACTGGGTTATCTTCTAGTAGTATTAGTGATCTTCCTATCTCACTTACTGTTATGTTTGGTGTTGAGAAGTATAGGTGGAGTCCTGTAGCGTCTAAGATCCCTGTCTGAGCTACGTATGTCCCTATATTACATTCAAGTCCTCCTTCACTAGCTATGAGTGCGTATTTCTTAGTAGTTATTATCCCGTGGTTTAATGGTTTTAATGCGATCATATCTGCAGCCCTCTCATACACTATCTTTAATATGAATTCTGGACGTACACTCTCATCAGCAACTATAGTTATATCAGTATTTCTAGTTACTTCCTTCAACCCATCTATATCATGTGCTAGTACTGGTTGTTCTATGAAGTCAACCCAATACTTCTCTAAACTCCTTATGATTTTTAAAGCCTTCTTAGCACTACCCCAACTCTCACCAACGTCTAAGTTAAGTATTACCTTATCACCTACCAACTCTCTAATATGTCTAACCCTCTCAATATCTAGTGCTGGGTCATCACCTACTTTCATCTTAAGTACAGTTACACCATTCCTTACGTAATCTTCAGCAACTAAAGCAGCTTCTTGAGGTGGGAGTAAAGGTATTAGTGATGATGGTTTAGCTACCTTACCACTAATCCTACCCCCGAGAAACTTATAGAGTGGTATACCGAGGTACTTACATATGAGGTCGTGGAAAGCTATATCAATACTTGCAATTACTGAGTCAGGAACTTTAAACTTCTTACATATCTTATTAATAACCTCTACAACATTGAATACATCCTCACCAACTACTAAACCCCTAACCCTACTACCGACTAAGTTAGTAAAAACATCAATAGTCTCAAACATCCTAGGCACTGACGGTATCTCACCATAACCTACTAAACCATCATCTGTACGTACCTTAACAATCAACGTCTCTAGATATTGCTGTCCTACGACCTCACCCTTCTTAGCACTCTTATAAGGGAGTCTTAATCTAAGCTTAAGAGGTACTACATCAACGCTTAAGACCTTCATAAAATAACACCTACTACGGCTTAACAACTACTTTAACTGGATCACCTACACGTTTCTCAAACACTTCAAACGCATGTATAACCTCACTTAATGGGAACGTATGAGTGATTACCTTCTTTAAATCTATCTTACCACTAGATGCTAAACTAATTACACGTTCTAACGCGTTACGAGCCTCACCTCTAGTACCCTTAATAGTTATCCCTTTAACAACTATCTCACCAAGTACTAATGGTGTCGGTTCCCAAGTTATACCAAGCATTAACAACCTACCATTCCTTCTCAACATCTTAACACTCTGAGCTACAGACTCAGGTGATGGTGTGGTATTTATTACTAAGTCAGCACCTAACCCATCAGTTAACTCCATAACTACCTTAACTGGGTCCTGACCCTCCCTAACATTAACTAACACATCAGCACCTAAAGCCTTAGCTAGATTAAGCCTAGACCACCTAGTACCTACCATCACCGTAGTACCAGCACCTAAAGCCTTAGCTAAAGCTAATGATGTTAAACCTATAGGGCCAGGGCCTATAATCACTATAAACTCTCCAGCATCAACACCTATCTCCATCAAACCAAACATTGAAGTACCTGCTGAGACAGCCATAGCACCTTCTTCAAAACTCATATTACTCGGTAACTTATGTAAGTTCCTAGCAGGTGCAGCTACGTACTCAGCAAACCCTCCATTAACTGTAAACCCTAAAGTCCTATGTCCAGGCTTCCCGTAATTCACACAGTAGGAGTAGTAACCAACTTTACAGTTTTTACATTGACCACAACCAGCATGAGGTTCTATAGCTACTCTATCACCTACCCTAAACCCAAGTACATTCTTACCTACCTCAACGATAGTACCTGCAGTCTCATGACCAGGTATTATAGGGTATGCTATGTAGTCAGGGTATGTCCCATTCTTTATCTCTATATCAGATCCGCAAATACCTACAGCCTCAACCTTTACTAAGACCTCATCATCCTTAATCTTAGGGATATCCACCTCTTCAACTCTTAAATCATTAGGTTTATAAATAACTAAAGCCTTCATCTTACCATTCATCATAACCCACCCTATACAACTCTATCAAACCCTTAATATACTTATATCCCTAAATAACTAAAGAAAAACATAAACTTAGGATTAAACACTATCAAGCATTAACTAATGTTTTAAATGATGTTAGAACCTCATTAAAAACTTCACTACCGTTTATATTAGCGTTAACCTCTGAAATACCTACTAAACTACTTAAACTCCTCACTAAATAATTAATGAACTCAACATCATCATCAGGTTTGTAGAGAGGTCCTCCAGGTATATCTAATACTGAGAATCCTTTTAACGGGATTATTAACTTAGCCTTAACACTACGTCCTACACTATTAAACTTACTACATAGGTGTTCAGCTACTGTTAGTAACTCCTCCCTTGAAAGCCTAACATTAGTATTGTATGGGTTGTGGTAGTGTGTCTGCCTACCTAAGTACTTAGATGGTATTGTGTCTGGAGGTCCGAAGACTAAGTAGTTAATACTTCCAGGTACTACTACTAAAGGTATATCTAACCTTAGGGAGTTAATTAGTCTAGGCTTCATAGGTCTGTAGATATCATCAGGTATTACCTCACCAACTAACTCATGTAGGTTTAAGTCGAGGACAGCTGTGAAGAAACCTGACTCAATTAATTCCTCCATAGCTGAACCACCAGCACCTGATGCATGAAATACTATAGGTTCGAAGCCTAATTCCTTAAGAGCGTATACACACCGTCTCGTGAGTCCTCCAGTAGATCCGAGCGTAGTTATAGCAACCCTCCTAACATTCTTATCAATATCTAAGTACTTTAAACCTCTAACCATACCTATCATAGCGTTAGCAGCATTAGTTAATACTAACTTAGATATAGTGTTAGGCCCGAACTCTAGATCAGCTACTGAGAACATAATCATTATATCCTTATACTCTACATAAGGTCTTATATTACCTGAAGCTACTGTAGATACTATGATCTTAGGTATCCCTATAGGTAATACCTTCATAGCTATGGATGCTGCTGCAGTACCTTGATTACCGCCTATACCGATAACACCACCAAGCTCCTTAATCAGCTTAGTAAGTATTTTACTAGCTCCTAAACCCATAAGCTTTATAGCTTCATCACGTCTTAACCTACCATCACGTACCCTACTTAAGAACTCCTTAGGGTCTAGAGATAACTCCCTCAGTACATCTTCTCTAGGTATATCAGGTCTAACTAAAGGCTCGTTAAGTATGCTTAAGTCTATGACTACCACGTCTAAACCTGCTGAAGTAAGTATATCTTTTAAGAAGAGTGCTTCAGGACCTTTAGTATCGAGAGTAGCTAATATAGCTACTAACCTACCCATAAAAACAATACCTTTTAGAATGCTCTCTCCTTAAACTCCCTATAATATACCTGTATACTAACCTTCTTAAGCTCCTTAACAAACTCAGCTAGATGTGTTGAAATCCTCTCAACTATAGCTCTACCTGTCTCAGGACTTGAGATGAAGGGATCACCTATAGTAGCGTTATCACTATACTCATGATGTTCTAGAGGGATCCATATGTTCTCACTACCCATAAACTCTATAGTAGGTGTACCGTCAGTCTTAATGAACTTCTCACCTAACCATTTAGGTGCGTGGATACTCCTAGGCTGAGCACGTTCCATCTTAACTAAGTCAGGTCTATAATACATAAGTACTGAAGTCTCTTCCTCACCTGAATGCCATCCAGGTGCTTTCTCAGGCGGGGACTTAAGGAGGTCCTTAATTAATTTTATATCACGTTCTGTAGGTGTTTTATACCATACTGGTAACGCACCAGTCTTATAACGAATAGCTCTTAGCACGTCATCAATTACTTTAGTGTTAGAACCGTGGTGTGAGACAAACACTAACTTATTAAATCCGTGGTATATGAGACTTAAAGCAATATCATATATTAAATATCTAAACGTCCTACCCTTAAGTGTTATAGTCCCATAACCCCTACCCATCTCACCCATATGATGTGGTGAGTAACCGTAAGGAAGTAGGGGGGTGTAAGGTACGTTAGCTTTCTCAGCAGCTTTCTCGACAACAGCTATTGTTATGAAACTATCAGTACCTAAAGGTAGGTGAGGTCCGTGCTTCTCACAACTCCCTATAGGTATTAACACAACATCTGATTCTTTAATCCATTCCTGAACATCTACATAACTACACTCAAGTATGTTGTAGGGTTTCCCTGAAGACATATCACACACCTGGATAATAGTAAGTACTAGATTTAAAAATATTATGTTAGTAGACTTTGAGTTTCTTAGTAAATATTATGAGGTATGTAGTGATTAACATCATGATAACACCGACCACGTTAACGAAGTAATCAGGTATTATGAGTAGGAGAGCTGATAACCCGTATAGAACCCTCATATAGTGTTGTAGAGGTCTTAGTAAGTAACCAGTAAGAGCTACTGAAATACTAAGGAATGCTATAACTGCGAATAGAAACACAACTATACCTTCATAAACATTACCTTCTAAGATTAGGAGTGACGGTCTAAACACGAATATATAAGGTGTTATGTATGCAGGTAATGACATCTTAATAGCGTTAATACCTGACTTCATAATGTCTGAGTTAAATACTGCACATGCTGTATAGAGTGCTAAGGCTACAGGCGGTGTTATCGTCGAAAATGTTGAGAAGTAGAATATAAACATATGTGCAACTAAGGGGCTAATCCCTAAATTAACTACTGCTGGAGCTAAAGTTATAGCTACTATTAAGTAAGCTACGGTTGCTGGTAGCCCCATACCTAACACTATACAGGAAAGCATTATCAGTATAAGTACTAACATTAGATTACCTGCTGATAAGATATCGATGAGTAAGGATAACTTCACACCTAATCCCGTCATCATCACAACAGAGTATATTAGTGATGCTGATGCTATAGCTATACCTAAAGATACAACCCTACTCATAGCCTCATATACAGAATCAACTATATCCTTCAAGTTAATCCTAGTTACCTTCCTAATAAACGATACAACTATAGATGCTATAATACCGTACATAGCTGCTCTAAATGGTGAGTACCCAGCTAGTATGTAATAGACTACTACACCTAAAGGTATTAAGGTATGGATGTAATTCCTTAATAAGCTATCCACATTAACACTCATCGGTTTATATCCCTTAATCAAACCTCTAGCTATGTTCGAAGCCGAATCTAAGTACACATACAACATTAACGCGATGAAGTACAGTGCTCCAGGTAAGAACGCAGCAATAACTATATCCCTGTACGGTATACCTAGTAAGTCAGCCATAAGAAAAGCTGCTGCACCCATAACAGGGGGCATGATGAGAGCACCAGCAGCTGCTGAAGCTATAATAGCAGCTGATTTCTCAGGTGTAAAACCGTACTCCTTTAATGCTGGTGCGAATGTCGTACCTGTTATCGCTGCATTCTCAGGAGCACTACCGGAAACCATACCTAACAACATGTTACTCATAACAGCAGTTATTCCAGGACCTCCCTTAACTTTAGTCATAGGTGAGAGAGCTTCCATGATCAACTTAGTCGCTTTAATCCTACTAAGTAGAGATCCTAAGATATTAAATGCTATAACGTAAGTAGACGCTATATTCAACGGTAAACTCCACAACCCCTCACGAGTCATGTAGAAGTAACCTATGAGCATGTCTAACGGGTAACCACCATGACCCCATAAACCAGGTATGTACTTACCTAAGTAAGCATAAGCTATGAATATCAACGTTGTTAAAGCTAATACTTTACCTACAAATACCCACGTAAGAACTAATACAGAACATACGGTAACCAACCCAAACACGAATTCTACTTGATTAGGTATTCCAGCTTTATAAGCAACTTCAACATAGTTTAACGATATGTAAAAAACCGGTATAACGGAGAGCATCATCAGGATTAAGAGGATAACCCTTAGGTGGGTCTTAGGAGTCTTTCTTAAAAATTTAAAGAATGCTAGTATAAATACTATCTGAAGGAATAAGCTGTTCTGTAGGAATGGATCGAAAGGATATGTTATGAAGCTGTATAAGAATATAAGTCCGTAGATGAACGTTATATACTTACTTATAGTTACTAAAACATTTGAAGTATAACTAGACATTATAGACCCCCTGTTATTATAAAAAACCTTTTTATAAACCTATAAGAATATAGAATCAAACATCATTAAGTCTTAGGTCTTAATTCCTCAGGTACTCTAATACCTCTCTCACTATAGTACCTAATAACTCCAGGATGTAACGGTAATGGAGATTCCAACAATAGTTCAGGTGTTAGCTCCTTAGCTGCTGGGTAAATAGTTGTGAGATTACCTAAGTTCTCATAAACAGTCTTAATAAGCCTGTATACAAAGTCTTCAGGTAGGTCTGCCCTAGCAACTACTAAAGTCCACGAGATCGGAACTAATGCTTTACCACACCCTTCATACTGAGTTCCGAAGTCAAATTCTTTGAAACTAAGGTAAGGTAACGCCCTTTTTAGTTTATCAACTTCAGCATTACTTAATGATAATACCTTTAACTTCATCGTTAATGCTAGCTCTTTATACTGTGATGCGAATGTAGTTGTTGCTGCAGCATCTATCTCACCCTTAGAGAGAGCTATAGCTGCTTCAGTATGTGGTAAGTATGTAGGTACTATATTAATACCTAACACATTAAATATCTGTCCAGCTAGTTTCTCAGTTAAAGAACCCCTAGTTAGTATGTTAACTCTCTTACCGTTAAGGTCTGAGAAGGAGTTTATTGGTGAGTCTGCAGGCACTAATACATGAAAGTATGTTAGTGGTAATAACGGTAATACAGCATATACTTTATAACCTGAGGTATTATACGGTGGGGCATTCCCTAATATCTTTAAGGCTTCATCAGCTGGAACAACACCTAACTCACCAACACCAGCAAACATTTTCCTAGCATTATCTATAAATCCTTGAGTAGCTTCTAACGTGAAAGTTACTTCAGAGATCTTCTCCTGCCAAATCTTAATTAACGCAGTACCGAACTGATAACCGCCACCTCCTGAAACCCCTGCTAAGAACCTTACATGAGTTATCTGAGGTGTTGTGGTTCTAGGAAATGCTACATAAGCTACTACCGCAATTAGAACAAGCGCAATGATAATTCCTACAATTACATACTTATTTAACACCTTACTCAAACCTATGTCCCAGATTTCTATACAAGTTAAAACATTTATTAACTTTACTGATTCTTACACTGAGGTGTTTGGGTTGGATCCTAGGGAGGTTTTATGTAGTGTTATGAGGGTTTTACATGATAGGGGTTTACTTAATGTTTTAGGTGGTAATGCTAGTATTAGGGGTAGTGGTGATTATATATGGATAACGCCTTCTAAAGAACCTAAGCATATGTTAAGACCTGATGATATTGTGTTAATGTATTTAGATGGTAGTTGGGTTGGTAAGTCTAGACCTTCTATTGAGTCTAAGATGCATTTAAATATTTATAGGAGTTATGATTGGGTTAGAGCTGTAGTACATGCTCATAACCCGATAACTACTTTAGTATATGATTTAGGTATAGATATTGATTTAAGCACTTATGTAGAGTCTAAAGTATCTATACCTTGTGTTGAGGTTGTAGGTAGGTACCCGCCAGGATCTGAAGAACTAGCTAATGCTGTTAGAGATGCTGTTAGTAAGTGTCCTGTAGTAGTTCTTCAAGGTCATGGTGTAGTCTCAGTAAGTAATGATATATTTAAGGCGTTAAACGCTATTGAAGCGTTAGAGGATATATCTGAGGTATTCCTCTTAAGGAAGTTGATTTCTAGCAGTAGTCTTAAGATTTAAATATTTCCTAGTTAGGGATTTCAGGGGATAGTTATTTTTAGGGTTATAGGTATTGATAATTCATTCGTATTTGATGATTTTAAAGTTAAGTACTTAGTCCTCACAGGCTATAGTGGGAGGGATACAGCTACAGTTCTTAAACATATTGAGGAGTTAGAGAAGTTAGGTGTTGTAAGACCTCCTAAAATCCCTATGTTCTACGTAGTTTCTAAATACTTACTACAGAGTTTTGATGAGGTTGAAGTTGTTGATGGTATGAGTAGTGGTGAGGTTGAGTACGTAGTTTTTGTAAGGGATGGTAAGATCTCTTATGTTACTGTCGGTAGTGACCATACTGATAGAGATATTGAGAGGATTAATGTTTTAAAGAGTAAGCAGATGTACCCTAAGATCGTACCACCTGATGTGTGGAGGTATGATGATGTGAGGAATCATTGGGATGAGTTAGTGATTAGGAGTTATACTACTTATGAAGGTAATGAAGTACTATATCAGGAAGCACTGTTAAGCATTATTAAACATCCTGAAGAATTAGTAAGACTTACTGTGGAGGAGTTAGGTGTTGAAGCTGATGGGTTAGTAATATTCTCAGGTACAGTACCTCTAAAAACTGAGAAAGTAATTTTCGGAGATTCATTTAGATTTGAGTTAGTAGATCCTGTACTTGGTAGGAAGTTAGAGTTTAGGTATAAGGTTAAGGTCTTACCAGTAGTTAGGGGTGTTAGTCATTGAGGGGATTTAACGTAGGGATACTTCAATTCGGAGCTACTAAGGATAAGGAAGTCAACGTACGTAAGATAAGTAATCTACTTAAGATTAAGGAAGCAGATATAGTTGTATTCCCTGAATACTCATTATTCGATATCACAGGTCTTAAACCTGAGGAGGTATACACACTAGCTGAGGATTTAAACGGTTCATATATAGGATTCCTTAAGAAACTAGCTTCAGAGTATAACACCTATATATTAGGGACATTAGTTGAGAAAAGTGATAAGCCTCCAAAGACCTACAATACTACAGTACTTATAAGCCCTAATAATGAGTTAGTATATGCTTATAGGAAGACTCATCTATTCGATGCTTATGTTTATAGAGAATCTGAGGTATTACTACCAGGTAATGAATTATCTAAAGTAATTAACGTAGGGAGTGCTAAGATAGGGATTTCAGTATGTTTTGAGTTAAGATTTCCGGAAGTTATCCGTACGTTAGCTTTAGAAGGTGTTGAGGTAGTATTCATACCTGCAGCATGGTATAGCGGGCCTCTAAAGGAAGAGACCCTATTAACTTTAGCTAGGGCTAGAGCTATAGAGAATACTGTTTATATTGTTGTAGTAGCCCAATACAGTCAACACTTTAGCGGTAGGTCTTCAGTAATTGACCCCTTAGGAGTTGTAGTTACTGATTTAGGTATTGGTGAGAAGTATAGGGAAGTTACTATAGACTTAGATGTTATTGATGATGTTAGGAAGTTAGTACCTACACTCAGGCTTAGACGTCCTGAACTATACAGGATTTAACTTAAGTAATGTATATAGGTTTTGGTGGGAGTTGAATAAACCTCCTCTTATGTTCAGTCATCTTAACACGTTTAAGTATACTGTATACTAACTCTAGAGGTACTCCGACCTCCTTAGCAGTCTCTACAGGGTCTAACCTCAAGTCTATTAAGTGGTAGAGTATCTTATCAATTACGTCGTAATCAGCACCTAACTCATCTCTAGCTTTATGACCTCTCCAAAACCCTGGACTACTAGGTTTCCAAACTATCTTCTCAGGAATCCCTAAGTACTCAGCTAATAACCTAACTTGAGTTTTATAGAGGTTTATTAGTGGGTATATATCAGCAGCACCATCACCCCACTTAGTGAAGAATCCTAGTAAGTACTCACTACGGTCGCTAGAACCTACAACTAGTAAGTTATGTATGTTTGCGTAGTAGTAAAGTATTACCATCCTAACTCTAGCCTTGATATTACCTTTAGGTACTTTAGGAGCTCTATCATAATCAGTTTTTAATGCTTTAAGGAAGGACTCAACAATATCAGTAATATCTATGTACTCAACGTTTTCTAACCCTAACACCTTAGTTACTAACTCAGCATCCCTGATATCCTCCTCCTCATTCTCCTTATCAGGTAGTATTAAAGCATAAACTCTCTCAGGACCTAAAGCCTTAACAGCTAATGCTGCTGTAGTAGCTGAGTCAGTACCACCACTAACACCTAACACAACACCTCTAACACCTGCACCATCAACGTAACTACGTATGTAGTTTATTAATTCCTTAGAAGTAGTTATAACATCAATCATTAAGTACTTCGGGACTTCATACTTATGCGTAAGACCACCGAGAAATAACTTTATTAAATTTTGTTAAATTTTACTATACCTTAATACTAATCCTCTCTACACAACCATCACTATAAGGTCTTATGTTACTGTAGTCCCTCTCAAATACTAGGTTAGGGTTTAACCTCCTCAACACATACCTACATACAGGTTCTGAAACCTCCCTACATACGTACTTAGTATCTAATCTTAACTTCATAGCTAGGGTTAGTATCGGGCATGGATTCCTACACTTAGTTACTACCTCATACCTACTAATCCTGACTACCTCAACATCACCCTCCTTAATCCTTAGGAAGTCTAGGTAGAATACGTCTAAGACTTCATCAACGTTACTGACCCTCCGTCTCTTAAGTAACCATATTAACGCATATATGTAAAACATTATTTTAGCTAAGTATATCAACACCCTATCCAACACGTTAGGAGTTACTTTGAAATCCCTGTACGTATTTATGAGTACTACCTAGCTAAGTATTTAAAGCTAAACTTATTAATATTGAAGGAAATAATTACTTAGCCCCGCCATCACACACCACCTGAGAACCCTTAAGGGTTATGAAGATGGTTGGTGGTTAGTCTGGCGGGGTACAACCACTGTATAACTCAGTTATCTTAGACTTATTAATCCGACGACACCCTCCTTATCGGATCCTATATGGAGGTTCGCTTAGGTTTTGAGAGGAAGTTAGCGTTGGCGTTGATGTTCTCAGCCTTAACTATAGCTCTCTCACCTATATTTATACCTGTAGGACCTACTAGAGCATTACCGTGGCAACATATGACTAATGTCTTATGCGGTGTCTTATTAGGTCCTTGGTGGGCTACTGCTGTAGCTATCCTAGTAAGTCTTGTTAGGAATATGTTAGGTTTAGGTACTATATATGCGTTCCCAGGGAGTATTCCAGGAGCTCTCCTAGTTGGTTTAACAGCGTTAGTACTTAGGAAGTATAGACTACCTACTGAGTACGCTGCTTTTGTAGAACCTGTAGGTACTGCCGGTATAGGCTTCCTAATAGCTTTATACATATTCACACCCTTTATGGGTCATTATGAGAGGTGGTTAGCAGCACTATCGATTATATGGATTGGTTGGTTAGTAAGTACTTCAATAGGTACTTTAATAGGTTTTACAGTCTTAAAGGTGCTTAAACGTGTTAAAATCTTTTAAAATACTCATAATCGGTGATGTTAGGAGGGGGAAGACAACATTAACTAGTAAGTTAGTTGATGTACTAGCTCAGTTATGTGGTGAGGACAGAATAACAGTTCTAGACTTCGCACCTGACTACGGAGGTGTTGGTAGTAGGGTTAGTATACGTAGTAAGGTTAGGATTTTAAGACCTGAAGGGTTGAAAGCCCCTAGATTAATGGCTAGGAATTGTAGTGAGTTATGGGATTACGTCAGGGTTAATAGGTCGTTAACTGAGGAGGCTTTAAGAAAGTATATGAGTGATCCAACACCTGTATTAGTCATCAACGACTTATCAATACATCTCCATACTGGAGACCTAAGTCTACTACTTAAGGTTATGGAATTACCGGTACTATTCATAGCTAACAGCTACTACGGGGATACGTTAAGAGATGATTGTGGTTTAAGTGATATTGAGAGGAAGACTGTTGAAGAACTCATGAGTAGGGTCGACTATATATGGCGTTTATAGAACTTAAGGACGTGTTCTACAGGTATCCAGAATCTGAAGATTGGGTATTGAGGGGGGTTAACTTAAGCGTGAGGTGTGAGAAGGTTGTAATTACTGGGAGGACTGGTAGTGGTAAGACTACGTTGTTGAGGGTTATGTCGGGGGTAGCTCTTAAAGTTTATGGTGGTGAGCTTAGGGGTGAGGTCTTAGTTGAGGGTAGGGTAGCTTACGTACCTCAAGAATTCGACCTCTACATACTAATGCCCACACCTAGGGAGGAATTAACCTACATATTAAGTTCTCAGAAGCTAAGTTTAAATGATGTTGAGGTTAGGATTAAGGAAATCAGTGAGTTGTTAGGGATTAAGGAGTTACTGGATAGGAAGGTAGTGAAGTTGTCTATGGGTGAGAGACAGAGGGTAGCTATAGCTAGTGCTTTAGCGTTAAATCCTGAGGTACTGATACTTGATGAACCATTCGCACATATAGACCCTAAAGGAGCTGTAGACTTAGTAAGACTACTCAATAACTTAGACATAAATACGTTAGTGTTATCAGAGCATAAGCTACGTTACCTAACTAACATTACTGATAGGGTAGTAGTTCTACGGGATGGTAACGTAGCTTATACTGGGTCGTTAGTAAACGCACCTAAAGACCCTGATATAGAGTGGCCTTTAAGTATGTTGAGGTGATACACTTAGCTAAGATTGAGTTATATGATGTTTGGTATAAGGACATACTCAAAGGTATTAACTTAAGAGTTGATGACGGTGTAGTAGCTCTTATAGGTCCTAACGGTGCTGGTAAGACTACAATACTTAAGGTAGTAGTTAAGGCTTTAAAACCTGATAGGGGGAGGGTAGTAGTTCCTGAGAAGGTTGGGAGTTCATGGCAAAACCCGTACTACTCCTTCACTAAACCTACAGTAGTTGAGGAATTCCTAGAGTACTTAGGTAGTGTTAGAGAGGTTGAGGAGTTCTTAGGTAATTACGGTCTTAAACACTTACTGAGTAAGTATACGTTTAAGTTATCTGTAGGTCAGGCTAGGTTAGTATCTATACTCTTAGCAGTTGTGTGGGGTCCTGAAGCATTAGTACTTGACGAACCTACTAACGGTCTTAGTTTGAGGGAGAGATACGCTGTTAGTGAGTTATTAAGGAGTATTAAAATACCTGTAGTGATCGCTTCTCACGACTTAGACTTCATCTTAATGACTTCAGACTACGTCTACGTAGTTAACGACGGGCATATAGTGTGTGGGGGTAGTACATTAGATATATTCTACAGTGATGTACTACAGCATATAGGGTTTCCAGAACCTGAGGTAGTTAGAGTTGGTAAGGAGTTAGGTCTTAGGTTGAGGTGTATTGATGAAGTTAAGAGTTAGTATACATCCGGTAACTGGGTTCTTATCGATAACTTGGGTATTGTTATCATTGTATATGGGTTACGTATTAAGTGCCTTCACATTATCTCTAATACTGACTATATTGTTAGTAGTGAGTAAGGGTTTTAATGAGGTAGTAGGCTTGTTAAAACTTTATGCGTGGTTAGTAATACCTCCATTCATAATCCTAACTATAATGTATACACCGTTAGAAGCTCTAGACATGATTATAAGGTTGTTAACTATAGCTTTAGTACTCACTAACGTACTACAGTTAATAACTCCGTTAGAGTTGACATACACGTTGATGAGGTTGAGAATACCTCCGACAGCAACTCTAGCGATACCTATAGTTATTAGGTTATCCGAGTACATGAGCTATGTTGTGAATGAAGCATTAGTAGCTCTGAGAGGGAGGGGGTTAAGGAAGAGGAAATTATTAATGAATCTACCAATACCGTTAGTAGTCCATACTATTAAGTCCTCAACACAATTAGCTGAAGCATTAACCCAGAAGACCTTCAGAAACATTAACTTAGTCTTAGGCAAGCCTAAGATCGGATTAGTAGATATTATGATATTCGTGTATGTAGTCTTAATGACTTTAAAATACCTACAAACTATTTACGTGTAGAGCTGAATATGACGTTATACTCACTTAAGATCTCATCCTCACTCCTTAAACTATCTACTAACTGAACTTCAGCATAACCTAACTTCCTAACATCCTTACCTAACCTAGTCTGAATTAACTCTACAGCTCTCCTAGTAGGATGTGATACTATATTAACGTATGCTCTAACTATAGCTGCTACTGTAGCCTCATGTAAGACAATTACCTGATCTTTAAAGAATATTAATAACCTTAAATGTTGATGCTCCCTAGGTATAATACCTACAATCTTAACTACATCCTCATTCTTATAAAACTTAACGTTAATATCTGAGACGTTATTCATGGTCTAACCAAATATAATGACGTAAAAACCTAATATCTATAGATGTAACCACGAATAGATGGGAGACCGATGAACCCCTGGAGGGACCCTCACCCTTCAGGACGGAGGTCAGTTAACACTATAACCTGACTTCCAAGGCTGATGAGAAGATTTAACCTTCAACTATATTAATTAATTGATGATGATGCTGGCCTGTAGAGTATTGATGCTCGTTCTCGCTATATCTGATAATGTTGAATCTTTAAATTCTAGAGATAGATAACTTAACTAGGTGGTTTTATAAGTAACTTTACTACCGGTGTTGCTGAGCTGGACTCACTACTAGGTAATGCTTTATCCGAAGGTACATTACTACTTATTGCTGGGTGTTTAGGGTCTGGTAAGACTACATTAGCTTCATCCATATGCTACTGGAATGCTTTAAAAGGACGTAAATGTCTCTATATATCCCTCCAGGAGGATAAGGATAAACTATTCAGGAATGTTAGGAACTTAGGTATGGATTTCAAAGAACTTGAGGATAAGAACTTATTAAGATTCATTAAATTACCGTTAATGATTAGTAAGGAGTCAATCATAGATACCTTCTCAAGGATTTTAAAAGATACTATAACTAGTTTTAATCCTAATGTATTAGTTATAGACTCAATAACACCTATACTTAAAGTTATAGGTAATGATATTGAGGCTAGAGCAACATTACAAAACACTCTTATCGAGTTCTCTAAATTAATCAACGGACTTACAGTACTTATTCATGAGGTTGAAGGTGGTGGGGACGGCTTAGGTGATGTAGGGTTTGTATCTGATGTAGTGATCTTCACGAGTTGTAAAGTTGTAAATAATTTAGTATTGAGGAGTATGGAGATTAGGAAGTCTAGAGGTAGTCCGACGAGGATTGCTAAGATAGGATTCGCCATAGAGGAAGGTGAGGGGATTAGAGTATTCCTACCGCCATTACTAAAAGAAATACCTGCACCTGACTACACTAAACCTCATAAACATCCCTGTAAGTCTTTAGACCGTAAGATCGGTTCTATATATCCGGGAGAACTCATATTCATACTACACCCTACCTTAGCATATATAGATTACATATTAGCATACATCACATTAATAGCAATCATTTATAGAGGTAGAGTACTCGTAATTTCCTATATAATCCCGCCTCAACATATGATATACGGGATACGTAGAGGCTTTGAAAGAATTACTGCAGGAGTAAGTATTACTGAGGAGTTATTAAGTAATTATGTAAGAATTGAAGGTTTAAATCCTTCAGCATACTTACCTGAAGAATCTATGTATGAAGTACTTAAATTATTAAGAGAGTATAACCCTGACCTCATAGTATTCATAGGAACTCCACCATTAGGGATCACATCAACAATTACTGAAGCAGATTATAAAGACCTCACCATGAATATTATATTGTATTTGAAGAAATTGAGGATAGCTACATTAATCATAGATGATCATGATGTTGAGTTAGTTAAATCTCTCTCTGATATATACATCAAAGTTAAAAGTACCTCAAGGAGTAAGGTCTTTAGAGTACCACGTGTTTTAGTTGAGGTAGTGAGAAGAGGTGAAGCACCTTATACAGTAACTCTAAAGGACTTTATACTCTGTGCGAAGGATGTGAGAAAAACCTTAAAGAGTGTTAAAGAGAGTATTACTAAGTAATGGATTATTCACTAAGTATGGGTAGATATGTTCGTTAATTACTTTAGCATGGTAAGCTTTCTAAGTAATTATTTAAGCTGTGAACTCATTTCTTCAAGACTTCACGTACTAGTTCTCTGAACTCCTCATCTGTTAAAGCTCTCTTCAACTCTACAGCTTTCTCCTTAAGCTTCATTAATAACTGCATTACCTCATCATCACTTACTGATACCTCCAACTCTCTTAACTTCTCAACTACATTCCTCTTACCTGACTTCTTACCGAGTAATATCGTTAGTTCTGCTTTCCTACCTACTAATGTAGGTATGTATGGGAGTATCTCAGTTGGCTTTACATCCTTAACGTTGAACCACCAATCAGTTAGTATTCCTGACTCAACCCTAGTTATGTTATCACCTACGACAGCTTTCTGAGGCTGTAGTTTAACACCTGATAAACCCTCAACAAGTTTTGATAATTCATAGAGTTTCTCCTTCTTAATATTAGTCTTAACACCTAGTAAGAGTTCTAACGCAAGTACTACCTCCTCAAGAGCTGCGTTCCCAGACCTCTCACCAAGTCCGTTAACAGTTACATGTACTGTTGATGCACCACCAACTACAGCTGCTAATGAGTTAGCAACAGCTAATCCGAAGTCGTTATGTGCATGTACTTCTAAAGGCTTATCAACAAATCCCTTAATCACCCCTACGAAATACTCCATAGCGTAAGGACTCATAACACCGAATGTATCTGCTAGTACTAAAGCATCCATAAGGTCTTTAACATTATCAATAACTCTCTTAAGGAATGGAATTTCAGAACGTGTAGAATCTATAGTGAAGAACTTAACGTAGAGACCGTGTTGTTTAGCGTATTCTAAAGCTTCTCTAGACCTCTCTAAAGCCTTCCCAACATCCCATCTATAAGCATACTTAATTATATGTTCACTAGATGGTAACTCCATAACTAACCCTGAAACATCAGCTTTTAAAGCTAGGTCTACATCCTCCTTCAAACACCTACTAAATGATAATACCTTAGCCTTAAGCCCTTGCTTAACTATAGCTTTAATAGCTTCGAAATCCTCTCTAGATACTGCAGGTAGACCAGCTTCTATGAAGTCAACACCTACTTCATCTAATGCTATAGCGATCTTAACCTTCTCATCCTTCCTAAAGACAACATTAGGTTGTTGCTCACCATCTCTTAATGTAGTATCGTGGATATACACCCTCTCAGGTAGTGAAAGTTTCTTACGGACCTCATCGACGTAGTTATAAGGGCTTACAAACCATAAGGAAGTCTCAAACATCTAATCACCGAGTATATCCTACCCTTAGTAATTTAAGTTTAAGCTCTAGCCCTACCACCAGCTATTATATGTACATAACCAGTTATGAAGTCTGCAGCATCTGATGCTAAGAACTTAATTAAGTCTACAACCTCGTGAAGCTTACATAACCTACCTAAAGGTATTTTCTTAGCTAGGAATTCCCTCTGCTCCTTAGGTAACCTATCAGTTAGTGCTGTACCCTCAATTAATGCTGGAGCAACAACATTAACTCTTATACCGTAGGGTGCTAACTCCTCAGCAAGTGCTTTAGTAAGTCCTATCATACCTGCTTTAGAAGCACAGTAGGGTGACATCTTAGCATTACCTTCAACACCAGCTACTGAAGCTACGTTAACTATCTTACCGTAACCCTGCTTCTTCATATATGGAACTACAGCTTTAGTACATAGGAACGTACCTTTAAGATTAACGTTAATTACTGCATCCCAATCCTCTTCACTTATATTCTCTACGAAGTCGAAAGGCCCTTCAATACCTGCATTATTAACTAATATATCTATATGTCCGAAGGTCTTTATAGCCTCCTCAACAGCTCTACGTACATCATCCCACCTACTAACATCAGCTTTAAGAGCTAATACCCTCCTACCTAAACTCCTAACCTCCTCAGCAACCTTCTCTAGAGGTTCTAAATCCTTATCAATTAAGACTAAATCAGCACCATCTAAAGCCATTGAAAGAGCTAAATACCTACCAACACCTCTAGCAGCACCGGTTATGAATGCTACCCTACCACTTAAGTCAACCTTAATATTACTTACGACTTTAACCTCAGACGTACGAATCCCTTATATAGATTAGGAGACTAAATTAATTAACTTTCAATGAAGACTTATTTTCAGTAAAGGATATGTAGTATTGATGACTTATGCCCTTAACTAAGGATGAGATATCTAAAATAGCTGATATGTTATATGAGGCAGAGGTTAAGAGATTACCTATAGACCCTATAACAGATGTTTACCCATCAATAACTGTAGATGATGCCTATAGAATCCAGTTAGTAAATATTGAGAGGAAGGTTACGAAGGGTGAGAAAGTCGTCGGTAGGAAGATAGGGTTGACTAGTAAGGTTATGCAGAAGTTATTTAATGTTTATGAACCAGATTACGGACACCTAACTAACACTATGTACGTAAGTGATGGTGGTAGTATATCCTTAAGTACCTTAATACAGCCTAAGATAGAGGCTGAGATAGCATTTATATTAAAGGAAGATCTTAGAGGTCCTGGACTCACAGTAGTTGATGTGTTAAGAGCTACTGAAGGTGTAGTACCTGCTTTAGAAATCATAGATAGTCGTATTAAGAATTGGAGGATTAAGATTCAAGATACTGTAGCTGATAATGCTAGTGCTGCTAGGTTCGTATTAGGTAGTAGGATAACTAAGTTAGAGGACTTAGACTTAAGGTTAGTTGGGATGGTCTTCGAAGTAAATGATGAGGTAGTAGCTACAGCTGCTGGAGCTTCAGTTATGGGTAATCCAGTACTTGCTGTGTTATGGTTAGCTAATAAGTTAAGTGAGTATGGGACTTACTTAAGAGCTGGTGAGGTAGTATTAAGCGGTTCTCTAGTAAGTGCAGTTGATGTTAAGCCTGGGGATTTCGTGAGAGCTACATTCGATAAGTTAGGTACTGTATCTATAAGGTTTACGACGTAATATCCCCACCGTCATCTGATTAAAACTTTAAAAAATTTTTATTCATATTTAAATAAAATTTCGGTGTTGGTATGGTTAAGAAGGTGATTATAGCTGGTGCTGGTGGTAGGGACTTCCATAACTTCTTAACGTATTTCAGAGATAATCCTGAGTATCTAGTCGTAGCCTTCACAGCAACTCAGATACCAGGTATTGAGAGGAGGAGGTTCCCGGCAAGTCTCGCAGGTCCTAAATACCCTTTAGGAATTCCGATATACCCTGAGGATGAATTACCGAGACTTATTAAGGAGTTAGGTGTTGATGAGGTTGTCTTATCCTATAGTGATTTAACTTATGAGGAATTAGGTAGGTTTACTTCTAAAGTCTTAGCTGCTGGTGCTTCATTAAGACTCCTACCACCTTCAGAAACCTACTTAATGACTTATAAGCCAGTAATAGCTGTCACAGCTGTTAAGACAGGTGCTGGTAAGTCAACAGTTTCTAGAGCTATTACTAAGGAATTACTGAGTAGGGGTTTGAAGGTAGTCCCGATAAGACATCCTATGGCTTACGGAGACTTAGAAGTAGTTGTTGAGGTATTTAGGTCTGAGGAAGACCTTGATAAGTATGGAGTAACTATTGAGGAGAGGGAGGAGTACATACACTATATTCGATTAGGTGTACCTGTACTTGCTGGTGTAGATTATGGTAGGGTATTAATTGAGGCTGAGAGATTAGGTGATGTGATATTATGGGATGGTGGGAATAACGATACCCCATTCATAAGGTTCAACTATATGGTAACTGTTGCAGATGCTATGAGACCAGGTTATGAGATATCCACATACCCTGGTGAGGTAAATGTTAGATTAGCTAATGCTGTAATAGTTAATAAGGTTTCTAGAGCTCGTAAAGAAGATGTAGAGAAGGTTGTGAGGAATGTTAAGGATGTTAATCCAGAAGCTAAGGTCGTATTAGCTGATATGGAGGTATTTGTAGATAAGCCGGAGCTTGTGAAGGGTAGGAGAGTAGCTGTTATTGAGGACTCACCATCGGTTACACATGGTGGTTTACCATACGGTGCTGGTTATGTAGCTGCTGAGAAGTATGGTGTATCTGAAGTAATCGATCCTAAACCCTATGCTGTAGGGATTGTTAGGGAATTACTTCAGACCTATCCTCATGTAGGTCCTGTAATACCTTCAGTAGGTTATAACGTAAAACATATTAGAGATTTAGAGATGACTATCAATAACATGGATGTTGATGCTGTAATCCTCGGTACACCGGTAGACCTAACAAAGATTATCAACATACGTAAACCAGTAGTTAGAGTTTACTGGGAGTTAAAGGTTTTAGAAGGCCCTACGATAAGTGAGTTAGTTGATGAATTCTTAAATTCATCGGTTAGGAGGTAATCCTAGTTCTGAAGCTTTAAGTTTTAGGATAAGTAATGATATTAATGTTTTTGCATCAACTACCTCATCACTTAATATGACCTCTAAAGCTCTATCTAATTCAACCTTAACAACCTCTATAAGCTCACCTACTTCAGGTCTACTACCAACGTATGTTAAGTCTTTAGCTAAGAATATATGGAGTACCTCATCACTATAACCAGGTGCTGGGTATATCGATACCAACTTAATTAGTGTTTTAGCATTGTAACCGACTTCCTCTATAAGTTCCCTCCTAGCAGTATCTTCTAACACCTCACCAACTTCTACCCTACCAGCAGGTACTTCTAAAATCCACTTATTCAGTGATGGTCTGAACTGCTTAATCAGGATTACCTCACTACCTACTATAGGAACTATAGCTACTGCCTGACCGAACCTCACTACATCCTTAGTAAACACAGTATCTTTAAATATATACTCCCTCCGAGTTAATGTAATTCTCTTACCTCTACATAAGACTTCCTCTTTAAGTACTTGAATCATTGTTAACACCTAAAATGTTCTACAGTTTTAATTTAATATTCTGAATTTTAAAGTAGGTGATTCAATATATGCTTAAACTTGTTTATGATGAGAGACATAGACTTCATAGTGATCCCTTAGGTATTCACCCAGAAGGTGTTTGGAGGGTTGAGAAATCTTTAGAGGAGTTAAGGAATTCACCTGCTTGGTCATACGTAGAGTTAGTTAAAGCTGTAGAACCTGACTATAATGCCGTATTATTAGTACATGATAGAGATTATGTTGAGTGGTTAGTTAGTGAGTGTGCTAAAGGTTTCCACTACATAGACTCTGATACATACGTAACTCAATACACATGTGATGTCGCTGCATCATTCGCGGCTACAGCTAGAGTAGCAGCTCTAGATACTATCTACTCTAGGAGTCCGTGGTTTATAATGGCTAGGCCTGGAGGACATCATGCTGGTAGGAGGGGTCCTGCTATGGGTGCACCTACATTAGGTTTCTGTATATTTGATTATGCTGCAGTAGCTGCTAAGACTTTAGTAGACTTAGGTTATAAGGTAATGATATTAGATTTTGACGCACACCACGGTAATGGTACTCAAGAGATTTTCTGGAGTGAGGCTAGAGTCCTCCATATAGATATACATCAGAGGTATATCTACCCAGGTACTGGATGGTTAAGTGATATGGGAGGACCTGGAGCTGAGGGTAGTAAGATAAACATACCGTTATATCCTGGGAGTGGTGATAATCAATACTCATGGGTGTTAGAGAACGTAGTAGAACGTGTTAGGGAGATATACAGACCTGATGTAGTTATAGTATTTGCTGGGTTTGACGCACATAAAGATGATAGATTAACTAACTTACGGGTTAGTGAGTTAACCTACGCATTATACGGTTGTTACTTAAGGAAGTTACTTAGTGAGGGTAGGATTGTTGGTTTAGTCTCTATATTAGGTGGGGGTTACGGTCAGGGAATGATTAAGAGTTTTAGAGCTTTTATAGAGGGGTTAGTAGGTGTTGTTGAGGAACCAGTAATAACACCTCAATCACCTGGTAAGGACGTAGAGGATGGGTTAGAGTTAGTCATCAGTAGACTTAAGGAGTTAGCCACTCATCAACTTCATAAGAATACTTATACTTCATAAACATACGTACTGGGATTTTAAGGTCTTTACAGAATTCCTCAATACGTGCAATCCTCTTCAACTCCTCAGGACTTACATCTAAGGTTTTTGGTGGGTTTATAACTTCCTTCTCAGTATCGAAATACCCGTTAGACCCTTCCTTAAGACCTACAAGTACTATAGGTTTCTCTAAAACCCAGGCGAAAACTCTTGCTTGAGTCCTAGCATAATCATTTATAGGGTATAACTTAAACTCGTAGTAAGTCCCTGTAGAAGAGTTGTAGAGGTCTGGTTGTGCAGCTATGAATATGAGGTCTTTAAATTCTTTGAAATGTGTTGATGGTTTCTCACCTACTACTCCAGCCTTAAGTAGTGCTGAGTATGCCCTATAAGCTCTAACGACTAACTCCCTACTGTATATACCTTCAGACTTAAGTCTAGCAGCTACCTTCCTGATAAACTTCTTAGGAGTACTTATATGAGAAGACCACATGTATATGTGATTAGCTAAGGCGTACTCCTCCTCAAAAATCTTACCGAATCTCATAGAGACTTCATCACCTTCAGGAGGTTGACTTAATAACTTAGCTATGTCTGAGGCCTTAACAACTAATACCTCCATAACCTCACTACATTTACCCTCACTCAAGTTACGACCCCTTAATCTTAAGTAAGCATCTCTCAATATAAACATATTAACTTACTGGTAAGTTATACATTGGTAAGGTGTTTAGATGTCTGAGGATGTAGAGGTTAGGTATACTTCCCAAGTATTCTACATAAGATTAAGTGATGGTTCTAAAGCATTCCTAAGATATGAAGTTAATGGTAATTACATTAAGTTAATAGCTACCTACACCCCAGAACAACATAGAGGTAAGGGATACGCTAAGTTATTAGTTGATAAGGCTGTAGAGGTAGCTAGGGAGAGGGGTTTGAAGATAGTACCTATATGTTCCTACGCTGTATACTACTTCATAAAGAACCCTGAGTTAAGGTCGTTACTAGCAGAACCTTACAACAGTATGGGTGATGAAGAGCTGAAGAAACTTTATGAGGAGAGACTTAAGGAGGAGAGGGGTAAGGATTCAGTAAGTAGTTGATGGAGTATATCGGGATTTAAATGCTTATAACTTCTATAGATTTAGGAACTACTAATGTTAAGGTAGCTTTAATAAAGTTCTACGAGGATAGTAGGGTTGAAGTCATTAAAAGTTTGAGTCAGCGGGTAAATCCTGTACAACCTGAGGTTAATTCTTATGAGCATGACCCCAGAGATATTGAGAAACATATTAAGACTCTAGTTAAGGGGTGTGTTGGTGGGGTTCACCCAGATGCTATAGTACTTACCTCCTACCTCTTCGGCTTACTACTCGTTGATGAGGAGATGAACTACTTAAGTAATATTATTACGTGGATGGATGAAAGACCTTACGAAGTACTTAATGAAGTACTACCCTACTCTAAAGAACTATACTTTAGGACTGGATGCCCACCACTCCATATATACGGGTTACCTAAGATAATCTGGTTTAAGAGACGTTTAGGTAGTGAGTTTAGGAGGGTTAAGTACTTAATGGATTCTAAGGCATTCTTAATGAACTTCCTCACAGGTGAGTACGTTACAGACCTCTCAACAGCTTCAGGAACGTATCAACTACTTAACTTAAGAACTCTTAAATGGGATGATTTAGGACTCACTATAGCAGGTGTTGATGAGGGTTCACTACCGGGGCTTCATGAGGGTTACTATGTTGGGACGTTAAGGAGGGGACTTAAGGAGGAGTTAGGATTTAATGATGATATACCAGTAGTTCTAGGGTTATTTGACGGTGCTTCAATGATCTACGGAGCTACTGGTGGGTTAAGCGGTTTAGGTGTTGTGAATTTAGGTAGTAGTGCTATGATTAGAGCTGTAACTTCAGAAGCTACTGTAGACCCATCACCACTAATGACGTTCCAAACATACTACTTCATCGATAAGACTTGGTTAGGTGGTGGAGCTATAAATAACGCTGGTGTTGTAGTCGAGTACATCATAAAGTTACTCTACGATATAGATCCTCAAGACCCTATAAAATACTCTAAAGTACTTGAGTCCCTGAATAATACTGTTAAGAGGACTAGGACTCTAATCTCAATACCTCTTCTACACCCTGAGAGACTACCCTTCATAAAACCTACTAGGAGGTTAAGTATCTTAGGACTTGACAGTAGTAGTAGGAGGGAGGACGTAGCTATCTCAGTTATTGAGGGTGTGTTAATGCTCTTAGCCCTAATATACTCTAGTATGGAGGATGTTGGAGTTAGTGTTGATGAGGTTAGAGTAGGTGGTAAACTATCTGAGTATTACTTCATTAGGAAGTTACTTGCTAATATCCTAGGTAGGAAGGTCATGTATACTACAGTAGGTGACCTCTCACACATAGGTAATATCTTCTTAGCCTTAAGAGCTTTAAAACACGTTAATCAGAAAGGTATTTACGAATTATGTGAGTCTATAACATCAGGTGCTGAGAGGGTATACCCTACAGAGAATGAAGTAATGTATTATAAGAGTCTTTTAAGAGAGTTTAAAGATTTAATTAATAAGCTCTATATGTAGGTAATCCACTAACTATTTACTCCTTAACTCTTAACACCCTCCCCATCACCACCTAAATAATCTCTATCAACTATCCTTATAATCCCCCTCCTCACCAACTCATCAGCTACCCTCCTAACAACCCTCCTAATCCTCCACCTCCTCTCTACAGATCCGTATAGCTCCTTAGCAGCCTCCCTAATCGATAAACCACTACCGAGGACTTTCAAAATCTTAATCTCATCATCGTTAAGGATACTCTTTAAATACCTTAAACCTATCCTAGCGATATCACTTGGGCTAAGCCCGTGATACCTATCATAAGTCTTAAGCTCATCTAACCTCTGAATCACTTCAAACTTTATTATCGTTACAGTATCGTTAGGTGAGAAATCACCGTAAACTTCCTTAAGTGCCTTAACCAACTCACTAACATTATTAAAACCATCTAATTTAGCGTCTTCATCAGTAAGTTGTGATACCCTCTTATAGATAACATCAACAATCCTAACCTTAGCTATAGGTCTACCACCACTATGTACTATGACCTCATCATAATACTTAGGTATGACTACACCTAACCTTATAGTAGCTTTCTTAACACCCTCTAATATCAACCTACCGTACTCACTACGTACCATTAAATGCCTCCTCAAATACACTTTAGACCTCCTCAAAATATCACCACCAATACATGAGTGTACTACTCAGTAAGAAATTATGGAGGACTAACTCATAAGTACTTCTTAGACCTCACATCAAGTACTAAAACCTCCTTAAACCCGACCTTACTAAGCTCCTCCTTAATCCTACTAATTATTGAATTCCATAAAGTATGATTAATGAATTTACAGAAAGGGCATGCAGGATCTGAGCTTAGGAAATCTACGAAGACAGCTACCCTACTACCATCACTAGAAATTCTAAAACTCCTAACAACACCACTACTTATGAGGTCTACATCAAATCCTGGAACCTCAATACTTACGAGGACTTCCTCAACTAACTTAGCTTTATCTTCATACAATCTAATTACCTAGAGTATAAGTAGGTATTAAATCTTAAAAATATTATATTATCTATCCGTCAATTCTCTAAGTATGAATTCATGGAGTTTAACGATATTAGAATCTAATACATATCTAATCTCTACTTGAAGAACTTGCTGACGAAAATTTAATTAGTGTTAGAGCTACGTGCCTCATACCGTTTAAGAAGTCCTTCCTCCTTATATTTTCATTAGGTGCGTGTACTCTAGAGTTGTAATACCCTACACCTGCTCCAGTCATAGGGATTTTAGCTATGTTTGTGAATAGGTATATAGGTCCTGAACCACTTGATATAGGTAGTACTTTAGGGTATTTACCGTAGACTTCATTAGCTACTTCTACAGAACTCTTAACAATAGCTTCATTAGGCTTTGTATAACCTGCTGGGTACATACTATGGATTACTACTTCAGCATCTGGAAATCCTAACATGCTTAAGTATTCCTTAAATTTCTTAAGGATATACTCAGGATTCTGACCTGGAAGTAACCTTATGTCTATCTTAACACCAGCTACTGAAGGAACTATAGTCTTAACACCTTTACCTACATGACCTGAGTAGAGACCTGAGATATTAAGTGATGACTTCATATATAATCCCTTAAACGCTTCTAAACAATCTAAACCCCCTACAAATTCTTTAATACCTAATTCCCTCCTTAGAGTTACTAATTCATTACAGTCTAAATTCTTTAATAATTCTTCAGAGTAATGTATGAATTCAGGGTCAACACCTTCATACACTCCAGGAACTAGTATGATACCATCCTCACTCTTTAGGTACGTGAGTAATTTAGCTAGTCTCCAAGCAGGGTTAGGTATTAAAGGTGCTAGTCCGCTATGGACATCCCTATCAGCTCCTCTTAACACTACCTCAATATATAACATACCCTTAAACCCTAAAGGTATCTCTAACCTACCATCACTACCTACGTAAGCTGTCTCCCACACACCACCATCAGCTCTCACCCAATCCAGACTATCTCTAACAACTCTATCAAGTGTTGGAGATCCTACCTCCTCCTCACCCTCAATCAAGAACTTAACTCTCAAGTTAAGATCATCTAGATAATTTATTATTGAGTCTATAGCTGCTATCCTAGCAACTATATTACCTTTATTATCAGCTACACCTCTACCGAGCAAGTAATCATCCTTAACAACTAATTCAAACGGGTTTGAACTCCACAGGTCTAGAGGGTCTGGTGGTTGGACATCATAGTGGTTATACATTAGAACTGTCCTACCTCCAGAACCCACCTCAGCAAAAATTACTGGAGCACCACCACCGCTCTTAAGAGTTACTTTAAACCCCCTCAACTTAAGTATATCACTTATGTAGTTAGCACAATCACTTAACTCGTTATCACTCCAAGAAGCTACTGACTTATACGTTACTAACTCCCTCAATATCTTCACGTAAACATCGAGATTGTCTATTAAGAACTTAGATAACTCGTCTCTAATCCTTCCTACACCTTCTACAACCATAACTTAACGCCCTTACTTAATTAGTGGTGAGATTTAAAGTCTAACCTTACTCACTTAATGGAGTTTCATTTAATACTTTCCTAGGAGTTAGTGGTAAGGCCTCCATAACTCTAGCTTTACTAAACCTCCTACCTAACTTAACATGTGTTAAGTACTTATCCTCTAATTTAATAGCTAGGTCTTGAAGATATAAGTTAGTTGTCTCATCATCTAATACCTCTAACCACTTAACAATACTATTGTTAATAACCTCAAAAACCCTCTTAGTAGTTATAGCTCTCTTAGACAACCTCATAGGGTATTGATGCATATCCTTATATACAGCTGGGCAGAAATGTACTGAAATCCCAATACCTGAATCCGTAACCCACCTTAAGACCTCTAAAGCTGTTTCTTTAGAACCTACTACTGACCTACCATCCTCAGATATCTTAAAACCCCTAAGAACTAACTCATCAAAATTTAACTCACTTACTTCTAACTCATTAAGATTTACATACTTAACACCTACACCGTACGCATACTCAATTATCTTCTTAAGACCTTCAACATCATTAGGTATGACTGGGTTCTCAACAACTACATCAACTGAGTAATCCAGACATTTCTTTAAAGCATTAAAAGACTTATCAGATATTACATGAATTCTAATCTCATCTAATCCAGCATTAACTAAACGCTCCATAACAACCTCATCAAGTTTAACACCGTTGGTGTATAAGTGTGTATGGAATTCATCCCCGAAAACATTCTTTAAAACCTTAACCAACTCTACAACCCTATCAACAACTTCTAGAGGTTCACCACCGGTAATCCCAACACCCTTAGATAGAGATACTGCAACTTCAGTAAGGATGTCTTTAACACCCCTAACCTCAACATCGTTAATAAATATTAAGTCCTTCAACCTCCTAGTAGGTGATATAGGACAGTAAAAACACTTAACACTACATAAGCCAGTTACGAATAATACTGATTTAAGACCTGAGAAGCATAGTTTACAGCCTTGAGGTAAGTCCCCTAACCAATAACCTAAAACATCATTACCTCTTAACCTCATTAACTCATCAACCCTAACACTTAATGAGTACATCTTAATTTATTACTTAACTAAGTTAATTAACTATTGACTGTATTAGTGATGATGCGTGGAAGGTCTGAGTAGTGATGTTGTTAGGTCTTACTACCTCTAACACCTAATAACATTATTAACATACCTGTAAATCCTAACGTTGCTGTAGCTATACACGCCATTACTAAACCGTACGTGTCGTAGATATAACCTGCTAGTAGTGAGAGTATATATGATGAGTAGATGAAAACACCTGTAAAACCCATAGCCAGACCCCTCTGCTCAGGCTTAGCCATACTTATCGGTATTACGAACATAGCTACAGTTATCGGTGCTACACCAATACCTATAAGTAACACAATTAATGCAGTCATAATATCTTGTGATGTATATGCAAACACTACTGTAAGTACTGATGCTAAAGTATTTCCGAAGATGAAGGTAGGTTTTTGACTCCCACCGAAGAACTTATCTGAAACATAACCAGAAATTAATTGAGAAGTTACACAACCAATATTAAGTAACGTACCTAACATTGATGCTGTTATGTAGTCGTAACCTTTAACCATACACCACTTAACTATATATGTCGAGTAAATACCCCACATACCTAAGCTGAAGAATATAGAGAGTGATGCGAGTACATATGATTTATTACTGAGTAACTCCGTAAACTTTAAACTCTTTAAAGTTGATGGAGGTTTTAACGGGTTTGGAGGCTCCCTCCTTAAAGTAATAACTAATGGTATTATCATCATTGAGGATATAATCGCGAATAATGTGAAGGCCTGCCTCCAACCCCATAAACTAATCATTAACGCTATTAGAGGTAACTCCCATAAAATCCCTAAAGGCATAGCTACAGTCCAGAAACTCATAGCTGTACCTAACCGGTTCTTAGGGAACCATTCAGAGATTATTACGGGACCTGCTACACTCATAGTTCCAGCACCGAGACCCATTAAGAACCTACCGATAAGTACTACTGAGTAGTTAGGTGCTAAGGATGTAGTAACCCAACCTATAGCTGATAAAGCAACACCGAGTATGAATGTGTATCTACCGCCGAATCTAGTAGTTATACCACCAGCAGGTAATGCCATCACAACCCTCGCTAACGCCCACATAGACGTGAGTAAACCAGCTACTGTAGCACTGATGTTGAATACCTCCATAAACACAGGTATTGATGGTGAGACTGAAGCTAGCTGAGATGCGACTACTAACATGAACGTAATAACACATACTGTTAATACTACCCACTTATACAGTGTATTATCCGTCACTACTAAACCTTAAACGTGGTATCACCAGAAAATTTAAATTTTAAGTCACTCAGTGCTCGAGTCCTTCATCACCTATCAACTATAAAACTCATCACCTACTAGATCCACTAATCCTCAACTTAAATACCCTTAAATCCTTACAACCCCCTACAACACTACAAAACCCTCTTAAAGGACATGTACTACATTGATGAGTTACTCTAACCTCATCAATAACACCTTCAGCGAGTAGAACCCCTAATAACGTACTAACTTCCTCACTACTTAGACCTAACTCCCTAGCTAACTCCTCACTACTTAAGTACTTCCTACTCCTTAATAGATCAATAGCTCTAGTAATGATACCTACATCTAATTCAACCACCCACACTATACGGGTTAAATAAGTTTAATATGTAGTAAGTAGTTAATGCTGTAAGGTATGCTATGCCTACCATGTAAATCACTTGTAATATCGTCATCTTCAAACTCCTACTTTCTTGATAGACAACAGCTACTGTAGCTAGACACGGTACGTAGAGGGTTATGAACAGTATTAATGCATATGCTTGAGGTATTGTTAAGCCTAAGGAGTTGATAGCCTCACTAATATCAGCTGTACCGTAAAGTATAGCTAAGGTATTTAATACTGACTCCTTAGCTACGAATCCCTGAAATAACGCTAGAGCTAATACCCAATCAGTACCACTCGGTATATCAAATGGTGTTAGTATGGGTGTTAAGAACCTACCGACAATAGCCCCGTAACTCTCACTGATGTCCTCTACATAACCGTTAGGTCCTAAGCTAGTTATAAACCAGATAACTACGCTTAAAGTAAGTATTATTAGACCAGCCTTCCTTAAGAAGTGTTTAGTGTAATCCCATGTAATCCACCATATAACCTTAAGCTTAGGTATGTGGATAAGTGGTAACTCCAATATAAATTCAGGACTCTCCCTAACCTTATAAACTACCCTCCTAATGAGTAAACCACTTAGTAAGAACGTTATCACCCCAACTAAGTACATGGAGAGTAGAGCTACTGCCTGAAGTATTGGGGATTCAAAATAACTTACTACTAATGCTGAAGTAACTATAAACCTAGCTTGACATGGTATGAATGGTACTAAGAAAATCACCTGACGTCTCTCTACATCATCAAGAAGTATCCTACTACCCATTACTGCAGGTACGTTACAACCAACACCTATTAACATAGGGTATATAGAACTACCGCTGAAACCAAACCTACTTAAGAGGCTATGGAAACTAACAGCCATCCTAGGTGCTAAACCACTATCCTCTAGTAGAGCTAGTAGGAAGAATATCATGAGGATCAACGGTAGGAATGAGAGTACTGCACCAACACCTACTAACACACCATCACTTACCAGAGATGCTAGTATTGGGTTATGATGTAGTAAACCCCTCATATAATCTGAAGCTAGGTTAAAAACATATCCTAGAATCCCACTTAAGCTGTAAGTCTCTAGAAACTCAGCTAATACTTCAAGACCTAAAAACTTAAAAATCATATTTAGTGGGAAGCCTGTATTTACTGTGAAGATAAGCGTAAATGAAGTTAGTAGTAGGAGTGAACTCATTAAAACACCTAATACTGGTTTCTGGAATACCTTAGCTATAAACTCCTCAGAACCCTCCTTCTTCTCAACCCTAACTACTACCTCCTTAGCAATACTACTTACGAATCCGTACCTAACACCTATAGTTAACTCTGAAGGATCTCTACCAATACTACGTCTAACACCCTCCCTAACCTCTAATACAGCATTAAGTACGTCTAACTCATTGCTACTCATAAGTAGTTCCTCAATCCTTTTATCACCTTCAAGTAATCTAATAGCTGTCCAACGGGTTGGGTAAGGCTTAAGTACATTAGAGTTAACTATAATTTTAGAAATTTCATTTATGAATGGTTCTAAACCTCCGTAATTAATTACTAACTCCTTAAACTTTTTCTTACTACGAGTTAATTCTACGATGGTGTTGAGTAACTCTCTAATACCTACTCCCTTGATAGCTGATGTAGGGATTACAGGTACGCCTAGCATAGCTTCTAACTTATCAAAGTGTATGTGAATCCCTAACCTATCCATCTCGTCAACCTTAGTGAACACTATCACTACGTTAGGGGTTAGTTCGAGGAGTTGTATCGGAAGGTATAACGACCTCTCAGGTATTGTAGCATCAACTAAAGCTATTATTAGGTCAGGCTTCTCGTTAACTATGTACTCCCTACTAACAACTTCCTCTAAAGATGATGCGCTTAACCCGTAAATACCTGGTAGGTCAACAAACCTAATCTTAAAACCCATCCATTCCCTAATCCCTTCCTTCCTAGCTACGGTAGTTCCAGGCCAGTTAGAAACGTAGGCTAGTTCTCCAGTAAGTACGTTAAATAGTGTTGATTTACCGACGTTTGGATTACCTACTATAGCTACTGTTAGGTCGTAATCACCATCACTTCTACTACCGTGATGACAGTGATGTAACATTGTCATTATCTCCTTAAAATTTAGATATGTCTAAATTTAAAAACTTATATGATGACGTTAAAAGTATCTAATGGATCTCTTCAGCCAGTACCTTACTAGCCATACCCCTACCTAAAGCTACTGTAACACCCCTAACTGACAGTATCATAGGTCCTAACGAATTCTCAACTACCTCAACTACAGTACCTGGTGTTAAACCCATCTGAAGTAATCTATCCCTTAACCCCCTACCTGCAACTATATCTACAACTTTAACCTTAGAACCTTTAGGGAATTCTGTTAATGGTTTAGACATTAAATCACCCTACATATAATTGCTTCAGCAAACTCCTTAGGGAGTTCGTAAACACCTCCATCAATTACCTCAATAACTGTATGTAGTGGTTTCTGCTTAACTACACTTATTATAGTCCCTAACTTAATACTTAGTCGTTGTAGTTCCTTAAGTACGTAGGTGAGTTCACCAGCTACTCTAATAACCTCTACCTTACTCCCCTCACTAACATTACTTAACTTAACCCCAGTTAATGAAGTACTATCAATACTTATTAAGTTCCCGTGAGGACATGTAGTAGGTCTCCCAAGTTTTAAGTAAATCTTCTCTAACACATCATCTGGTAAGTGCTCAAATTCATGTGCGTAGAGGTGTGTGTAGTAGGGGTCAAAACCTAAGAATTCACTTAAGAAAAACTCAGCAATTCTATGCTTCCTAATTACAGATCTTACTACCTCCAACCCCTTACTAGTTAATGTAACACCCCTATACCTAACCCTCTTGATAAATCCCTTCATCTCTAAATACTTAAGAACCTTCGATACAGTTGCTGGTTTAACACCTAACTCCTTCGATATTAAGGTGGTCTTAGCATATCCGTAAACCTCTAACAACCTGAAAATAGTTGTTAGGTAGTCTTCTAAACCTACAGCACTAACTCTTAAACTCATTCTTAACACCATAAAATTTAGATTAATCTAAGCTTTAAATATTAAATCATTAAGAAGATTATAGAAATACCTACGAATATTAAGGAGATTATAGGTATAGCTGTAGGGATAAACACAAATATGAAACCACTAATTAGAGACCCAATTATAGAGCCTAACTCCCTCACTATGAAGTACTTAGAAGTACTATAACCAGCACTAACCTCAACAAACTTATTATATATTAATGAGTCAGCTAAAGTACTTATGAACACTACTGTTAATAGATATAGAGTGAGGGTTAAAGCATCTGATACCAACGGAAGTAGTAGTATTAGGGTTAACCCTCTTAATAATATTAATAAAATTATTAACTTTATATTAGTTCTACCCTCTAATGAACTCATAATGGATATTACCGGTATTGAGGTGATACCGGTGACTAGTAATGCTATACCCCATGAGAACATCAACGTGTTTAAACTTAAGGAGTTTTTAAGTATTAATGGGAGGATAACGAATATAATATCACTAAATACCACGTATGAGAACGTTGATATAAGTATCTTCCAAGGTTTTAACCTATCACTACTCCAAACACTCTCAAAGACCTCTAAAGCTTCTTTAGGTCTATGTATATATAGTAAAGCTGTAGATGCCTTCATATACCTACTAACTAAGCTTAAGTCCCTACCCATCTTATATAACTTACGTTCTATATTTAAACCTATTGACGGTATTAGTAAGGTAGAAGTTATTGAGATTATTATGAGGGATGCTATAATAAAACTTAAGTCTATAATACTTAGAGCTACTAATAAAAATGTAATACCTCTAAATACGTTGGAGAGAACTCTACTTAACATATTAACCCTACCCCAACTAAAGTAATCATAAATTTCTAATATAGTAACAGATAATGCTAGATTTATAGAAGCTACAGCTAACGCATGTAATGAATACATCAGTAAGCTATTAAAATCATTAATATCTATGAAGAGTATGTATATAACTGATAACGATATTGTAGTCATTATGATGAGGAGTTTATTACGTCCGAGGTCTGCTAACTCGCTAAGCAGGTAATTAGCTAGTATATATGTGAAACTCCATAAAGCAGACATCACACCTAGGTATATACCCCCAACATTTAAGTTATACGCTACGTAGGAATACAGTCCAGTATCTAGGAATTGTAGGAGTCCTAAAGTAAGTACTGTAATTAGTAGCCACACTTCAGACACTAAACATTTTCTGGAGGGAGCCTAAGTTTTAAAGAGTTTAGTACCTAATACTTAAGATTTAAATAACTTCATGATGTATTCCTTATCAATAATTCTCAGTAATTCCATCATATCATCTAGAGTTGACGGTGGTTTCTCAACCTTAGGTATTAATAACTTATCGTGAGGTAGTAAGTTAAATTCTTTTAGAACCTCAGATGTTTCTAAAGTATCTACGAACTTATTCATAACTAGTAACTTAGGTTTAACACTCAATTCTCCTTCAAGGAATTTAATTATATCCATAACTTCAAGTAATGGCATTACCTCAGGCTCAGATACTAAGACATATGATGTCTTCTCACTCCTCAACCCATCCCATAAGGAATTATACTCTGTCCTTAACTCATACAACTTCTCTAATACTTGATCCTTAACTTTAAACTCCCTCCCTAAAGTCCTAGCTATTGTGTATCTAAGTGATAGTATCCTCTCCCTAACCTCTACTAACTTATCAAGCCATACCTTATACATCTTAGGCATTATCAAAGTCCTTAAAGTTATACCAGTAGGTGGTGTATCAATAACTACATAGCGGTATTCCCTTAAATCATAAAGTCTCTTAAGCTCCTTCATGAAGACCTCCTCCTCAACCCCTGGAGAGTATTTAATAATGTCTAGTACGTCCTCAAGATTTAATACTGAGAGTGATGGTATTAAGTCTCTTATTAATGATGTGTAATGATCTACGACTGTATTTATAGCTTTACTAACATCTAATTGATAAGCTGTTAATGTTTTAGATATCCTACAGTACTCCATAGTATTACGGATACCTAAGTATTTGATTAAGTGTTTAGCTGGGTCGAGACTATAGATTAAGGTGTTATCTAATGAGCTAAGTATTAGTGAGAGTAGTATAGATACTGTAGTCTTACCTACACCCCCCTTACCCATAACTAAGATCACGTAATCTGAAATCACCACTCACCTCCTAACGATGACATGAGATCACTTAATACATCACTACCTTTAATACTCCTTAACTCAAGTAACTTTAACTCATCCTTAAAATACGGTAGTAGTTCAATAGTTAATGTAGTAGGCATAGGTACTATACCTACTAGTGAACCTAAGAGCATAGTCAATAATGCAAATTCTAACTCAGCACATTCTAACTCTAGTGATGAGACACTACTCTCAATAGTAGCTCTATGAATACCTTGGAGAAAACCTACGAACTCCTTAACTATTGATGAAATCCACTTCACACTTCCTACCACTAACTAAGTATTACTAGTTTGTAAAGGAAATAAACTTAAAAAATGTTATTTTAGAGTATCATTTAGCTCTCCTAATACCCTGTATGAAGAATATTAGTAATAGGATGTTTAGTGCTTGAGCTATTACTATGAACGAACCTGCTATAGCTATGTAGAGTACTGGTAATGAAGGCATCACATAGAATATCCATATGAATAATGCTAAAGTTACAGTAACCCATAAGAATAGAGCTGGTACCATAGTTAATAAGCTAACACCACCTCTAACCTTAAGTACAGCATACACCCATAAAGATGCTGTCATCAACATTAAAGCAGCTAGTAACTGATTAGTACCTGCAAATGCTGGCCATATCACATTATATGCTGGTAATGCCCTACCTAACTCAGGTACATATATCCGTGGATACGCTAATGCAACACCTATGACTACACCTACTAACGACGCTACCCACCTATTAGTAAGTACCTTCTTAGCTCCTGGAGATATCCTAACCCACTGGAATAATTCCTGCCAAGCAAACCTAGCTAATCTATTAGCAGTATCTAAGGTCGTTATTATGAATGCTGTTAGAGCTGTAGCTGCGAACACTCTAAAACCTGTGAATGCAGATTCAAATACTCCCATACCGAAGATCCTAGACCAAGCAGTTGCTTGAAGTAGTCCATAACCAACAGTAAATCTATCAGCAGCTGCTAAACCAACTATAGTCGGTACTTTAATACCTACTTTAGCTAACATATCAGTTACTGGGTAGTTAAGTAGGATATTTAACTGTGTGAAGTCCCATGCAAACGCTATAGGCATTATAACTGCTAGGGATGATACAGCACCTTCAGTTAACATACCGCCGTAACCTACTAAAGTAGCGTCTAACTCATTAGCTAATTGCTTAGATGTTGTTCCAGAACCTACTAATGAGTGAAAGCCTGAGAGAGCACCACAAGCTATTATTAACGGTACTACAGGCCAGAAGTAAGCAATTCTAAGCTTACCTAAATCACCCATAGCTCCTAATATACTGAGGGGTTGGGCGAAGTCAGTATATGAGGGACCTGTAAATGGTAAGCCAATAACTAATAACGCACCTATAAACGTTAATGCTACGAAAGCCCATAGTAGGTATGCGTTTAAGTAATCCCTTGGCTGTAGTAAGTACCATACAGGTAGTGCTGCAGCTATAAATGAATAAACAGCAAGTACTATAATCCAAGCCTCATAAGTTAAGTAGTACGGTATATAAAATGACGCTATGAAAGCCATAACTACAAATATTAGTGAGAGTAGTGTAGCTAGTTTGATGTTCATACCCGCTCTATAGACTAACATACCGAACAGTAATGCTATAGGCATGTACAGAAAGGCTATAAACCCTGCCTGAGGAGTCCCTACAAACACACTAGCAGCTACACTGAAGAACGCCGCTAATACTAGGACTAAAGCCATCCACACATAAATAACTGCTACATACCTAGCCCTCCTACCCATGATGTTCTCAGATATTGTCATAAGTGATAGTCCTCCATGCCTAACACTAGCCATTACTGAGAGGTAATCATGTACAGCACCTATGAATACGTTACCGAAGAGTACCCAGACTAAAGGCATAAACCAACCGTAAACCATAGCTATTGCAGGACCTACAATAGGTCCTGAACCAGCTATAGATGCGAAGTGATGACCGTAGAGTACGTACTTATTAGCCGGTACGTAATCAACACCATCGAATTTCTCAATAGCTGGTGTTAACCTCTTAGGGTCTGCCTTAACTACCCTCTGCTCAAGTAATTTCCTACCGTAGAATAGGTAGGCAACAACATATACCACTGCAACTATTATCAGAATTATTGTTGGATACATACGAACCACCTTAAGTAAGTTTCTTACCGGTCTTAGCCTCTATGAACCTCTTAATAGCAGTTGGTACCTCACCAAACCATAATGCAGGACCTATAAGTATTGCATACATACCTATAGCCATTAATATAGGTGTTAGTTCCACGCTACCCCTAACACCTATACCACCTTTCGTAACACCATCAACTATCACGTAAGCATATAGTAGGAGTCCTAAAACAGTTAATAACATACCTATAAGTTCTTTAGTCTTCATAACCACACCTTACCAAATGTATTATATTTTCTAGAAATATAAGTTTTATCGATACTTTATTGAGAGACTCCATTAGTAAATTCGTAGTTGCTATATAATAGTAAGGAAGTTACAGTAATTTGAATTTATTATGATATATAATCACTATTTAAGAGGTTTACGTTAATAATATTAGACTTTAACTCCTAAGTTAGTTGGTGGGAGTTTGATTAGTGATTACGTGATAATAATGTTAATGAGTTTCTTAGCTGTTGTAATGGTTTTATGGTATTTTAGGAAGAGGAGGGAGTTAATACGTTTTATTAGTGATATTATTAAGGAGCTTGAGGAGGTTTTTAAACCTACTGATAAGGTTTATGAATTACTTGGTTATTTAGTAGGGTTTAAGGCTAAGTTTAAGTTGGGTAGGTCTTCAAATATTGTGAATGCTTATGCTATGTTAACTACAGTACCTACATACTCATTACTTTATTACCCTATAGCTAAGGTTTTAACGAGGAAGAACTTACTAAGTATTGCGGTAGAGTTTAGAGGTGTTATGAGTAGGGAATTACATATGGTGAGGAAGGATAGTAAGAAGTTTGAGGATAAGTTAAGAGGTGATGTACCATATATAGATAAGATGTACTTGAGAGAAGTGATGTCCTCAGGTAAGACTTACCGAGTATATTATGAGGATCCTAAAGATGTTGATGTAGTATTGAATGAGTTGGAGAGTTTAGGTGATGTTGGGTTAGATATAATTCAATTATCAGTGTTTAAGTCTAGGAGTACTATCTACGTAGTTACTGAAGCTAGGGTAGGTGTTGTGAGGACTATCTACAGACTCATCAACACTATATACGCTAAGGTTAAGTAATTATTTAATCTTCTTAGGTATTTGAGGTCTTAACATCTTATTAACATCTAATAACTCATCTACCTCCTCATCTCTAAAGCCTAGGTCCTTAAGTACTGTCCTTAAGTCCTTACCTCCTCTTAACTGTTTAACTAGTTCTGAAGCCTTATCATAACCTATTAATGGTGATATAGCTGTTACTAACGCGTAACTACTCTCAGCCAGCTTACGTAGCCTCTCAGTATTAGGTCTTAACCTCATTAATACGTAAGTGTTTAACTTACTCATAGACTCAACTAGTAGTTTAATCTGTGTATGTATGTTATACGTTATGAGTGGTATACCCATACTCAACTCAAACTCCCCTAACATATTAGCTATACTATTAGAGTAGTCTAGACCTAATACTTGAGTTGATGCAAGTATTGAAGCCTCAACCACTACCGGGTTCTCCTTACCAGGCATTATACTACTCCCCGGGATTTCCTGAGGTATATCAATCTCATTTAAACCTGTCATAGGCCCTGAATACATAAGTCTTAAGTCTTGACATAATCTAAAGATATCTACTGCTAAAACCCTTAAGGAAGAACTCAACATCACTAAATCACTTAATAACCTCATACCTCTAGACCTAGACTCATCGAGTATTAAGTCTAAACCTGTTAACTCTCTTAAGTAATTAATAACTAACTTAGGGAATTCTGGATGTGAGTTAAATCCAGTACCTACTGCAGTACCACCTATAGGTAACTCCCTAATATGAGGTAAGACATCGTTAATCAACTTTAAATCATGTTTAAATGCTTCTAAGAAAGCCTTAAATTCTAAACCCATAGTTACTGGTAATGCATCCCTTAAATGAGTCCTACCAGGTTTTACTACATCCTCAGTCTTAATTGAGAGTTCATCTAATGTCCTTATGAATTCATTAAGAGTAGGTATTAACGAATCCTTAACCTCAGCAAGGACTGAAATCCTAATAGCTGACGGTACTACATCATTAGTTGATTGACATAGATTTACATGGTCGTTTGGATGTACCTCACAACCACATATCTCTGAAGCACGTATAGCTATTACCTCATTAACATTCATATTTAAACCTGTACCAGAACCTGTCTGGAAAACATCAACAACGACCTTATCATCATATAATCCATTAGCTACCTCTAATGCTGCCTCAGCTATAGCTCTACCTAACCCTCCCTCAAGTAGTCCTAACTCTACATTAGCTCTAGCTGCTGAATATTTAATCAAACCCATAGCCCATATAACTCTACGTGGAAATCTAAATCCGGTGTTTAAGAATATCTTAACAGCTCTCTCAGTATAACGCAAGCTACCACCAATAAATATATTTTCTAAGAATTATAAAAGATATTTAATGGTTAAGTCTTATAGAGACCCACATACCGGGCAGTCAGGTCTCCTAAGAACTTCTACCTCCTTAAAACTTAATGTGTAACCATCGTAAATTATCAGCTTACTTAACGTCGGTACACCGTAATTAGTTAGTAATTTAATAGCTTCAGTTACTTGAAGTGCAGCCATAATAGCTGGTGTAGTACCTAGTACTGGGAATGGTTTAACCTCAGGTGGTTTTCTAGGTATTAGACATTGTAGGCATGGTGTCTTACCTGGGACTATGACTAGTAACTGACCGTAGAGACCCATTATCCCAGCATGTATGAACGGCTTATTAAATTCTACACATATTCTATTCACTAAGAATCTAGTTTCCCAATTATCTAACCCGTCAAGTACTAAGTCTACCTCAGGTATGAGTCCCTTAAGTAATCCTTCATCAGCTCTAGCTTTAATACCCTCAATACTTACTTCAGGGTTTAAACGTCTTAACTTATCTATAGCTGAGATAACCTTCGGCTTACCTATATCCTCAGTCCAGTGAAGGATCTGTCTATTTAAGTTACTTAACTCAACATCTTCTGAATCAATTAATATTATCTTACCAACACCAGCAGCTGTTAAGTATAGTGCTATAGGGGAGCCTAAACCCCCAACACCTACAACTAATACCTTAGACTTCTTCAGCTTAAGCTGACCCTCAATACCGAACAACATTATCTGCCTATCATAACGTTTAAGTTCTAAATCACTTAACACCTCCATACATAATCCTACCTAAACAACTTACATAGAGATTTAAACTTAATGTAAGGACTATTACAGTTTTAATTACTACTTAAGTAAGTTGTGATTTCTATGTTAGTATATGAATCCTTAATGAACTTAATTACCTGATAGAGGGTTTATCTAGAATAGGAAATACTATGAGCCTCTATCTGCTTAGGAGTGATTATCCCCTTACCTCTAAGCCTTTATAGGTTAGCCCTCTACGTCTTAAGTAGAGTATTACTGTTGGTAGTAACGTGAATATTATTAAGTATCTAAATGTTGTTAAGTAATCATTAGTTATAGTTATTAAGTATCCTGTGATTAGCGGTCCTACTAACATACCTAAATCCCAGGCAGTAGCGTAAATACCTGATAGGACTGTACGTAACTCTGTCTTAGAGTTCATAAAGACTAAAGTCTGTACGCAGGGTATGAATAAACCATCACCAAAACCTATTAGTAGTACTGGGATGAATACCTCTGGAGGTAGTGGTTTAAAACTAAGTATTAGTAACCCGTTTAAATCCATACTTAAGCCTAAGAACGTTAACACCAATATATTCTTATCCGTGAATAAATTCATAAACAACCTACTAAATAATCCTGCAAAACCGTATGCTGAACTAATCAGTCCTGCCTCATAATCTGAGTAACTCATTAACTTAAGATATGATGATAAGAAAGGTATTACTGATGCTAGGATTATTGTTTGAAGTGCTGTTACTATAAATAATAATATGAAGTTCCTATAACATACTATATTGACTAAACCTTTAACTAGTTCTGAGAATGATTTAGAGTTAAGTCTATACTCATTAAGTCTTATCAACGGTATTGCTGAGAAAGCCATTAACGATGATATTAGGAATAAGGATTTATAACCCATGAACTCAGATATTAGACCACCTAATAACGGCCCTAAAGTATATCCTAAACTAGCCATTAAAGCTCTAGTACCTAAAGTCCTACCTAGGAATCCGTGTTTAGCGAGGTCGACAACGTAAGCTATAGATGGTGGTATGAATGCTGCTAGGGATAACCCCTGAATCAACCTACCTATTAAGACTGTGTTGACGTCTGAGGAAATGTATAGGAGTAAGTAACTAGTACCGAGGATTAACATACCTAACCTCATCATGAAAACTCTTGAGTAGACCTCTGAAACCATACTGAATACAATCCTAGTAATTACTGTAGCTATAGGTGCTGCAGACATAACAACACCTATACATATAGGGTCACCTCCTAAGACCATCACATAACGTGGTATTATCGGGACTATAGACCATATAAGTATGAAGAAATACAACGTGATTAGATATAGCTTAACTACTTCCTTCATCATCAGCGTCTCACATAGACTTTAACCGTAGTTAGAATTTAAGTATTCTACATCTAGTTTAGTTAAAGACTTACATTAAGTGGAGTTGATGGGGTTGTAGTAACGTTTATATATGTTTTCTAGACTTACTCCTCCTTAATTCCTTACCCCTAGATACTAACTTCTTAATCCTTTTCTCTAACTTCTCTAGTGAGTCTCTAACTGCTGAGAGTAAGTCCCAACCAACTCCTTCACTAGTTAGTACACCTTCATCACATACTAACCTAGTCCTAACTCCATATCTCTTCCTACCCCCCTTACTCTCCTCCCTAACGTTAATACTGAAGTTTATCACGTTAGTAATCCTCCTAATATCTGATAAGTACTCATTTACTAGGGTCTCTACCTGAGATTTTACTAACTCATCAACTCTAAGTGTTTGAGGTATTTTAGCCTCAACTAACTCCTCATAAATTAATTGTTTAGCATATGCTTTAAGTACGTCAACACCGCTTACAACACCGACTACCTTACCCCCATCAATTACTGGCATACCTGTTATCCTGTAGTTACTTAATGTCTTAACTACATCCTCAAGTGTTTGATTAGGTAGTACGTATATAGGTGGTGATGACATGAATTCCTTAACAGGTGCTGCTAGGAATTCCTCCTCAAATTGTTCAAAACCCCTCCTACGTGTTAATCTTATGATGTATATCCTCTCAACTATATCAGTCATACTTATAACTCCTTCAATACTTCCTAAACGGTTAATTACTGGGAGTCTCGATACACCGTTTCTTAACATTAACCACCTAGCCCTAGCTATAGACTCACTACCCTCAATAGTAATTGCTGGTGATGTCATCACATCCTTAACGTATAAATTAGGTAGTAACCTGTTAATTAGTAGGAAGTTCATTAAATCCTCCCTACTTAAGTAACCTACTAAACGATTACCATCATCAACTACTGGTGATGCCTTAGCCTTCCATAAAACAAACTTAGCTATAGCATCATCTAAACTACTCATAAAGTTAATACTGTAGGGGGGTTCCATAACACTCTTAACCTTAGTCATCCTACCAGCACTACTCATTAATATCCCCTTATAACTCAACACACCAATAAGTCTCTCACCACTTACTACAGGTACTACCTTAATCTTCAAGTCCTTCATCTTAGTAAGTACCTCCCCTATAGTATCATCTTGACTTACAACTAATGGAGGTTCTCTAATTATGTCATGAACTCGCGTACTCGAACCTAAACTCAGAATAAACCACCTATAATATATACTCCCAACATGTAATAAACATTACCATATACGCTTATATTGACCTCATAATAACATTATCATGGTATTAAGACACCATACTATTAGGGTGGATTAAATGCTCACTAATACCTCTTTAGATACTCATCACATAGTAGTTGTTTTAGGGGATGGGGGTTCTATAGATAAGTTAGTGAGTTTAACTAATGAGTTCATCATTAAGAGAGGTGTTAGGAGGTTATTTATCCATGTGATTTCCAAGGATGGTAGGCCTAAATACTTTGAAAGATTTAGACATGTGCTACAATCCCTACTACATTGTTCACTAATTATTAAGTATGAGGGTTCCACTACTGACGACTTCATAAAATTAATTAAGTCTACTCATGATTTAAATGATTTAAGTAATTTGGTGGTGGTTTTAGTAGGTGAATCCCCTACAGGTCTTAAGGGTTTTCTTAAAGAGTTAGGTATTAACTACATCTCTGTTTAAGTGGTGTAGTTAATGACTGAGTATGAAGTTATAATAACCTCTGATAGGACTATGATGAGTAACCACCACGGTAAGGAGTTCTTAGGTTTCTTAGCTACTGGCCCAGCTATAAATATGCCTGAGAAGGTTTGGATGTGGTTGGCAGCTCCTAAGTTAGGAGTTGATGAGTTTGGGAGGCCTAAGGAAGCACCTTACGGTTTAAGGAAGGTTGAAGCTAAGTTAGTTGATGAGGGGTTTAAAGCAGCAATTATAGACCCTGACTACATACATAAGTATTTAAAGAGTATGAAGGTGCTTATGGTAGGTCATCACGATTTCTTCGCTTACGGACCTCCAAGTATTGGTTGGTGGGTTATAACTGGTAAGGAACCTGTGAATAGGTTAAGTCTTATGAGGTTTATGAGGAGTGAAGTTGTTAGGAAGGTTAAGGAGAGGGGGGTTAAGATCATTGTTGGTGGGCCTGGTGCTTGGCAATGGCTTTGGGAGTTAGATTTCTGGAGGGAGTGTGGTGTTGATTTAGTTATTGAGGGTGAGGTTGAGAGGGTTATAGGTGATGTTGTTAGGAAGGCTTTAAACGGTGAGGAATTACCTGACTACATGTATGTAGGTCCTTCAGATACCCCATCAGTGGGTGAGATACCTGTTATTAAGGGTGGTAGTGTTAACGGTTTAGTAGAGATTATGAGGGGCTGTCCTAGAGGATGTAAGTTCTGTTCAGTTACTTTAAGACCTCTTAGATTCATACCGTTAGATAAGATCTGTGAGGAGATTAAAGTTAATTTAAGAGCTGGTGTTAGGAGTGTAATACTACATAGTGAGGATGTACTACTCTACGGTGCTGACGGTATTAGACCTAAGCCAGACCCTCTGATTAAGTTACATAGTGTTGTGAGGAGCTTAGTTAAGGACGGTAATATTGCTTGGTCCCACGTAAGTTTATCAGCTTTAAAATATGCTGAGGAGGAGTATAAGTTAGTATCGAATATAGTTAATAACTACATAAGAGTTAATAAGCAGGTATTCATAGGTGTTGAAGTAGGTATTGAGACAGGATCGTCTAGACTTGCTAAGATTATAATGCCTGCTAAAGCAGCACCATACCCTGTAGAGATTTGGCCTGATGTTGTAGAGGATGCTTTCAGGATCATGCATGAGAACTACATAATACCTGCAGCTACGTTAATACTAGGACTACCTGGTGAGGAATCTGATGATGTTGTTAAGACTGCTGAGTTACTAGATCGTTTAAGACCTTATAGAAGTATAATAGTGCCTATGTTCTTCGTACCACTCGGAACTTTAAAATATAAGGATTGGTTCAGAAAACATAATATAGGGAGGGAACATATAGATGTTATGTTAAAGACCTTCTACCATACAGTTTACTGGGCTGAGGAAATCCTAGAGAAGTTCTACCTGAGAGAACCTTACTTAGTACCCGTTAAATTAGGTCTTAAACTGTTCATACAGTATGTTAAATGGCGTATGAGTAAGTTAAAACCTGAGATAGAAGCTATAATCAGAGCTTAATAAATCACTATACTTATTAAGTTGTAGCTCGAGTACTTACTGGCGGTACTATCTTATGCAGTATTTAGATGTGAGTGAATTTGATAGGTGGTTAAGGAGTGCTTTAAGGACTCTTGAATCTGCTAAGAGGGATTTAGAATTTGGAGATTATAATTGGACATGTTTTAAAGCTCATCAAACAGTTGAAAAAGCTTTAAAAGCTATTTTATGGGGTGTTGGTAAGCCTAGGGTAGGTCATTCACTAATACATCTACTTAACCATCTTACTGAAGTTATTGGTGTAAATCCTCCAGATGATGTAGTTCACGCATGTATAACCTTAAGTAAGTTCTACACACCTACTAGATACCCTGACGTATGGAGTGAGGGTATACCTGAGGAATACTATAGTAGAAAGGATGCTGAGGAAGCTATAAGATTTGCTGTGAGGGTTATTGAGTGGGTTAGGGAGTTATGGCAAGAATTATTGAGGAGAGGTTAAGAGCTAGAGAGGGAGCTATTCAAGAGGCTAGAGAATTCAGCGACTGCGTCTCTGAGATTTTAGAGGAAATTACAGCAATACTATATGGGAGTTATGCTAGGGGGGACTTTAACGAGTGGAGTGATATAGACGTACTTATAATAGCTAAGGAACTACCTCAAAACCCGCTTGAGAGGCTCGACCTAATTGATACATGTATTAAGAGGTACCCACGGGTAGAACCAATACTCATAACAGTAAGTGAATTTATTAGGATGAGGCATAAGAACCTTGCTATCTTAGAAGCCTTAGAAAAAGGTATTAAACTAATAGATAGGTTAAATATAGGTTAAGGTCGTAAAACACGATCTATATACTTTATGGTTGAATATCTATGGATAGAAGCTTCAACTCCTACTAAGTTAAGAATAGTTAATAATCTCGTATGTTCTTAATTTCTAGGGTGTTAAGACTGAAGAAGAACTTATTAACTGTAGTATCCTCCTTACTACTTATAATCTTAGTAGCTTCGTCAATAAGTGTTTATGGAGGAGGTAGTTTTCTTCTGTATATCTACGGTAGTGAGGGCTGCCCTCACTGTAAAGCTTTAAAAAATTACTTTACCTCTTGGTATGGTTCTTCAAATACTTACTTCTGTAGTTTAGATACTAATGCCTCATGTGTTGAGAGATTCTTAACTTTCTATCATAGCTTAAATATGAGTGCTTCAATACCTCTAACATTTGTAGTTGTTAATGGGTCTGTAAGAGCTGTTGTTATAGGTGGGGTTAGTAATAGGTCTTTCTGGGATTCACTCCTAAGTCTTAAGGAATCCAATGCCATACCACTCTATATAGGTGATAACTTATTAGGTTACTTAATGATTGAGGATGTAAGTAGTTTTACTAAGGTTATGGTTCCGGAGTACTTCACCATCATCGGTAATGTTTCAGTTAGTAATGGTGTGTTAGTACCTACATTACCTATTACTTACGCGTTAACACTCTTAATACCGTTAGCTTTAAGTGATGCTGTTAATCCATGTGTGTTGTTCATATACACATTACTCTTAATAGCTACTTCAATAGCTTCTAGCCGTAGAAGGAATGTTGTAGTCGTAGGTACTTCATTCGTAGCTGCTGTCTTCATAGGTTACTATGTGTTGGGGTTAGGTCTGATAACTATTGTTAGGGGTTTACCTAAGGAGTTATTAAGTTTAGTAGCTATTGGTTTTGGGTTATGGGTTTCTATCTCAGGTGTTATGGGTAAGTCTAGAGTTTTAGGTAAGGAGAATGTGTTAAACCTCATTAGTAAGGCTTCAACATCAGCACTACTTACTTTTGCTTTAGGACTACTACTTACATTCACGTTACTACCATGTTCTGCAGGGCCCTACGTAGTGTTTGTAGGTATTGCTTCTAAGTATTCAACTCCGATACCCTACCTCCTCCTAATACTCTACAATGTATTATTCATATCACCACTAATAGCTATACTTACAGTCATAATAACTACTATGAGGTATAAGTCAGTTCAAGAATTCCTACTAAGGAATAACAATATACTATCGTTAATTGCTGGACTACTACTAATAGCTGTAGGTGTGTGGTTACTAGTAACTATGTAGGGAGTTAATCCTTAAGGACATAATAGATTAAATAGTTTACTAGTTAATCAACTAATTAACTACCTAATAAATCATAACTCATTACACAGCCTAAGACACTCTAAGATAGGTAATCAAGTAATACCGTTATATCAGTCCTAAATGAATCCTACAGCATATGATCTAGGTAAAAGTAGTAAGTACTGATTTAATTAGGAATCCTAATACCACTAAATAAACTACCTAACGACGTACTAATACATAAACTAATACACTAACCACTAGTAAATAACTCCATAAACAACTACTTAAACCTCATAAACCACCATAAACTAAATAAGTTCATTAAAACTCCATAAACTCATATAAACTCAATACCCACCTAAGTGGGACTTAATAATCATCAAATAACCATATAACTTGATGGTAAAGTTAAGTAACACTTAACTACACCTAAATCCAATTAACTAAACCCAAGAGACACCATAAACATCATAAACTGATGACACACCATAAAATTAAGATCCTAAAACATAACTTAAAACACTAACTAATATTAACAGTTGGGTACGGATCCTTAAGGTATACTCATGTTAGAGATATACTGAGGTACTAATTTAAATTATTCCAACATTAAACCTTAGCAACCTATACTAACGTTTTACCTACTAATCCTCCTCTCTAACTCATTAGCTAGTTTTCTCAATTTCTCTAAGTCTGAACAAACTGTTATCATATTTATATCCTCCCTACACTCGTTATAGTATAATCTACTGCAACAATCACTAAGTTTTTCTACATATTCCTTAAATGCCTCCTTATGAAACTTAATTATATTATCAACGAGTTCTACAGCTTTTTGCACTCTTTTTTGATATAGCTTGTTCAGTAAGTAGTAAACAAATACTAAGAAAAATATCCATGCTATTAATATTGTGAAGAACACTCCAATAGCGATATGAGCATCAACCCCCTCAGGAAGGATAGCTCTATATGTTCCGACAGTTCCAATAATTGCTACGATAAGACTGATGGCTGTGAGAAACGCTGTGATGATTTGCTGTACTGTATTACCTCCAATGTTTTCAATAGATGTTAAGTGCCTGAAGACTTCATTTCTAACACTATTACAGTACTGTTTTAGGTTTTCACATTGGTTCGTCATTACTTATACCTTAACATTCTGAGTATGTGGTAATTTAATATTGGTGTTCTTAGTTGCGTATGGTCTTAATCCTATGTGGTTTTAATGATGGATTTAATTATGTTGTGGTTAGTGTTTGTTTTGCTTAATTATTGGTTTAGTCCAGTTTCCGTATTTTATCCATGCTAGTGTTGCTGTACCGCTTACTATGTTGCTGAGTGCCATGGTGAGCCAGATTCCGTAGGATTTTAAGTCTATGTGGTAGGCTAGTATGTAGCCGAGTCCTATACGGATTACCCATAACCTGATAATTCCTATTAGTGTAGGTGTTAGTGTATGTCCTGACCCTCTACCTACAGACATACCTATGAAGAATATTGCGAAGAAGGGTAGTGTGAATATAAATGTTTCTAGGAATGTTAATGCTTCATTAATTATTAATGTGTCTGAGGTGAAGATTGTGATGAGGGGTTTTCTAAGTATGTATACTATGATGGAGCCGATAGTAGTTAAAGTAGTTAGTGTGAGTGATGCTTTATATGCTATCAACCTACAACGACTTGAGTTACCTGCCCCTAAGTTCTGACCGATCATTATAGCTGTAGGCATCGTAAGACCCCATATAGTAGCGTCAGCTACCTCCATAACTATAAACCCTATAGCGAATGCAGCTGCTACGATAACACCGAAGGAGTTGACTAAGGCGTTCTGAAGCATGAATGCTAAGCTATTAGATAAGTTGAGTATGAGTATCGGCCCACCTACGACTAAGTTGTTAATAACCCACTCACTATTAACATCTTTTGTTAAAGTAACTCTTAAGTCAGGGAATTCACGTTTAGTTAAGGTAATCAACACGAACACACCGATAAGTCTTGCGAATACTGTAGCTATGGCTGCCCCAACAACACCCATCCTAGGGAAGGGTGATATCCCAAGTATTAATAATGGGTCTAGAACTATGTTGATTAGTGCTGATATACCGTTAACTATAGCTGGGGTTTTAATATCTCCTACAGATTGAAGTATTGTTGAGTAAGTTATTACGAATCCTGATAAGATTAAGTCTAAAGTGATTATACCTGAGTAGTTCATCACATCATCGAATATCTCAGTCGGAGGTATCACAACATATTTGAACACGTAGTACCTTAGGGTTAGGAAGGTAAGACCTGACCCAAAACTAAGTAAGACAGCTACTGTAAGGAATTTAGATGCTGTACTACTTGCCTCATCATATCTCCTAGCACCTACGTACTGTGAAAGTAAAGCCATGTTTGCTGTAGATAGAGCAAATAAGAAAGTGTTGAAGAACATTATTAGAGGCAATACCTGTCTAGGTACAGCCATAGACACATCACTATACTTACTCAACCAGAACGCATCAGCTATGTTGTAGGATACATTAACTAATTGTACAATCATTAACGGTAACCCTAACTTAAGTAGAGTCCTAACTATAGGGCCGTTAACTATGACATCCCTATACCTATCAACAGTAGTTACAGACCTACTAGTCAGTATTTACACCTGAACGTAAATCAGTAATTACTAAAGTATTTATAAGTATTAAGTATTAGGTGTTCTGAATCATCTAAGTAACTCGTAATTAATTAGTTGTTGAGGTGAGCAGTAAGTTAGGTTATGTACTGATTTATCCATAATTACTGATTAAGTAGTTTATAACGGTAATACTGTAGTATGAGTCAGTAATACATTCAGGTAGTGATTACCTAGATCAGATCTCTGAGGGTTTATTAGGTTAGGATTCCTAAGTTTATGTACTGATTAACT
>CAZZLT010000042.1:0-5712 GCA_964655125.1 uncultured Desulfurococcaceae archaeon | reverse complement strand
AGGGTTAGGAAGAAATTTAAACTTCTTTATGATATGTTTATGGTTGATATCTTGGGTATTGAGAGTCCTAACTGTGTTTATTGTAGGTTGAAGCCTTGTAGTAGGGAGCCTGAAGCTCCTAAACCTGAGTTCTGTCCTATGCTTACTTACCCGGAGGTTATTAAGGAGGCTCTTTCTAAGTATGTAGGTTTTGTTAAGGATGTTCATAGGGTTGCTTCACTAGTTGAGAAGGAGGGTTACTGTGTTTGGCCTAGGTTACGTGAGGTTGTTGAGTTTGCTATGAGGTTAGGTATTAAGAAGTTAGGTGTTGTTTTCTGTATAGGTCTTAGTAATGAGGCTGAATTCATAGTTAAGTATTTAGAGGGTAAGGGGTTTAAAGTGTATTCAGTATGTTGTAAGTGTGGAGGTATTGATAAGACTGTAGTTGGTTTGAGGGAGGGGGATAAGCTTAGGCCGGGGACTCATGAATCTATGTGTAACCCAATAACGCAAGCAGAATTACTAAATCACGTAGGTACTGAGTTAAATTTAGTTGTAGGTTTATGTGTAGGTCATGACACGATATTCATAATGTATTCTAAAGCACCGGTAACGTACTTAGTAGTTAAGGATAGAGTTACTGGTCATAATCCGGTAGCACCGATATATGCTCAGAACTACTTTAGGACGAGGCTTGAGCTCTGAGGTCTAGCTGTACCTACATCCCCTCATGTTTTTATGTTTGTTTAGTGTTGTTTTGTTGGTGTTGTTAGTGTTTACTGAGTTTTGTAGGGATGAGTTTGAGGCGTATATGATATACAGTACTTTATCTAGGGTTCCGTTTATTGGTAGGTATTATGGTGAGGTTCTTAGGAGGTTTGCTGAGGTGGAGTACGGTCATTACATGTTTTTTAAGAGTATTAGTGGTTGTGGTGAGTTTAGGTTTATTAGGTTTAAGGTTGTCCTCTACCTCATACTCTTAATACTCTTCGGTGTAACTTTCGTTATTAAGTTACTTGAGAGGAGTGAGTTTAATGCTGTGGTTAAGTATAGGTCTGTTAATGTTGATGATCCTGAAGTCCTTAGTAGGTTGGAGGGGGTTATTAAGGATGAGGAGGGTCATGAGAGGTTACTTATTGAGGGTATTGATGAGAGGAAGGTGAGGTATTTAGGTTCTATAACTCTCGGTATTTCAGACTCACTAATAGAGTTAACAGGTATATATGCAGGTTCTTTAGGAGCATTCTCAAACACGTTAATTACTGGACTTACAGGACTCTTAGCAGGTCTATCAGCATCTATATCTATGGCTGTAGCATCCTACATACAGGCAAGGAGTGAGGGTGTGAAGAATCCTAGAATAGCAGCTATATTCACATTCACAGCATACATAACTGTAGCAATACTACTCTCACTACCATACCTCACACTACTAAACCTAATAACAGCATTTACAGTAATGTTAATCATAGCAATAACAACAACAGCCTACATGACATTATACACATCAGTAATAAACAACAGGAAATTCACTAAGGAATTCATAGAAACTACAGCCTTAATACTCGGGGTATCAATACTTCTCTACATCACAGGTACACTAGTAAGAAAGTTTGTAGGGATCATGATAGATTAAGATGAGTTGGTTAAGGGGGCTAAAGCTTCAGTAGAGGCCTAGTTAAAGATGTTAAGTGGGGGAAGTAGCTTACCCTTCCTACTGTAATCGATACCGTAGCCTACCCCTACTTACTGATTCAGTCTTGAATTGATTGTTGATGTATTCTTATTATGTATTTACTCGAATACAGTACCTTCTGTACCAGCAGTTTACACATTTACTACTTTCTACGTTTGTTGTTGGTGGTGTTGGTGATTCCTTAACTTCTCTAACCTTCCTAATTAATTCTTCAGTCTTCTTAATCTCTTCAGCTTCAACTCTATACTTAATTACTTCATTACCTAACTTCAGAATTGCTGTTGTTACAGGTCCTAACTCCTTAGTTACTAGGTATACGTAGAAGTTTAACTGTGTTTTGAAGTGTTCGTACTTCTTCCTAAAGTACTTCTTAACCTCAACAACTACTAACCTCTTCTCACCAGCAACTATATCTACTACCCCAGCAATCCTTAACTTCTTACTAACTATGAATACCTCAAACCTTACAGGTTTAGGTAGTCCTAACTCATTAGCTATTAACTCCTTCTCATCAATCCCTAACCTACCTAACTCCATACTCTTACTCATAGGTTCTTCAACTAAGTAGTTACTTCTTAACCAAGGTATTACTGGGCAGTAAGTGTATTGTTTTAAATCCCAGGAAGTTACGTATTCGTTATTTATTATTAAGTTAAACAAGGACTACACCACCTTCTAAACTGTTTAAATCACTCCAGGGTTTACCGATTACTGATATTTTCCTCCAGTCGTAGTCGCATAATTGAACTATATGTACTACATCACTATCCTTAGTCCTTAACTTACAGACCTTCATTAAGTCTTTAAGTCTTGAACCATCTATATTACCTATAAATGCTGACCTCTGAATCCTGGTTAATCCTAACTTCTTAAGGTCTTCAGCTAATCTATTCCTATCGTTATCATTACTGATGTCGTAGATTACTAATACCTTCATATCACCACCTAACTACGAATCCTTTAGGTTTCTTACAATTTCTTAATGAGTTAGCTATCTCTAGTGTTGAATGTCTTATCCACTGTCTTAAGGTCATGTAACTGTCTGAGAACTTACTCCTAAACCTCTTCTCTAGATTATCAGTAACTGCCTTAATGATTTCAGCTCTAGACTTAGGACTTAGTAATCCGTTCCTAACCTCACCTCTCCAACCATCTCTAACCATATTTACTACTACTGAGTCTACAGCAACGACTCTGAACATCTCTATTAAGTCGTAGGTGAGTACCGGTTTACCGGACCTCTCACTATGTAGGAATCCTGCGTATGGGTCTAAACCAGCGAGTGTTGCAGCCTTCCAACACTCACTATATATTATGCTGTAGGCGTAGTTAAGGACTGTATTAACTAGGTCGTTACTGTCTTGGTCTCTACCGTCGAATCCTAGGTCTTTAGGTAGTGTGTAAGCTATTGATGACCAGTAGAGATGTGCTGCACGGGCTTCAATACTCATGACTTCCTTCCTAACTATGTGGAGGTCTTCAGAATCTATACGTAGTACTTCATTAGCTATAGATTCAATACTATATGCTATGTCTTTCAACTCACTAATACTTAAGTTCCTACTAAGTCTTACTAGGTATGCTGCTTGATTCATTAGTTTACAGTAGGCTATTACCTTAGCGACTTCCTTAGCTAGACCGTTTAAGTAGCTTATGTACTGAGCTAACCTACTATCTACGGTTCTAGTTATGTATGGGTGGTAGAACCTACTTACTGGGTAGCCTCTAGAGTCTAGGACTACTAGGTCTATACCTTGATTAATCACTAGTCTTAAGAACTTACTACTTATTGAGACTCCTGAAGTAGCTATGATTACTTGGTCTATATCACTTGGTGAGATTTCTTTAACTTTATCCTTACTCTTAATTACTATATAACCTTTCTTAACGTTTAATCTGATGCCGTAGCCGGCAACTACTAAAGTCCTCATGAGATCACCTACAACTGTTTCTGAAGGGGCATGTAGGACTACATGAGGTTGCTTTAGGTGGTTCCCTCTCACTAATGACCATATCTATTAACTCGTCTCGAGCATCTATGAAGTCTTTCCTAAGGTCTGAGGATATGTATATAGACTCAACACTTACTTTAGGTGTGTTGTTTAAGCCGTTAATATATATTATTAGTCCGTAGTCTATAGGTACTTCTAAATTTGCTTCTAGAGCCATAGCGTATGCTGTTATAGCTATTCTATGGTTTTCTGATGGTTTAGCTATTTTAAAGTCTACAACTACGTTACTACCTGTTATAGCGTCTATCCTTAAGTTCTTAGATAGTCCTAGTAATGAGCCGTCAACTCTAACCTCACTAATCCATGGTAGCCATGGGTTAATACCATCACCTACAGAACTCCAAGATACTTCAGCAAGTAGTTGGATTACTACGTACTTAATTAGATTTATAACCCACCCACTAAATTGTTCAGGTATTGTGGAGTTCTTAAGAACTTCACTAACTACGTCGTTGTAAGCGTTTAGGATATCTACACTACTACTTACGTACTTCCTAAAATACTCTATTGTGGTGTGTATTACGTCATGTATTAATGAACCTAGCTTAAGTGCTTCATTGACTTCAGGTACTACTTTAGTAATCCTCCTTAACCATACATCCCTCCTAGTTGGGCAGTAGGAAGCTACCTCATTAATAGTTAGTCCTAGGTATGCTCTAGGCTTTACAGGGGGTCTATCCCAGTTCCATCCTCTTAAGGACTCATCTATAGGGTCTTGATACCTCCTTAAGTGTAACTTTCTTAATTCTTTCAACATTACGTAGCTAGGTATGGGCATCCAGACACCATGTAGTGGTTTGTAAATTAATTTAATTAGGGTTGGAGTTGGTGGGTTATGTAGTAATTCCTAAGTATTACTTAGGAATGATTAGTTGTTTTATTGACTTAACGATTAAGTAGTTCCTAAGGTCTTAAGGTGATTAAGTTGTTTCTAGGTCTTCCTCATGCTTAGGTATTAAGTTAGTTATTACTTTAACCCATTTAGTCGGGTATAGACCTGCATACCTACCCTTCTGAACAACTAATAATTTCTTAAGTCTAACTATGGAGTTCCTAATAGTCTTTTCAGACCTACCCATAATCCTCGCTAAGTCCTCAATAGTTACTCCTGGGGAGTTAGATACTACCTTAATAATCTCTAACTCAGAATCACTTAAAGGATTCCTCATAAACTCAAATAACTCCCTAGGTATGTGAACCTCACGAACATCACCACCCTCAGGCTGTAAGTAAATATCAACACCCTCCCAACCAATTAAGAGTAAGGAGATAAGGATTAAAACACCTAAAACCCTCATACCACCACTAATATCAATAATTAAAGGCCTAGGTAAGTCCTTAAGAATAGACATAATAACATAGATAGCATTAGGAGGATCTAAAGGAACCTCAACCAACCTAGGCTCACCCAAACCAGTCCTCAAAGCATAACCCCTAACACCCTCAAAAGCCCTCCTAACAGCAGGAACAACAGGACCAACAGTAAACAAAACAACAACATCCTCAGACAAAGCATTATGCATATGCAACCTCCTAACAACATGATCCTCATGAAAACCAAGAGTAAAAACAAAAGACCTCACAACACCACCAAAAATAAAACCAAACCAAAAATTATAAACCAATCTAATACAAAATATTCCTAAGAACACCTTAGGAATACCCATACGTGAACATCGCAAGATCTCAAATAATAGATTAAATATTTTCCATCATTAGGAAAGCCATGTATTCCCCATGATAGAATTCCTAAGATCCGTCTTAGGATTAATGGTTATGTAGACCATGAGATTTAAAGAACATCAGCAAGTAAACAACATTAATGGAACGCATAATAAAGTAAAATTTAAAAATATTAATTTAGAAAATATTAATGATAGAACTGAGTAAATCGTCAAATCTCTAATAGAAGAGGTAAGATTCAGAAAATCTAAAATAGAATTGAAAGACGTAGAGAAGGATGAGGTGATAATAAAGGGTGAGGTAGTAACTAAGGAAAATATTTAATCTATTGTTTGAGATCTT
>CAZZLT010000041.1:0-43438 GCA_964655125.1 uncultured Desulfurococcaceae archaeon | reverse complement strand
CATCTATAGTTAGGGATATTAAAGATATTAGTAATTACAACGTTATTATTAAATCAATATACTCTAGGGCTAAGTTTACTTATCATTTCGACTTCATACGTAAGGAATTTAAAGTTAATTGGGATAGACTTTACAGACTATCTTCAGAGTCTACTTCGGTAGTTAAAGATGTTGATGTTAATGAGTTACGTACTGAAGATTATAGGTATTCTAAGTTTGATTTATTAGACTTACTAATTATTGATCAATTAGAAGTAGATCCTTTTAAACATATTGCAAGTATTAGTAAGGAACTCGATATTAGTTATGCTAAGGTACTTAAACATTTTAAACAGCATGTTAGTAGAGTTGTTAAAGGTTTTAGGTTGAGGTTAATTCCTCTCCCTATAGGGAGTTCTCTCTATGTATGTATAAGGGTGGAGGGTAGCTATAATTTACTGTATAAGTTAGCTAATATTCTTTCAGAGTTAGTATTTATTGCAGGTATACACCTATCACCTCAGAATGTTATGTATGTACTTGCTGTTATTACTCCAGATGTTTTAAGTAGTTTAACTAGGTTTTTAAGTGAGTTTGGAGTTTATTATGATGTCTATCTTCTTGATAGGACTCGTAGGGTTGCGTATACCCTCCCGTATACTGGATATTCTAAGTTCTTGAGGGGTTGGACTGTTTAGTTATGGTGGTGTTTTACTGTTTAGGTATTTCTTTATGAATGATTCCTCTATATCTATATTTACTAAGTTTGCTACTGATGCTAACCATGCTAATACATCTGCTAATTCCTCCTTAATCTTATCCTTATCATTTGATAGTAGTGCATCTGCTAACTCCCCTACCTCCTCAACAAACCATGTAAATGTTGCGTAGAGTCCTCTAGCTGAGTCTCTCTCGAAGTAGTACTTCATCATTAACTCCTGAACCTCTCTTAAGGTTAACCCCATACAACCCCCATAAACTAACTACTATTTTTAAATTTCTAAAACTAAGTACTTATTAGGTGTTAGTATGTCTACTAGGAAGAAAAAACGTCCTGTAGGTCCTCAAACAGCTGCTGGTTTAGTTAGGTTCTTCGAGGATGTCGAGTCTAAGTTCCTGATATCACCTATAACGTTGTTAATTATAGCTTCAGTATTTGTAGCTGTAGTTATTGTTATGAATTTAGTTATTAAGTAAACTTAGTTATTAATTCCCAAGCACTATCTATAATCTTCTCAAACATCTTCACATCCTCATCCCTTAAAGACCTAAACCTACCTTGAATACTTAAGTACTCCTTAAGCGGTTTCCTCCTACTCTTATCTAAGTACGTATTACTCGGTGGTGTCAGCCTCACCTTACCCCTCTCAGCCTCAAATAATATCCAAGCACCTACTTCAACAGCTAATCTAGCAACTTCAACAGTTTTAGATGGGTCGAACCTCCAACCTGTAGGACATGGTGCATGTAGGTGTATGTACTTAAATCCACGTATGTTTAAAGCCTTCCTCAACTTACTTATGAAGTCTATAGGGAATGCTATACTAGCAGTAGCTACGTAGGGTATCTTATGAAGTAACATAATTAGTGGTAATTCCTTCTTATCCTCACTCTTACCCTTAATAGTAGTTGTTGTCCAAGCACCGTAAGGTGTTAACGAACTCCTCTGAATACCTGTATTCATGTATGCCTCATTATCAACACATACGTAGATGAGGTCGTCATTCCTTTCAGCACTACCTGATAACCCAGCAAAACCTATATCTGCTGTTGCACCATCACCAGCCCAAACAACAGGTACTACATTACCACCTACTAAATCCTTAATATTAGCTATACCTGAAGCAACTGCTGCAGCTGAAGCGAATGGTACGTTAACTACCCTCATAGCTAAACTACTACCAGGCATAGTACCTTGAAGTATTGATGAACAGCTAGCCGGTACTACTAAAACTATATCCTTACCTAAGGCCATACCTAAATATCTAAGACCTAGAGCTTCCGGACATCCAGGACATGCTGTATGTCCTGGGAGTACGTACTTATCCTTAGGTAGGTCTTGAATTCTTAGCAATAATCTCACCCAGGTAACAACCACTCAGAATAATTTCCAACATAACCTCTCTCCTCAACCTCATTTACAAAACCTACTATAGAGTTCATGAACTCCCTAACACCTACATCAACACCAGCTAACCCAGCTATAATACCCTTAATTACCGGTCTACTACCTAATCTATAAGACCTAGCAAGTATCTCAGTATGTATATGACCTAAAGAACCGTAGGATACAGACCTATCAAATACTAGTACACCTTTAACACCTCTTAACACCTCAATAATATCCTCCTCAGGGAATGGTCTGAAGAATCTTACCTTAAGTACCCCAACTTTATAACCTAAGTCTCTTAAGTCGTCACAAACATCCTTCATAGTACCTACCCAACCACCCATACCAACTACTAAGTACTTACTATCACTACATCTATAACATTCTATTAAACCACCGTAGCCTCTACCAGTTAACTTACTATACTCTAAATCTACTTCTTTAATAACCTTCTTAGCATTCTCCATAGATACTTGAATATCATACTTCATCATCATATGGTCTTCAGCTTTAGGTAGGTTCCCTAAAGTTAATAACTCAACACCACACATACTGTAGGGTTGTGACCTAGGTTTAAGGAATGACTTAACTATATGTTCTTCAGGAACATCTACAGGTTCTGAAGTATGACTTAGTAGGAAGCCGTCAAGACCTAACATACCTGGTAAGTATACCCTCTCATCTTCAGTAATCCTAAATAACTGTATTGTAGTATCTAAAACCTCCTGATTATCTTCTGCGAAGGCCATCAACCAACCACAATCTCTATGATCCATGAAGTCACTATGTTCATCCCATATATTCCAAGGAGGTCCTATAGACCTAGTAACTACTGCCATAACTATAGGGATCCTACTACCTGCAACCCACCATAACATCTCATGCATGTAGAGTAGTCCGTGAGATGATGTAGCTGTGAATACCCTAGCATTACATAATGCAGCACCGTAAGCAACAGCTAAAGCACTAAATTCAGACTCAACCCTAATAAACCTAGATTTAATAACTCCTAAGTCAACATACTCACTCAACCTCTCAACAATAGTTGTCTGAGGTGTTATTGGGTATGCAGTAATTAGATCGACATTAGATAGTCTAACAGCTTCAGCAACAGCGTAATTACCTGTTAAGACCTTAACAACCATAGTCTCACTCATCAACCATTACTATAGCTTTAGTTGGACATACCTCAGAACATATACCACAACCTTTACAGTAGTTGTAGTTGATCACTACATACTTATCAGAACCTTCAATAACATCAATTACTGAGTCAGGGCAGTACAACCAACACATACTACATCTAATACATTTGCTGTGATTTACTTCAGGTTTCTTAACCCTCCAATAACCTGTCTTACCACCAACACCTATAGAAGGTCTTGATATCGGTAGTATATGTGTTTTAGACAACCTCCCTCACCTCATCATAAGCTATCTTAACACTAGTTATGTTAGCTTCTAAGAACTCCTTCGATGAATACCCTCTGAAATAATCCTTAATACTCTCGACAACGTTATCAATACTTACTAACTTAGTTACTTTAGAGAAAGCACCTAACATAGGCATGTTTACTAAGGGCCATCCAGCAAATACTAACCCTAACTTCCTAGCTATACCGCTAGCATTAACTTTAAATACTTTATACTTCTTATGACGTATATCATCTGATGTATTAATTATTATAATACCTTCATCCTTAACACCGCTATAGATATCTAAGATATTTACTAGTTTATCATCAAAAACTATGACTATGTCAGGCTCCATATAAGTAGACCTAAGCCTTATTCTATCCTTTGAAAGTCTAACATAAGCTGTTACTGGAGCCCCCCTCCTCTCAGCTCCGAAGAACGGGTATGACTGACCCCATAATCCAGACATAAATGCTGCCCTAACTAATATGTTAGCTGCTGTAACGACTCCCTGACCACCCCTACCGAAGAATTTAATGTTAATTAATTTTAATTTACCACTTCCACAACCTACAATACTACACACCATGTCTAATTACTACCTAAAACTTAAGTATTTTTATTATGATTCCTACAATTAAATTAGAGATACTGAGATGTCTATGATCCCATCAGCTGAGGAGTTAAGGAGGATGAGGATTGCAGCTGGGTTAACTCAGAAAGAGTTAGCTAGGATTGCAGGTGTGAGTCAATCATTAATAGCTAGGATTGAGAGAGGTACTGTTAATCCTAGGATGACTACATTAAGGAAGATCTTAGAAGCTCTTAGTAAGGTATCTAAAACTAATGAAGTTGTTGAGAAGATCATGACATCACCAGTTATTAGCGTTCAAGTAGATACCCCAATACTACACATCATAGATATCATGGACGCTAAAGGCATATCTCAAGTCCCAGTACTCGATAAGAACGGTAAGGTAGTAGGGATGGTCTACGAATCAACATTACTTAAAATATTAAGAACTAGGAAAGACTTAAAGAAGTTAATAGCTATTGATATAGCTGAACCACCACCACCGCAGATACCTAAAGAAACACCAATACCGTTAGTAGAGACACTACTACTAACATATCCAGCAGTATTAGTGGTAGATAGAGATGGTGTGAAAGGTATAATAACAAAGATAGACCTAGTAAAACACTACGTAAAAAGCTCATCAAGTAGTTAAACATTATAACAACTTAATTAGTGGGTTATCAAACCCACTCCAGAAGAACTGGAGGGGTGTAATAATAAGGTGAGATAGATGTACTTATCATAATTTAATTAATAGAATAACACCCACACCCCCTAACTTCATATGGAGTTTATGATTAAGTTAAAATTAAGGTATTTAGATGAAATTATGTTAGGTTTAGTTTGTATAATTATCTCTAATGTGATATTTATTATATTGAATTTAATTCTTCAATCTAGACCTAATATAATATGTATTATGTCTCCAGAAGAAATAAAGGGGTGTAGGGATTTAAAGTTAAATTAAAAGTTATTAATCCTTTAATTAATTTCCTAATCACTACATCATTATATAAACATATACTGTTCTGTCCTGATATGTTGGTGAATTAAGTGGGTTTTAAGTGGTCTCCAGATGAAACGTAGGGGTTTAATTCTATTTGGATTTGTTAGGTTAGTCCTTTAACTAGTTATTAGATGATCCAGTCTCCTGATGGTCTTACATAATAACATTGTTTCTCCCTACCATATCTACATAAGGGTTTTGTTAGGTGTTTCATTCTGTAAGGTTTTACAGTATATACTTTGTTAACGTTTATAACTTCCTTAACAACCTCCTTACTTAGATTAGTAGTTCTATAACCACACTTACCACATTTAAATCCTTTACTAACTCCAGCAGACTTCATACGCTTACCACATCTAGGGCATTTAGGGTTGTGGACGTATGTCCTTACTAACTCTATAATATGGACTTTCTCAACATTCATAACATTAGTTAGGTTATCCCATTGTTTAATAGAACCACATAATACTACCTTACTATCAATACCTAACTCACTTATTACTGATGTTAACGTAGATTCTTTATAGAATACTGCATATAGTATTGGTTCATCACATATCTTAATAATTAAATGCCCACCTCTTAAATACTTAGGCTTAGACCTTAACGTAGTCTCTAGACATAAGGTTCTAAAAGGTCTTACATCATCTATACTCCCTAGTATTAAATGAGCATCTGTACCTTGATTAGTCCTAAAGATCATATAACCACTTATAGGTTCACAAATCCTTAACTCGTTTAAGTAGTTAGTAAGTACTTCAGGGTACTCACCTCTAATACCGAGTAGTACTGGGTCATTACTATGAGGTGTTATTAGCAGTATATCGTTTTCATGGTCGTAATTATTAAATACATATTCACTATACTTTAAATCTACATACTTCACAGAAGTCTTATCCACACATCTCTCTCCAATATCTCTCAATACACGATAAGCTAGTAATTCGTAAGTACAGTCACTCCCTTGAGGCCATCCAATAGCTGCCAAGGCACCTATAACACCTCTTGAAGTACCTAACGGTAGTTCTACGTTATCTAATCTATTTAAGATATTTAGTAGGTAGTCTCTATGTACGTAATCAGTTAATGCCTTCATATACAACTTACTTAATTCCTTAGGTACTTCACCGAATACTAAAGCTACTCCTGGGTCAGAACCTACATTCACTTCATATTCTGATATGTATTTTAAAGTCATATCAGTTAAGGTCTTAACTAATAACTTAATACTTGATTTATCTGTCTTCAATCTTAGTACTACAGCACCATTACCTCTAGTTTTAAAAGGTATTGATGGGTTTAACCTGATTAGGTTTGGGTAGTCTATAAACTCAACATTTAATGTCTTCAGTAATTCCTTTACTATTAAGTAACTTAAATGTGTTGTACATCCACCGAAGTGTGAGTCAATATCATCTAATCCTATATGAACTACTACTCCCTGACCACTTAAATCTCTACTATCAACACTACTTACGTACCTTCCCCTCAACAACAATCATAGTTAATGTAGACCTAACATTAGGTAGCTTCCTAATCTTACTCGATATTATATCCTTAAGTTCTTCAGTAGTAGAGGCACTTACTTTAACGACTAAATCATAAACTCCGTAAACTACGTAGACTTCAGTAACTCCCTCTATAGTTGAGATTTTATTAAGGACCTCCTCCTCAGAACCTATATCTGTATTAACTAAAACTATAGCTTCAGGCAATCATACCCCTATACATTTACTTTGATCCATACTTATAAGTTTTAAATCATGTAGTGGATTGGATGGTTAGAGTCTTCGTAATTAGCTACGGTCAGGACGACCCTAAGAAATGCTCAGCTCTTAAGATGGTTAGACTTGGTTATGCTGTTAGAGTTAGTAGTTTTCATGAACTACCTAAGAAATGCTTAATTTTAAATCCACTATCTAATAAGGTATTAACACCTCCTGATAGGTTTTATATAAGTAATTATGGGTTAGCAGTTATTGATGTTTCATGGAATGAAGGTATTGACATCCTTAAGGAACTACTTAGAGATAAACGACCTCAGAGAGTACTACCGATACTCTTCGCTGGAAACCCTATAAACTACGCCGTAGCAACTAAGTTAAGTAGTTTAGAGGCTACTGCAGCTGCTTTATTTATAACAGGATTTAAAGATGAAGCACTTAAAATACTCTCTATAGTTAAGTGGGGAGATACATTCTATAAATTAAATAAAGAATTATTAGAACTATATTCTAGGTGTAGTAACGTAGATGAAGTCAATAACATACAGAAAGAAGTTATTAAGAAGATATCAAACAACGGTTAAACTTTATTAACTCTCTAGATTAAGAAGTAAATGCGGTCCGGAGCTGGTTGGCGGTTACGGGGACTCCTCCCTGAGGAAACTCCGTCCTCCACACGGCACGGGACCCCGTAAGGGGTGCGGGGAGACCCGCGGCAACGGCACAGAAACGACACGTCCTACACCGTATGTCTATGAGGCGGTGAGGGTTAGGTGGTAACACCTAACCAGTAACCCGCTGAGTATGGTGTAGGTTGCGTTGAAACGGCCGACCCCCGTGGAGTAAGGCCAAGTAGCACCGATGAGTGCCGTGTGAGGTGCGGGTAGGCCGCTAAGCCTAATACCGCCGTAGTACAGAAGACGGGTTATAGCCAGCTCCGGACCACATAATTAAGTCTTTCGTGTAGTATTTAACAACTCACATACTATGATTACTGCATCACTATATGAGGACTTAGTTATATTTATATTCTTAACAGTCCTCGATATACTTAATGATTTAGTATTAAGTAGTTCCTTACCCTCCACTAACATCCCATGATCATCATATATACCCAACTCTACCCGATCACCTCTCAACACTATTATCATGTGTTGGACTATCTCAACACACCGATAACGATACTATATTCTTAAAAGTATATAAATCTACTACTAATTAAGTAACGGTGTATGTGAGTAGGGTATGTATGAGTTAGTAGGTGTATGTATGAGTGATAAAGAATACTTAGCTAAATTACCTAATAATTCTAAACAACGGTGGTAGTTTGACTAAATACAGAAATTATAAGGAAGTCTATAATATAGATGTTAAAAGATTCAGTATCTATAAGGGAGTTAATGATTTAAAAGATGATGTAGTCATCGGTGATGAGATAGACGTATTAGTTAAGGAAATTGATGAAAATGGTAGGGGTGTAGGGTTTTATAGAGGGTATAAAGTACTGATACCTAAAGGATTCATTAATGAGAGGGTAAGGGTTAGGATAGTTAAAATATCTGATGAGGGCTTACTAGGTGTTGTAGTCCGTAGGTATGAGAGGACTAAGTAGTAATCCTTTAAACACACTACTTAAAAGTAATTTTCAGTAATTTAATTAATGGTAATGAGTAGATGTCTAGTAAGACACTTACGGAGTTATTATGGGTTGAGAAATACAGACCTAAATCACTTTCGGAAATGGTTAATCAAGAAGATGTTGTTAAGAGATTACAGCAGTTTATTAAAGAGAGGAACATGCCACACCTCCTCTTCGCAGGCCCTCCAGGTACTGGGAAGACTACAGCTGCACATGCATTAGCTCACGATTTCTACGGACCTGATTACAGAATGTATATGTTAGAACTTAATGCCTCAGTCTCTCCAAACACACCAATACTAGTTAAGATTTACGATGACGTACGTTTACTAACCTTCGCTGACTTAGATAGGATTTACTTTAGTGAGGGACATAACGTCATAACTTTAGGGGGTAGTGAATACGTTATACCTCACGACCTCAACACATTATCTGTAGGTACTGACGGTAGGATTAGATGGGCTAGGGTATCTTACTTAGTAAGGCATAGGACTACCTACATCCTTAAAGTTTTAATTCAAGGTGGTAGTGTTATAGAATTAACTGGGAATCACTCAATAATATCTTTAGATGATTCCGGATTTCTAAAGGAGAAAAAAGCAAGTAGTTTAAAACCCGGGGATTACTTAATCTCTATAAAACCTGAGGTCTGGAGTAATTACGTAGTGTTGGATAGGAGGTATAGGGACTACCTCAACATAATATATGATAGTGACTTAATATCAACTAATAATATAATTCCGTTAAGACCTATCGTAAACCTACTTAAACCTATAGGGAGGGATATTAGGACTGATTGGGAATCCTTAATAATTAGTAAGTCTAATTCTGAAGGTTACGTAAGTAGGGATGTTATGTTAGAACTCATAGATAGTATAGATGTTAAGGGTATTGAGGGTAGTAAGAAGTTATTCTATAATCAGTTAAGATGGTTAGCATCACCAGATCTTCAAGTACTTAGAGTTGAAGGTGTTGAGGTGTTAAGTAATGAGTGCTACGTATATGATGTATCAGTACCTGATCATGAGGTGTTCTTCGCAGGTATAACCCCGGTACTACTACATAACTCTGACGAACGCGGTATTGATGTTATTAGGGGTAAGGTTAAGGAATTCTCTAGAAGTAAGTTACCTACTAATATACCGTTTAAGATAGTATTACTTGATGAAGCTGATAACATGACTGCAGATGCTCAGCAAGCTCTTAGGAGGCTTATGGAGATGTATGTTGAGGTAACACGATTCATACTAATAGCTAATTACCCAAGTAAGATTATAGAACCTATACAGTCTAGATGTGCTGTCTTTAGATTCGTACCGATTAAGAAGGAAGATGTTGTTAGTAGGTTAAGATGGATATGTGGTAATGAAGGTATTAAATGTAATGTAGAGGCATTAGAAGTTATTTACGATATATCTGAAGGTGATATGAGGAAAGCTATAAACATATTACAGGCATCAGCAAGTTTAGGTGAGGTTACAGTATCTAACGTGTATAAAGTTGTCGGATTAGCACATCCGAGAGAAGTTAGAGAGATGATTCAGTTAGCTCTTGACGGTAAGTTCTTAGAAGCTAGGGATAAGTTACGTGAGTTAATGGTAACTTACGGTCTTTCAGGTGTAGATATCCTAAGGCAGATGCATAGGGAGATATTTAGTACTGAGTTGAAGATCCCTGAAGCATTAAGAGTTGAGATAGCTGACTACTTAGGTGAGATTCAGTTTAGGTTAGTTGAAGGTGCTGATGAGGAGATACAGCTAAGTACGTTACTAGCTAAGTTAGTACTGCTTGGTAAGGCAGCTAAAACTGTTAAACCATCTAAGTAGTGGGGTTAGTATTTGAGGAGGATACCTTGGGTAATTAAGTATAGGCCTAAGAAATTAGATGATGTTGTAGATCAGGAGGCAGCTAAGGAAGTCTTAATCCCATGGATTAAGAGTTGGTTGAAGGGGGTAATACCTGAAAAACGTGCTGCATTACTTTACGGACCTCCTGGCTGTGGGAAGACAAGTACTATAGAGGCTATAGCTAATGAGTTTAAGTTAGAGTTAGTAGAGATGAATGCTAGTGACTATAGGAGGAAGGAAGATCTTGATAGGATAGCTCGTGTAGCAGCACTTCAGAAAAGTATTGTCGGTAAGGGTAGGTTAATACTACTTGATGAAGTTGACGGGATCTCAGGTACAGCTGATGTAGGTGCTTTAGAAACAATATTAGATATAATTAAAACTACTAAAAACCCGATAGTAATGACTGCTAACGACCCGTGGGACCCTAAGTTAAGACCTTTAAGAGAGGTTGTGTTATTAGTAGAGTTTAAGAGGTTGTCTAAGACCGACGTTAAGAAAGTGTTGAAGAATATATGCTTGAATGAGAAGGTATCCTGTGATGAAGACGCATTAGAATTCCTTGCTGAGAGAGCTGAAGGTGATTTAAGGTCAGGTATTAATGATTTAGAAGCTGTAGTTGAAGGTTACGGTAAACTCTCTCTAGAAGCTATTAAGAACTTACTTAGGCAGAGGGATAGAGAGTATGAGCCGTTTGAAGTAGTTAGGAAGGTCTTCATGTCTAAGTATGTATGGCAGGCTAAACAAGCAGCTCAACAAACAGATTTAACACCTGATGAGTTACTTCAATGGATTAATGAAAACCTACCTAGACAGATCTCAGACCCTGAAGACCTTTGGCGTTCTTATGAGGCGTTATCTAAAGCTGATGTCTATATGGGTAGGATTGTCAAGACAGGTAATTGGGATTTATTAGCATATGCTATAGATTTAATGACTGCTGGTGTAGCACTCTCTATAGTCAACGATATTAAAAGTAAGTATAGGTGGGTTAAGTATACCTTCCCACAAAAGATATTACTAATGGCTAAGACTAGAGAGGTTAGACAGATAAGGGAGGACTTAGCAAGTACTATCGCAAGACATTTAAACATATCTAAATCTACAGCTAAATCTGATGTAATACCGTACTTAAGAATAATCTTTAACTCAAACCCTGAAGTAGCTGCAAAACTATCTATAGGTCTGAACTTATCAGAAGATATGATAAGGTATCTCTCACCAAGTAATGCTTCTAAAATTATAGAGATGATAAATAAGTTAAAGAGTATGAAGGAGGGTGTGAAAGAAGTTAAGAAAGCTAAACCCTCTAAATCTGAAGGTGATGTAAAGAGTATTAAGACTAAAGGTGGTGCGTTAGATAAGTTCTTTAAACAGTGATTAAACCTCTCCTAAAGTCCTTAATATCTCCTCTATATAACGTACCCTTGGATTAACCCACTTAGGTCTATAAACTCTTACTCTACCTAAATTTATCTCTTCAATAATATCATAATGTTTTAAATAATTTAAATGCTTAATCACTGAGATATAGTTAAGCCCTGTTTCCCTAATTATAGTTGATAAATTCGCTTCCCCACGTCTTAATACGACCTTAAGTACTTTTACCCTACCCTTACTAGAGAATATTTCCTCTAAAGTCATGGATTTCTATCCTTTTCATAAGCTATCTTAACCTTAAGTAATTCATCTACTTTAGACTTAATAATATTTAATGGTGCTAAACTTATTGAGACGTAAGTACTCCTACCCTTCCTACCCTTCAAGTACGTAGATGTCATTATAATACCTAACTTCTTCAAATTCATTACGTATTCATAAATTTTCGTATGTTTTCTAGGTTCTACATCGTAATCCTCACATAATTTACGATATACCTCCTCAATAACACCAGTACTTACGTAGGGTTCACCACTCTCTGTAAGTGCTGTGATTATAGCTTTTAATATAAGTAGTTCGTGGAGGCTTAGGTATGGTAAGGAATCATTTAATACTACTGCGTTAGGTTCAACTATAGAACAAGCCTTCCTAACGTGGTCTAAGGATATCCTCATAGAACCCTCCCTCTCAGCGATCTCACCAGCTATTAATAATATCTCGAGAGCAGCTCTAGCATTACCGGGACCGCCCTTATCAGCCCCTACAGTATCCGCTATATACCTTAGAATATCATCAGATACAGCACCCTCAAATATGGATTCCTCAGCCCTAAACTTCAGTATATCGTAGAGTTCGTAGGACTTATACGGGTTGAAAATCACTAAGTTCTTAATTAAGTAAGACTCTGTAGTTGGGTCTAACGATGATAGAGCTGTAGGTGATTTACTTATGAATATGTAGTTTAACCTCTTAACCCTATCTGGGAATTCATCATATACTCTAATCAGGAAGTATACAGCATCACTTCCTGAAACACTGATGAAGTAGTCAAACTCATCTAAAGTTACTATCACATAAAGGTCTTCACTATCCATCAGATCTAATGTGTAGTTTAAAACTTCCCTAACTGATAACCCTCTCTGAGGTACTGGAAGTCTTAACTGTCTAACAATCTCGTTAATAACCTCAAATAACGTACGGTCTCTATGACAATTTACGTGGACATAACTAATGTTTAACCCCTTCTTCTTAGCTATTTGAGTAAATTCCTTACCAAAAACTCTAGCAGTAGCAGTCTTACCAGTACCAACACCACCAACTATTAACGCTTTATGACTTATAGCTCCAGGTGTTAAGAGCATTGGTTTGAATATACTAGTTAATGTTTTCAACTCATTCTCTCTATGAGGTAGGGAATTAGGTAGATACTCAGGATATAACTTCTCCTTACTCTTAAATAATGATATCCTATTTAATTCACTTTCAATGATGTTACGGATATCACTCAACACTTTCACCTAACTCAATTTAAATCTACTAGGTAATACTATATTAAACTAACGTAACTACAGTAGCTAATTTATGATATTAAATAAGTAATACATCACATAAGTTAAACAAATTCAGATTTAAAATACTTACTTAATTAGTACATCACATCATTACTTTCTAGTTTTTTGAGTTTTACGTCTCTCAACTTTAGTTGTCTTAGGTGGTGGTTTAGCGTATAAGGTCTTTATCTCATTAACACGTTCTTCTAACGCCTTCTTTAACTTATCAGCTATGAACCTACCTGTGAAGTAATCAGCTTTAGCAGCTATTGCTAGTTTAGTAGCTAGTGACCTAGCTATCTTACCTCTCTGCCATCTAGGTGCTTTATGTATTTCAGGGTATTGGAATATAACTCCATGTTTAGGTGGTTTACCACCAGTCCTTAACGCTCTGAAGAGTGCTTTCTCAGCACCTAGTACCTGTATAGTACTAGCAGGGAGTTTAGCTAGGGTTTCTAGACTACCTGCTAGACTTAAGAGTCTAGCTCCTAATAGAGGTCCTACCAACTCTGTAATGTTTGGAGCTACTTCCTTCATAAGTGAGCTGAGGTATTTGGTAAGACCGTCACGTAAGTTATTAAGTTCTAACATTATATTAGCTAAGGTCTGAATAGGTTCTATATCATACTCTGATAACTCAGCACCTAAACTCTTCTCAGCAGCACTAATTATACGTTTTACCCTCCCCTCACTAAACCCTAACCTCCTTAAACTCTTCTCATTAAGACCCTCCCTACTACCTATCTCTGTCACAATCCTAGCGTAATCTATATGCTCCTTAACTAAGTCATCAAGTTCTGGGAAATGTATACTGTACCACTCCCTAAGTCTTGATGCGAATAAGTTAAACACCTTATCTATATCATCTATAGCTCTAATTGCTTGGATAGCTAGTAAGTCCCTCTTCTGAGCTACAACCCTCAACTTACTCCTAGTTACTGCTAATGCAAGCATATGTACGAAGTTCTTATACTCATCACTAGATTGTATAAAGCCTAACTCAACAGCATATTTAGGTAACTCACTCCTAAACCTTAAAACTACATCATCACCGAACTGTAAGGTAGTCCTCAACCCTAACTCATTTAAGTACTTAGCATAACCTTCAGTCTCCACAATAACTTCTAAGTCCTTCCCGTAAGTACTTATTAAATCATTAACTAACTTCTTAAACTCATCAGTAGGTATATCGTTCTCAATACTTAAAGACCTCTCAACCAACTTATTTATATCATTAGGTGCTACTACCTTAAGGACTATATTACCGTTCTCATCTACAGCGAACGCACCTACAGCTGTATCAGTAAGGAATAACCTCATCACTTCAACACCTTTGATTAAACTAGTTTAAAAATTTAAAAATATGTCTTAAGTAATCATACCTACGCTATCATGAGTAGGAGTTAAAATATATTAAGAACTAATTAAGCCCTTCATTTCAAGAACATACTCATTAAATCTTATATATACTCTCAAAATATCTAACTTAGGTGTGTAGATGCCAACTCACGGCTCGATGACTAAGGCCGGTAAGGTTCGGAGTGCAACTCCTAAGATACCCCCTAAACCTAAGAGGAATTTAGTTCCTAGGATTAGGAATAGGAGGGAGTTTTGGATAAGGAAGAGGAAGGAGAGTGGATTACCAGTACCAACTGTTGTACCACCATCTTCTATACCTAGGAAAAAGAAACAATAATTTTTAAATCTATAACATTTAGGTGGTAATACGTCACTCAATTTAAGACCTGGTGACTTAGTAAGGATTATAAAGGGTAATCAAGTTATAGAAGGAGTTTTAATGCCCTCAACAGAGTTTTCTAAAGAAGGTATAGTCATCTTAAAACTACCTAACGGGTATAACATAGGTATATCAATTACTGACGCATATGTTGAGGTTGTTAAGGAGGGATATGTTAAGACTTACGCTGAGGAGGGTGGGGGTACCTCAACTTATGTTAGAGGTTCTTCAGATAGTTTAATCTCTATAGTGAGTACTGGAGGTACTATAGTTAGTAGGGTTGAGTACGAAACAGGTGCTGTTAAACCAGCATTAACAGCTGAAGATCTGATAGATTTCATCCCAGAACTTAAGGATTTAGGCAGTATTGAGGTCGTAGACCTATATAGGATTTTAAGTGAGAACATGACCCCTAAGCATTGGTCATCAATAGCTGAGGTTGTAGGGAGGAGGATCTTAGGTGGTGTTGATGGTGTTGTAGTAGCTCACGGAACTGATACTATGTCATACACAGCTTCAGCTCTAGCCTTCGCGTTAAGGAGTCTCCCACAACCTGTAGTGTTAGTAGGTTCTCAAAGAAGTAGTGATAGACCTAGTTCAGACTCAGCATTAAATCTACTAGCAGCAGTTATCACTTCCATCAACGCACCCTTCGGTGAGGTTGTAGTTGCTATGCATGGAACTATCTCAGATAACTACGTATTAGTTCATAGAGGTGTTAAGGTTAGGAAGGTACACTCGAGTAGGAGGGATGCGTTTCAATCAATAAATGATATACCTTTAGCTAAGGTTATTTTTCCAGATAAGAGGTTTGTAATCATCAACAACAGATTCTTAAGTAGGTGTAGAAGGGATGAACTTATAATAATGCCTAAGTTTGAGGAGAAGGTATCTATAGTTAAGGCATACCCAGGTATAGACCCAGAAATTATAGACTTCTTAGTTGATAGGAGGTTTAGAGGTATTGTGATTGAGGGTACAGGTTTAGGACATATAAACGATAAGTGTATAGGGTCTCTAAGGAGAGCTGTTGAGGAAGGTGTAGTTGTAGTAATGACTACTCAGACAATATTTGGTAGGGTTAATATGAATGTCTACACTACAGGGAGGAAACTCCTATTAAGTGGTGTGTTACCAGGGTCTGACATGCTGGCTGAGACAGCTTACGTTAAACTATCATGGCTACTAGCTAACTTTAATGATTTAAACGATGTTAAGAAATTATTTATAAAGAATATAGTTTATGAAATTAATGAAGTTCATGAGGATTACTTATACCCTAGGTGGTATCATGGAGATTAACTATGAGGATTTAGGTCTTCGAGTAGGGTTAGAAATACATCAACAACTAGACACTAGTAGTAAGTTGTTTTGTAGTTGTCCTACTAAACTTTTTGAGGGTTCTGAAGAAGGTATTGCTAGGATTGAGAGGTATTTAAGGATAGCTAGGAGTGAGACTGGGGAGGTAGACCCTGCAGCAATTTACGAATATATGAAGGGGAAGAAGATAATCTACTTAGTACCTAGAGGACATGTATGTAGTGTAGAATTAGATGAGGAACCACCGCATGAGTTGAATAAGGAGGCTTTAGCTATAGCTACAGGTATTGCATTAGGGTTTAAGTCTAGGGTAGTTGATGAAGTCCACGTCATGAGGAAAATAGTTGTTGACGGTTCTAACACCACAGGGTTTCAGAGGACTGCTATTATAGCGTTAGGGGGTGAGGTATTAGATGATGAAGGTGTTGTAAGGATTCAAACAATATGTTTGGAGGAGGATGCTGCTAGGAAGGTAGGGGAGGTAGACGGCGTAGTAATTTATAATCTAGATAGGTTGGGTATACCGTTAATTGAGATCTCTACAGCACCTGATATTAGATCTCCTGAACAGACTCTTAGAGTAGCCTCTAAGATAGGTCTTATGTTAAGACTTACTGGTAAGGTTAAGAGAGGGTTAGGAACTATTAGACAGGACTTAAACATATCGATTAAAGGAGGTACTAAGATAGAGATTAAGGGTGTTCAGAGACTAGAGTTACTCCCTAAGATTGTAGAGTATGAAGTTATGAGGCAATTAAGACTTCTAGAGATTAAGGATGAACTTATTAAGAGAGGGGTTAGAGATGAGGATATAGTCTTTAACATCTACGACGTTACAGAGGTGTTCAAGGATACTAAGAGTAAGTTAGTAAGGGATAAGTTAAGAGTTGGTTATAAGGTCTACGCATGTGTTTTAAAGAAGTTTAAGGGATTACTTAAAGTTGAGGTACAACCAGGTAGGAGGTTTGGGACAGAACTAGCTGACTACGCTCGTGAGTGGGGAGGTGTTTCCGGGATAATCCATACTGATGAACTTCCAGGGTACGGTATTAGTGATGCTGAAGTCCGTAATTTGTTTAAGTTCTTAAATGCTGATGAGGGGGAGGACGCTGTAGTAATTACTATAGGTACTGAGGATAGATGTGCTAGAGCTTTAAAAGCAGTTGTTGATAGAGCTAGAAATGCGTTATTGGGGGTTCCTAAAGAGACTAGAGTAGCTAATGAGGATGGTACTACTAGATATATGAGGCCTCAACCAGGTGCTGCTAGGATGTATCCAGAGACGGATATACCTCCAATAACGATAGATGATAGGATAATTAATGAAGCACTTAAGTACGTTCCGAAAGACCCTAACACAGTATATGAGGAGTTAATTAGTAAATACTCTTTAAGTCCTGAAATAAGTAAGCAGTTAATTAAGAGTCCTTACCTTATATACTTCTACGACTTAGTGAAGGAATTAAGTGATGAGGAGGTAACTCCACAATATATAGCATCATTACTAACTATACATTTAAGGAGTCTTAAATCTGAAGGAGTACCTATAGAAAATATAGGTATTGACGTCATTAAAGATTTACTAAACACCTTAAAACGTGGTGAGGTATCTAAGGATGGTGTTATCCAGGTATTGAGGGAGTATGCATTAAACCCTAAAAGTCCTATTAATGAATTAATTAAGAAGTACTCGAAAGTTGATGTTAATGATGTAATTAAGGTAGTAAGTAAGATAATAGAGTTAAATCGTGAGGAACTCATTAAGAAGAAGGATAAAGCCTTTAGTATCGTTATGGGGTTAGCTATGAAGGAGCTACGTTATAGAGTTGATGGTAAAATAGTTGCTGAAGTAGTTAAGAACTTAATTAAGGGACTAGACCAAAGTTAGTACTGGAGTTTTATCCTCATTAAATAATCATTTACGGATTAATTATTTACTAGAGTATATTACCTTCGATAGTTAGGAAGAGTTTCTTAACGTCATTTAAGAAGTTGTACTCCCTAATAAGAGTCTTATAAAGTCTACGTATATGTACTTCACTAATACCTAACTCATCACTTAACTTCTTAACATTTAAGTTCTTATCCATGACTATATCTAATGCTATTTTAGCTAATGCTACCTTAGCTCTATCAGTTCTTGAAGTTAACTTAGGGTAATTCTTCATTAAATCTAAAACTAATTTAATGGGTTCGTCACCCATAAACCTACTAATATCTACATTAGGTTTCTTAAACACTTTTACTAATGGTGTGGATCCTGAGATATACTTCATAAATACTTCATTATCTACTATTAAACCATGTCTAGAAGCTACCTTAGTAAGTCTTAAGTACGTACTTGTGTACTTACTCATACTCTGTACATTGTGTATACTTTTTAGTTTCTTAATCTGCTTACCATCTTCTTGACTAGTGTTTATGTTGTAATAGTATATCACATCCAGTACAGTACCGCAATCACCACATACTATATATCCGCGTTCGTAATCCCATATGATATTCGTTGAGTAGCAGTACGTACATAACATAGTACCTACCGTGTAGTTGACGACTATGACATCTTAATAACGTAGCTGTAGTATTACACCTGTGGGTGTGTGAGTTGGGTGTAAGTAATCTACGTGTAGGTTTTTTAGTAAATCCTATAGCTGGTATGGGCGGTAGTGTAGGTTTGAAGGGTACTGATGGGGACCTCCTCTACGAGGCTTTAAGGAGGGGGAGTAAGCCTGTAGCACCGTATAGAGCTCTTAGGTTTCTTAAAAGACTTAAGGAATTAACTAACGATGTATTGTTAATCATCCCCCCTAAGAGTATGGGTTTAGACTATGTAAGGGGTTTCTTCACATCATACCATCTACTAGATGTTGATGTAGGGGGTATCACATCAAGAGAAGATACTTTAAATACGTGTAAATTGATGACGGAGGAAGGTGTTGACTTAGTAGTCTTTGTAGGAGGTGATGGTACAGCTAGAGACATCTATAACGTAGTTAGGACATCTATACCAATACTTGGTGTACCATCAGGTGTTAAGATGTATTCAGGTGTTTTTGCTTCAAGTCCTGAAGCTGCTGCTGAAGTAGTTTCACTGTATATTAAGGGTTTAGCTAGTATAGAGTTAGGTGAGATCGCGGATGTTGATGAATCATACTTAAGTAGTGATGTGTTGAAGGTTAGGGTTTATGGGATAGCTAAAGTACCCTACGTAAGAGACCTCATAATACCTTCTAAAGACTTTAGTAGTAGTGATGAGATTGATAAGGAGGAAGTTGCTGAATACGTAGTTTCAAATATAATTAAACCTAACACCCTCTACATATTAGGTCCTGGAACAACTATTAAGGCGATAGCTGATAAATTAGGTATTAATAAGACGTTATTAGGTGTTGATGCAGTATATAATGGAGAGTTAGTTGGTAAGGACTTAAGCGAGTATCAAATACTAGAGTTGTTAAAGGTATACAGTCCTGCTAAGATTATAGTAACACCTATCGGTAGACAAGGTTTCATATTTGGTAGGGGTAATCAGCAGATTTCAGCTAGAGTTATAAGGACTGTCGGGAAATCCAATATAATTATAGTAGCAACTCGTAGTAAGATGACTGGGTTGAAGGTATTAAGAGTAGATACAGGAGATGTAGACCTAGATAGAGAACTTGAGGGTTACGTAAGAGTTATTACTGGATTTAATGAAGAATTTATTGCTAAAGTTGTTAGCTTCTATTAACATAACGTTACTTCTTCTGTAACCTCTCTAGGAATTTATAAGTAGGACACCTAGTTAGTGGGTGGTTTGCAAGTCCTTGATCAAGCCTAGTTACTGAGGTGTTTTCAGGTGTTTTCTTCAGTTTTGAGGGGTCCTTATAAGCTATATCAACAAGTTCTTTATAAGTATTAGCATAGAACTCTATATTCTCTCTAGTTTCACTTTCTGTGAATTCTACCATATGAGCTTCCTTAACTATCTGTGGGAAGTATATTGTTGGGGCGTAAACACCTCTATCTATTAATGCTTTAGCGATATCCTCAGCATTAACTCCAGTATCTCTTAGTAAGTCCTCAAAACTTAAAACTACTTCATGTTTTCTAAACCTCCTCCTACCGTAAGGTATTGATATACCTCTAACACCTTCAATCAACTTTATAAAGTAGTTAGTATTTAATACAGCTACCTCACTAACCTCACGGATCTTAGGGCCTAAAGCTAGTATGTATATAAATGCTTTAACTAAAGGTACTATATTACCGTAGAATTGAGATACCCTCCCTATACTCCTACCCCTGCTATAGTTAAGGAAGTACTTCTCACCGTCGAAGCCGACAGTAGGTATTGGTAGGTAATCAACTAATTCACCTCTAGCACATATAACACCAGCTCCAGGTCCTCCACCCCCGTGAGGAGCTCCGAAAGTCTTATGTATGTTTAGATGAACTATATCAAATCCCATATCACCAGGTCTTACAATACCTATAATCCCGTTTAGATTCGCACCATCGTAGTATAAGAGCCCACCTACTTTATGGACTTCCTTAGCTATCTCAACAATTCTACTCTCAAATATACCTAAGGTGTTAGGATTTGTAAGCATAATACCGGCAGTCTTACTACTTAAAACATTTTTAAGTGCGTCAAAATCTACTTCACCGAATTCTGAAGTAGGTACTCTAATAACTTTAAATCCAGCCATAGCAGCACTTGCTGGATTACTCCCATGAGCTGCGTCAGGTATTATCATCTCATCTCTAAATCCCTCACCCCTATCTAAATGATACTTCTTAATCATTAAAGCACCTGTAAACTCCCCAGAAGCACCTGCAGGTGGTTGTAGACAACACTCATCCATACCTGTTAACTCTGCTAACCACCTCTGAAGTAAGTACATAATCTGTAGTATGCCTTGGACAGTCTCTTCATCTTGATATGGGTGTAGGTCGGTTACTGCTTCATCATTAGCTAACTCCTCACAGATCTTAGGGTTATACTTCATCGTACATGACCCTAGAGGTACAGGACCTAAATCAACACCGTAGCTCATCTGACTTAACCTAATATAATGTCTAACAACTTCAACTTCAGATAAGTTCGGGATTCGAGGTCCTTCAGATCTTATGATATGATTAGGTAGTATACTTAGTAAATCACCTACTTCACTTCTAAACTCCTCATCACCTCCTACAATGAATGTAGGCTTATCATAACTACTTAACTCGAAGAGGAGTTTCTCATCCCAAGAAGCCTGCCGCCACTTCATACCCTCTTCAACACCTCCTTAATACTTGATACCAGTAGATCTATATCTGATTTAGTATGTAATTCTGTGAAACACATTATACATGACTCACCTAACTCTGGGTATTGATGACCTATATACTTACCACTCATTATACCCTTCTTCAGTAATTCCTTATGTAAACTCATATAACTACCCTTCCTGAGGGTTAGGGTGATTTCCCTGAAGTACTTACCCTCATCAAACAACGGTACTTTAACATCCTCAACCTCCGACAACTTCTTAATAGCGTAGTAAGTCCTTAACAGTATTGACTCACCTAACTTCTTAAGACCTTCAGAACCAAGTAATGCTAGGTAAACAGCTGAGGCTACAGCCATTAACGAACTATTAGTTGTTATATTTGAAGTAGCTCTCTCCCTCCTTATATGTTGTTCCCTAGTCTGTAATATCATAGTAAACCCTAACCTACTAGTTAAGTCTAACGTAGCACCTACTAACCTACCAGGTAGTTGATTAATTAGTTTCTCATCCCTAATGCCTAAAATACCTGCTGAAGGACCTCCAAAGTTCATCCCCAGTCCTAGGGATTGAGCATCACCTACGACTATATCAGCACCTAACTTACCAGGAGCTTCTAATATACCTAATGATATAGGTAGGGAGTTAACTATAACTATAGCACCATACTTATGAGTAATATCAGTGATTTCCTTTAAGTAAAGCTCTATACATCCAAAATAGTTAGGGTTTTCAACATATACTGCTGTGACATCACCTTCTCTAAGTTTAGATTCGAGGTCATTAACATCTACACACCCGTTTAAGGAGTCGTAAGCTACTCTCTTAATCTCTACTCCAGTACCTAAAGACCAGGTCTTAATAACCTCGTAAGTTTCTGGATTAACGTTATACGGTATTAGAACAACCTTCTTCTTATTAATTCTCACAGCCATCCTTACAGCTTCAGCAGCTGCTGTACTACCATTATACATAGAAGCATTAACTACTTCAACACCGTAGAGCTCAGCCATCAAACTTTGATACTCGAATAACGTCTGTAGTATACCTTGTGAAATCTCCGGTTGATAGGGTGTGTATGCGGTATAGAACTCACTCCTACTAATAATGAACTTAACTACTGAGGGGACGTAGTGAGCACAGATACCACCACCAGTGAAAGGCGGTGGGTTACGAAATACTCTATTCTTAGATACTACCTCCTTAAAATAACGTCTAACTTCAAACTCGTTTAGAGGTCTTCCTAGACCTACGTTCAACTCTCTACTAATTATTAAGTCCCTAGGTACGTCATTAAATAGTTCTAGAATATCGTTAACACCGATAATCCTCATTAAATCCTCCTTAATACTTACTGATGAATTAGGTATCCACGGATGAGGCATTTCCAATCATTTAAATTATCAGTTTGGGATTTAAGAATATTCAAAACATATCGATATTAGTGATAAGATATGGTGGAGACACCATTAATTGATGTAGAAAAAAGTTATAACGCTAACTTAGGGAGCTTCGTTGGTTGGATAACTCCTCTAGATTTCGGCGATCCATTAAGTGAGTGTAGAGATGTTAGGAGTAAGGTTGGGGTATTCGATGTTAGTCATATGGGTAGGATATTAATTAAGGGTAGTAAAGCCTATGAATTCCTCCAGAAGTTAGTTACTAAAGATTTAAGTAGGTTAAGACCTGGTGAGATGGGAGGCCCTACATTAATTCTCAATGAGGTTGGAGGTATTAAGGATGATGTGATGATTTATAAGTTAAGTGATTATGAGTGGTTAATGGTATGTAATGCTGTTAATAGAGAGAAGGATATTAATTGGATGTTAAATGTTAGAAGTAAGTTAGGATTCTCAAATGATGATGTAGTTATTGAGGACTTAACTACTAATTCAGTGTTAATAGCTGTTCAAGGACCTAAATCCCGTGATGTTTTAGAGTCTTTAGGTGTTGAAGGACTTAAAGACCTTAAACTCCTTAACTTCATAACTAATGTAGAGGTCGGTACGGCTAAGGTATTCTTATTAAGTCGTAGTGGTTGGACTGGTGAGGAGGTTAGATCCTACGGGTTTGAGTTATGGGCTGATATACCTAACGGTGTTGAGGTCTATAAGACTTTAATTAGTAGTGGGGTTAGGCCTTGTGGTTTAGTAGCACGTGATATACTTAGGATTGAGATGGGTTATGTCCTTTACGGTAGTGATATTAGTGAGGATGTGAATCCTATAGAGGCTAGGTATTGGGTAGCTCTTACTAGAGGTAAAGATGATTGTATAGGATGTGATAAGTTATGGGATGTGTATAGAGAGGGTGTTAGTAGGTTTAGGGTAGGGTTTAAGTTGAAGAAAGGTATTAAGTTAATACCTCGTCATGGTTATAAGATATTAGCTGATGAGGAGGTAGTTGGTGAAGTTACTAGTGGTGCTTACTCACCAACGATTGATAGAGCTATTGGGATAGGTTATATTAAAACATCACATACCTACTTAGGATTTAATCTAGAGGTAGTAGTTAGGGGTAAGAGGTATGAAGTTAAAATAAGTGATTTCCCACTAATATAGTGGTGTTAGTATGAGTGAGAACTATATATCTGTTAAGACATCTCTAGGTGAGTATTTAATTAAGGTAGATCCTGAAGTAAGATATACTGAGAATGATGAGTGGGTTAAGATATCTGGTAATATAGCATTAATCGGAGTAACTGATTACGCACAGAAGAAGTTAAGAGAGGTAATAAATGTTGAGTTACCTGAGGTAGGGAGGTATGTGAGGAAGGGTGAGAGTATAGCTATCATAGAGTCTGTTAAAGCTGTAAGTGATGTTTACGCACCGTTAAGTGGTAAGGTATTAGAAGTTAATAATGAGTTATCGATCCATCCAGAACTAATTAATAAAGACCCCTACAGTAGTGGGTGGATAGTTAAGATAGAGTTAACTAAACCTGAGGAAATACAATCATTACTAACTCCTGAAGGATACGCTAATAAAATTAAAAGTAGTGAACAATGATGAGATTAAAACTACCGCCGAGGGTTAAGGTATTAGAAGCTCTAGGCTCTATAGCTGACGGTAGGGTTAGGGTGATTAACGATTCTGAAGCAGAGGTAACATCATCTACAGGTGATAGAGTATATAAGGTATTGATTGATTTAAAATCGAATAAGGTGTTCAGTAATGATAATGGAACTTACTATAGAAACTATGTTGGTTACCCCATAATAGCTTTCTTAATGGTTAAGGGTGTACTACCTTACGATGATAAACTTGCTAATGCTTTAAAAGGTATTAACTGGCGTAAAATTAACGAAATATATAAAAACTATTCATTAGTTGAAAACTATATAAAAGACTTACTTAAGAGTAAGAACTTCAGTACTGAATCCGTTGATGAATTCATTAATGAAGTACTTACGAAATTAAAGTCATTACCGTTATATAAGATAAGTGATAAGGTTAATTAAGTTGGTGGAGGTTTACGAGTATGATGAGAAAGCATATAATAGTAAAGGATGGTTACCCAGTAATTATGGAGATCTTCTCACCGTATAGACGTAGGATTTACGAGTATAATTCACTAATAAGAGAAAGTGGATACTACCTAAAACCTATACACCTAGTTGTGAAGAAGAGTATTAACAGTAAGTATAAGTACTTATACTTTGGTAGGTACTGGTATAGAATTACTAAGACATCTAGTAAGAGGATTAGATGGATATACGTAGGTAGGGAGAAACCAGATCCTAACCTACCAGAACCTCCGATAAACCCTCTCGAAGGTTTAAAAATAATAGCTGTAAATGATAATGATATAATAGTTGATGAGTACGTATATAACGTTTTAATAAATATATTCCCTAGTTTGAAGGGATATAACGTAGTAAGAGAATAAAGTTGACATAAAGAGTGGTGAACGTTTAATAATATAGTTAAACGATATGTTGAAGTACCTCTATAGATTGAGAAGTTGATAAGTGTTATCTCTAGGATTTATAAATATATAAGTAATTCCTAAGTGTTTATAATTCTTATGAAATCTTTAAGAGCTTCTACCATAACATCTATCTCCTCTATAGTATTGTATACGTAGAAACTAGTTCTGACTGTACCTGAGCTAGCACCTATATAGTCATGTAGTGGTTGTGCGCAGTGGTAACCACTTCTAACAGCTATGTTGTAAGTATCTAAGAAGGTAGCTACTACGTTAGGGTCTGAACCGATGATGTTATACGAGATTATACCACCTCTACCCTCAGTCTTCAGAGGTCCGTAAATAACTACTTTACTACTTAATGATTCATCCTCCCTCAACCTCCTAATGAAGTATTCTGTTAACCTCCTCTCATGTGAGGCGATGTTATCCATACCTAACTTACTTAAGTACCTGACGGCTTCAGCTAAACCTACAGCACCAGCTATGTTAGGAGTTCCTGCTTCTAAACTCCAAGGAGGGTTTAAGAACTTAATAACGAATCTACCATCTACATACTTTACAGTCTCTACAGTCCCACCACCTACGAATACTGGTTTTAAATCTTCTTGAACCTCCTTCCTCACATACAGAACCCCTATCCCAGTAGGTCCTAACATCTTATGACCGCTAAACGCTATGAAGTCAGCATCTATGTCAGTAACTGATACTGGTATGTGGGGAACGCTTTGAGCACAATCTACTACTAATAATGCGTTATTCTCATGAGCTATCTTAGATATCTTCTTTATATCTACTATAGTCCCTAAGACATTACTCATATGTGTTATAGCTATAACCTTAGTTTTACTATCTACTAAGTTTGATAGTGATTCATAATCTAAAGTATAATCATTCTTTAAACCTACAACTCTTAACTCAAAACCTCTTAGGTTAGAGAGGGAGATCCATGGGAGTAAATTGCTGTGGTGTTCCATTATAGAGACTACTACATTATCCTCCCTACTAAGTCTTAAACCTAACATATATGCTATCATGTTCAAGGATTGTGTAGTACCACTAGTAAATACTATCTCCTCTAAATACCTAGCATTAATGAATCTCCTAACCTCTTCATGAGCTTCCTCATACAATTTAGAAGCCTCTATAGAGAGTTTATGTACTCCTCTATGTACATTACTGTTACTAAATTCATAGAAGTTCTTAATAGCATTTATAACCTGTAAAGGCTTATGCGTAGTAGCTGCATTATCAAAATATATAACCCCCCTCTTAAGTATTGGGAAATCCTCCCTAACACTCCAAACATCAATCAATAAATCACCAATAGATATAATACTTCATAACAATTAAATTGTTGATATCCTCTAATAAATCATCACATCATAATTAGTGAGGGTAGGTTAGTAATACCGTATAGTATAAGTACTAATCACTTTACTTAGTTTTATTAATAACGTAGTCTATGAATTTAGTGAAGGTGATGAGGAGTTCCGGACCTGATTAATGAAGAACCGTGTGAGAGCTGAGTATTAAAGTATTTCAATTCCTAACTACTCTTCTTAACTACTATATGGGTTACCTCATCCCTAATTAGAACAACTACGAAAACCCCTAATGGTTCTCCATCAACACCTATAGTTAATTTAGAAGTTGTTAGTGGAGGGATTATACAGAGGTCTTCAGTTTTTACTATATGATAACTTATGTTAGGGAAGAGTATGATGTACCCAGTTACTCGTAATGGTTCGGGTAATTCATTAATTAAATTAATCACTAACGTCCTGTTAGGGTAGTAGATGTAGTAACCCTCTGTTAAGTGTGTAGTCATACTACGTAATGTTTGTTTGTTACTGATCATTGAATTTATGTTCATGTATTCGTTCATGAGGTTAAGGATATTGTACGTAGTTGATGTAAAAACTACTAATGCTATTAAAATAAGTATCAAACCTACTATACTACTCAACCCTCTACTCATATACGTAACCATATATGACTCCCTCACCACCCTCGTGAACAACCTTAACCTTAAAGACTGAATTCTTAAGTAGTTGTATAGGTGCTTTCAGTATTACTACTCTTATCTCTAGAGGTTCTAAAGTTATTGAGGAATTCTCCACAGGTACTTCATTAATATAAACAGTTAATATCTTCAACTCAGTAATACCGTTAGCTAGAGCTAACTTAACCTCATTATTCGTAGCACTACCAATAGCAAACACTATATCTAATGATTTAATTAACTCAACACTCCTCCTCTCAACATCAGACTTAATTAATGTGTAGAGTCTATCAGATACATCACTAATATAACCTATAATGAAAGTCCCTATAGCTAGTGTTATGAGTAACATCAACAATGTTGATATTAACTCACTAACTCCTACTGAATTAGTAGGTGATTGCCTTCCCCTCATCATGATAGTACTACATTAAACCTATGCATAACTATATTTAAACGTTAATTATGTTTACGTTATTACTTATTAAGTCTTTTAAGGATTTCCTGATGAAGTCTTCAGAACACCAACGATTATGGCTGCATAAGACTATATAAACTCTCTCATATATACTTAATAATTTCTTCACATACCTCCTCAGCCTACTAGCAAATACTAGTAAAACATCCCTATCAACGTCTTCAGGTATTTTAAATTGTGAGTATGGGTAGGTATCTGATAACACCATAGGTATTAATGTGAAGAAGGGTATGTAGAGGTAGGTATCATCTACAGATACGTTGAACTTAGTTAAGATATCCTTAATGAAGTCTTCATAGTTCTCCTCAGTAGTTCTAGGGATTAAGAGTGCTGTTCCCCTACCTCCCCGCATGTCTATATACCTGTTAAGGTAGTCCTCATGTCTTATTAATTCAGGTCTGGGTAGGGAAGTACTCTCGTAGAGGAATAATGCGTGAGCATCACCGCGTACCCTAGGATCTAATAACTCAATTAATTTAGATATATCTTTACGTCTAAATAACGTAAGTAAGTATCTTAATGATGGGTGACTCCTACCTCTCTCCTCAAGTAACTCCCAAAGCCTACCCTCCCTTATAGCTACTTTAACCCTCTTAATCTCCCTCAGTATTACGTATAGATTATGTAGTGCTAGATTACGTATCCTCTCCTCAACATTTAACTCAAGTAATGACTTAACATCATATTTACTACATATAGGACACTCACAAGGTAGGTAATCAAGATCTTCAAGTTTATACGTAATCCCCTCAGTGATGTATCTACCATCTCTAGCGTATAGGATATATGATGCAGAGTCAAACATATCTACTCCTAAAGCGACTATGAAAGGTATTATCATCGGGTGTCCAGCACCGAATAAATGAATAGGTTTATCTATCGGTAAGACTTTCTTAACAGTTAAGATCATCTCAATAACTTTAGAGTACTCATACTTCTCCATAAGTAGTACTGGACTTCCAATAGCATATATTGAAAAACCTTCTAACTCCTTACTCATTAACGCACTCCTCCTTAGGAGTCTTAGATGTATACCGCCTTGAACTGGTAAAACCCATAAAGTCTTACTACGTTCTACTATATCTAACACCATCTTAGCCCTCCTTAACGTCTCCTCAACACTGTATAGGGCTTCTTCATAGGTAGCATCATCTCTAGTAGGTATATCAGCTATTACAGCTATATCACTTCCTACCGCATCCTGGAATCTAACAATCTCTACAGGGTCTATATAGACACTCCGTAGTCCATAACGTAATAGTTGATAAGCTCCTGAGTCAGTCATCACAACACCGTCAAATCCTAAGAACTTATGTATCTCCTGAATACTCCCTAGGGACTTCTTAATGATGTATGCATTAGTTATTAACTGTGTAAAGCCTAACTCCTTCAACAAACTTACTGGTACTTCCTTAAACTGTTTTAAAGGATTAATAACTGGGAAGAAAGCCGGTGTCTCTATAGTTCCGCTTTTAGTAACTAGTTTACCTATCCTACCTCCTAAGTCCTTATCCTTAACCTCAAAGACCACCCTACACCCTCTTCTTCTTCATATCCACATACTCCTGATAGAGACTATACAGCTTAGAAGCTAACGGTCCTGAACCCTCAACACCACTTTCACTAACTTTATACTTATCATAAACTACAACTAAGTTTGCTTCCTTAATAACCTTAACAGACCCCGGCGGTAGATTAAGTTTAGATAGTATATATGAGGAGAATTCGTTGGGGTCGAAGAGGGGTTGACTCTTAACTAAGATCTCTGATATCCTATCACCATGTATAATAACTCTATAGTAGATATTACCGTCACCATCTCTAGCATCACCTAATACTAGATGTAATGTTAACCTATCACTAACATCTACTCCGAGTAAGGTCCCCTCATATAATCTACCATCAACTAACTTAACACTTACATACCTATCAATTAAATTAGTTATCTCATTAACTAACCTTTTAGTTATATTTGAAGTACTCATCCTATATACCTAACACCATAAACTTCTAAATATTTTTAAACTTATGACTAACTACTTATTAAGTACTTCAAGCTTAAAATAAACCTCATCCATATGGTTGAAGGAGTCAAATATATGCTTAAGCTTAGACTCTACAACTAGTAGGAATCCCCATAAAGATATCAGTAACTTATTAGTGTCTTCCTCATACTTCTTAGCTATAACGAAACCCTTTATAACTAGATCTACACCTTCCTTAAAACTAGGCATACTTTTAGAAATAGTTATCTTAACGTTATCGTTAAGGTCGAAGACCTTTAACATCTTATGTATGTCAAAAACCGTCCTGACATCAGGGCCCTCAATAGTTACTATATATATGTGAGGTATTAATGACTTATCAATACTTTTAACCACACCTTCATATGTTATGTAATTCATACCTACGTCAATACCCATACATAACACTAATACGTCAGTATACGTGAGAGCTTATAACGTTATGGTTTTCAAACGCTTTAAATAAGTTCCTTATATAGTGGTGGGTTAGGTATTGATAAGACGTAGTAATGTTAAAGGTGAAGACTTCATATGTTTAGAATTAGTAAGTAGTAAGAGTAAGGATAGTGTTAAAGTGGATATCTTTGATGCTGTGAAAGCTTTACTGAGGGTATGTAGTGATGCACGTCTAGATATAATAACTACTATTACTAAGCATGGTCATAGATCTGTAATAAGGTTGAGTTCAGAAGATATTATAAGATGTAAAAATATTTTTAAAACACTTCTCACAGTATTAGTTCCTGATGAGGTAATGATTAATGAGGTTAGCTGTAATGAGGGTGTAGTTGATAGGGTCCCTTTATACGTAGGTTTAAGCATGTAAGAAGTTGTTCGCTCGGTCTAGAATTATTAATTAATTATAGACCGGTTATTAATAGTAAGGAGGTAATATATTTAGGGTTTATCGATGGTGGGTATGGAGTATTAGGAGTACCTGTTAATGACTTCCTAAGACATACATTGATAGTAGGGTCTACAGGTTCTGGGAAGACTACTACTGCAGCAATTATAGCTTCTCAATTAGTAAATTACGGTTATGTAGTAGTTATTGATTGGAATGATGAGTATCTGAACGTGGTTAAGTCATTAGATATTAAAGTGAATGTGGTTAAGGATGATATTAAAATCCCGATAAAGTTTAAGGATTTTGAAGAATTCATAAATATATTAAATGAAGTTTTAGAATTAAGTGATGCACAATCATACTTACTCTATAAATTCCTAGATCATTATGAAGATAGTAGTTTAAGTTTAGATGATTTGATAAACTACTTAGAGGAAACGTATGTAGAGTCTAAATGGATGGTAGAGACTAAGTCAGCGTTACTGAGGAAGTTGAGAATGATTTACAATTCTAGGACTAAACAATTCTATGATTTAGACTTAACTAAGAACTTAAGGTCTAATCTCCAGAATGAGACAGGACTACATGTAATATCATTACGTAAATTAAGAGATAGTAAGTTAAGGAGACTTGCAGCTTTAACATTAATTAAACTTATAGAGGAGATTAAAGATAGTGACTCCAACCCTCATAACTATAACTTCATAGTAGTTGATGAAGCTCAAAACGTGATTAACTCCTCACTGATAAGTAGGTTAGTTGCTGAAGTACGTAAATTAGGTATAGGACTCATACTAATCACTCAATCCCCGTCAAACATAAGTAATAACATATTAACTAACTGTAATGTTAAGATATTACATACGTTAAAGTCAAGTTCTGATATTGAAGTTATGGTTAGGTCTTTAGGTACTAACGAGTTACGTGAGCTCTTACCTAAGCTTAAGGTAGGTGAGGTATTAGTTGATGCACCGTCGTTGAGGGATGTGGTTAAGGTTAGGGTCTCTAGGTTTGAGTAATTAGTGGGAGTAACTCATTAATTAAATCTTCTCTCTCAAGCCAGTTAATCCTTACCTCACATTCTCTAATACCATTAACTATCTTAATGATTTCATTAACTACGTCATCTACGTCCCTACCAGTAGTATCTACTTCACAAACTCTACCAACACCATGTTCTTCTAAGGCATTCATTGTTGAGACTCCTAGTAACTCAGCTTCTACATTATCCCTTAACTTCCTACCAGTCCATCCCCTACTTACTAACCTATTATAAAGTTCTTTAGGGTTTAACCTAAGTACTATTATCTTATTTATAAATCTGTCATCAACAACCTCACCGTAATGACTGTCTATCACTATAAAACGACTACAGTTACTGATTATGAATTCATTTAACGCATTCTTCAACTTAACCTCATCAATAACGTAAGAACTTGTTTCCTCATCATAGTATATGTAGAGCTTATTATTAATAACGAACTCACTTAGGTTTAGGTATATACCTTCAAGTAACTTAGCTATTTTTAAAGCAACTACAGTCTTACCAACACCTGGAGTACCACTTATCACTACTACACATCTTCCCACTACTTAAACCTCTCACATCATATACTACCCCTAATCTAATAACTATTTTATGAAATAGTTTAAACTACAGTATTTCACGTAACTACTTAATACTTAACTATATCTAAGTCTATAACTACTTGATATGTTCTAGGGCCTACAGACCTAACGATCCTACTGAATATTACTGAGGATTTAATATTAAGTTCATCACATTTACTTAAGTACTTACTGATGACTTCATTAATTACTGATTCTCTAGTACCTCTCACGAATTCATATACATGTACTACACCTCTATTCTTTAATGCCTTAACAGCTTTCTCGAAGTAGCTATAAGCTAGTTCAGGTAAGGGCATTAAAACCCTATCTGCAGTATTTACGTAGTTCTCTATAACTACTCCAGCATCTCCTAGTATAGGTTCTACAATACCTTCAACATTATTGAGTTTTACGTTCTTAACCATGAGTTCATACGCGTAAGGATTTATATCTATAGATATTACCTTAGATGGTTTAGCATGTTTAGCTATGATTATAGAGAAAAGTCCTACACCAGCAAACATATTAATTATGTACTCACCGTCTCTAACATTCTTAGCAATCCTTAGATGCTCGTAATTTAGTGCTGGGGATATGTAGACTTTAGTTATGTCTACATAGAATGAACATCCATGTTCTCTATATATAGTAGTACACCTACCCTCCCCAGCTAAGTGGACATAATCTCTAGTCCTGTACATACCGCCTACAGGTGATACTGAAGCCCAAACAGACCTTAAGTATCTTAAGTTCTTAAGTAACTCCTCAGCTAATTGTTTTAACATATCTAAAGGTATATCTGGAGGTTTCCTAATAATAGCTATATCACCTATAATCTCTACCCTACCCCACAACTTCCTAGCTACTTCCTCACCATACAACTTCCTAGCTAACTCCTTAATGAGTCTCCCACGAGTCATAAATAACGTCTAATTTATAATTAAGATCTAAGCTAAATATAAATGTTTATAAGGTAGAATGAGTATTTATTATAGGTGATTTCATGCCTACTTTAAGGTCTGGTTATATAATTGTTGGAGCTTATGCTGATAAAATTAGGAGAGTAGCGTTCGCACAGCTAAAGGATTCTGTTAAGGAGGGGATTCTTAAGTCTTCTGATATAGCTTACCATGTAGGTCAGTTAAACAGGGTTCTATATAAGGTGTTAGTTGAGGATTTAAAGTTAGGTAAGGGTGATGTGGTTAGGATCTCTATAGATTATGAGGTAAGACAGGGTTTAATAGAGTGGAAGTTTGATACGTTAAAGATTGAAGCGTTTAGGAGGATACCTGATGAGGAGGTAGCTAGTGTTTTAGATAAGGTTAGGACTGAAGTGAGGGCTGTTATAGAGGCAGCAATTCAATTCACTATTGAGAAACTTGGTGAGACAGAGGATGGTGATGTAGTATATGTTATGAAGTTAGGTGATAGGGAGGCTGGAGCCTTCATAGCAACAGTTGTTGATGAGGATGTAGTCTTCATTAAGAAGGGAGCTGCTATAGAACCTACTCCAATGGTGATCGAGAAGTTAAGGATAAGTTGTGATGGTAGGCCTGTCGATGAAGCTATTAAATCAAATATTGATAAGTTTACCTCAAGTGCTAGGTATGTAAGTTTTAGTGAGGCAACAAAGATTATAGAGATGGTTAAGAAGAGGATAGGTATTGAGTATAAGGTGGAGAAGTTAGAAGAATTTGAGGAATAATCATCTATAATCTCTTAATATACCCTCAAGCCTACTAGTAGCTTTTTTAATTAGGTCTACCCCAACATTTAAGACTTCATTACCGTCTAATAACACGTTATCACCAACAATTACAGACTCTATCACTGGATTACCATATATGATAGCATTAACTATAGCATCTACAGAGTTGAGTAAGGGCCATCCTGGAGGTCCTGTGAGGTTGTAGATAACGATATTAGCTCTCTTACCAACTTCAATACAGTTCATATCATCTAAACCTATTATTGAGGTAGTACTGTTAGTAGCACTGAATAGTATGTCTAAACCATTATGTCGTAATCTTAAGAGGCTTTTCAGAACGTCAGTTAAGTTATAAAATGGTTCATCACCTATCCCAAGACCTTGGAAAGGCTTCCAAGAATTTAACGTAGTGTAAGTTCTAATAATCTTTAATTCATTTAGAACTTCTATAGGGTCTACAGCTACGATATTATCTAACCCTACCTTACTTACTACTTTATTTAAGTATTCTAAGTTTTTCAAGTCCTTAATAAAGACTTTACACCTATAACTCTCGTATAGGTTTACTACCTCATCAGATCCTTCTTGTGTGATGATAGCACCTTTAACTTCATCAACCCTCCCATGCCATCGTTGCATAATTAATTTAAGTTCGTGGTAGGGGTCATAACCATCTACGTTAATATCTATCGGTGATGCTAAGATTGTGGATAAACCGACTTCATGTGCAGCCCTAGCAATGTCATCTAGGTATATATCTGAGATCATGAGGGTTGTAATACCCTTAAGGAGTAAATCTGTAAAACTTAGTATTGCAGAATAGTATACATCAGCTCTAGAAAGTGTTGATAAGTACTCACGTACTCTATCCTCACTTAAAGACTTTAACACATATCTTAAAGGATATGTAGAAACTCTAGTATAACCTGAGGAGAATCCAGGAGCTACTAACCTACCCTTACCTGAAATTAGTAGTTCAGGGTACTGTAACTCCTCAGGAACTTCACCACTACCTACAGCCTTAATAACACCACCATCTATGAATACGTATCCATTATCTATGACTAACTCATGTTTTGTCGATAGTGTAAGTATTGTAGCATTAGTTATTAATATCTTAACCACTTCAGATCTTCCTCTTAAATTAAGGATACTTAAAAATTAAATTTCTAAGTTGGTGGACCGGCCGGGATTTGAACCCGGGACCTCTCGGGTGCAAGCCGAGCGCTCTTCCAGGCTGAGCTACCGGCCCCTTAACGTAATTATTTACCGGGATTTATAAGCAGTAATAGATAACTTCAACCATTGTTTAATACATTAACGTGATGTTGAAGATGTAAAATTTAATAACGTTAAAGAAATTTAACGTATAGGGTGTTTTAATGAGCTTAAAATTTGATGTGGTTAGTATCCCTATCCCTGAGGGTACTAGCGTAATAGTCGGTCATTCACACTTTATAAAAACTGTTGAAGACCTTTACGAAGCTTTAGTAACATCTACACCTACTATCAAGTTCGGAATAGCTTTCTGTGAGGCTAGTGGTAAGAGGTTAGTAAGAAGTGATGGTAATGATGTACAGTTAATAAAGCTTGCTGAGGAATCAGCACTTAAGATAGGTGCTGGACATACATTCATAGTATACATAAGTAATGCTTGGCCTATAAACGTTCTAAACGCTATTAAGAATGTCCAGGAAGTCGCAACAATATATGCTGCGACTTCAAACCCCCTACAATTAATAATAGCTGAGACAGACCAAGGTAGGTCTGTACTTGGGGTTGTTGACGGTTTTAAGACGTTAGGTATTGAAGGTGAGGATGATAAGAAGGAGAGGAAGGAATTCCTAAGACGGATAGGGTATAAGAGGTAATGTAGTTTGTATGGATAAATAACTGATTTTATATTAACTTAAATAACTTCTTAATAATCAATAATGTTAGGGTTTTTATGAAATATTTATAAGTACGTTGACACCTTATTATATAGTCATGAATATTAAATGCTTCAAGATATTAAAGTCTGATTTTAAGTACGTAAGTATTACAACTTTAGATTTGGTTGAGGAGTTGAAAGTTGATGTAGAGTACGATCTCGTTGATGTAGGTATTGAAGATCTTATTAGGAAGTTAGACCTTAACAAATGTGACTGTATATACGTAACATCATGTAATTCTAATTCATGTTCAGAATATTTTGAATATTTAAGTAAGGTGAAGAACTTCCAATATATGATCTCCCCTAAACCAAGTAAGTTATTAGGATTAGCTATGTTGGTTAGAGCTTATGAGTCTAAAGAGATTGATGCGTTCTTCGGTTCTCAACTAAATGTTAAGTATTTAGATGTTGATGTAGGGAATGTGTATGTATTTGAAGGTGATGTAACTCTGAAAATACCTGATAATTGTTTAGGTATGATAGTTAAGACTGATTCAGGTATTAGGTTAGTACTATTCGATGATGTAGTCAGTAGTAAGAATGTGAAGAGTTCTGAGAGGAGGAAAAGGAAGAGGAGGAGAGGTAAGAAATCTAAGAAGAAGTTAAAGAAGAAGGGATAGTAGGGCTTTCTGTACATGTAATCTATTCTCAGCTTGATCCCAAACAACTGACCACTTACCATCAATAACCTCATCAACTACCTCCTCACCTCTTCTTGCTGGGAGACAGTGCATGAATATCGCATCTTCTTTAGCTAACTTCATCAGATCTACAGTAACTCTATACATACTTAAATCAGAAATCCTCTTAGCCTTCTCAGACTCTTGCCCCATACTCACCCACACATCAGTATAGATAACATCAGCACCTCTAACAGCTACTTCAGGATCTCTTACAATCTCTATTGACGACCCATACCTACTGCTCTCTTCCTCAGCTATTCTTAAAATCTCCTTCTTAGGTTCGTAGCCTGGGGGTGTAGCTATTGATACGTTCATACCTAGTTTAACACCTGCTAGGAGTAGGGAGTGGAGTACGTTGTCAGAACCATCACCGATAAATGCTAGTTTAACACCTCCTAACCTACTCTTCTTCTCCCAAATAGTTAGTACGTCAGCTAATGCTTGACATGGATGTTCTAAATCGCTTAAAGCGTTTATTACAGGGACTGAGGAATACTTAGCAAGTTCTTCTAAATCTGTATGTCTAAGAACTCTAGCTGTGATACCGTTAACATACCTACTTAATACCCTAGCAGTATCAGCTATACTCTCACCCCTACCTAACTGTAAGTCATTCCAGTTGAGGTAGAGTGCATAACCACCTAATTGATACATAGCTACTTCAAAACTAACTCTAGTCCTAGTACTTGGTTTTTGGAATATCATAGCTAAGGTCCTACCCTTAAGTAAAGGTATTACCACCTCCCCAGCATAGTACCTCCCCTTCAACATCTTAGAAACCTCAAGTATGTATATGACCTCCTCCCTACTAAGGTCTGAAATAGAGAGTAAGTCCCTACCCTTAAGACTCCTCAACATACTCACCGAGTAAGTAAATCCGTATGAAAATTTTATTATTTATTAAGTAATTAATTTAAAGGTGATTTATGGATATTAAGGAGTTATTTAGGATAATTGATGAGGTGGTATCACCTAGAGGGTACGTTAAGCCAGGTTTCAGTAAATACCATATATACTTAACTCTAATTGAGTTAGGTTTTAAAGGGCCTCTAGGTAGGAAGTCCTTAACATCAATTCTAGGTATTGGTGAAGGTAGTGTTAGGACTTTAATAAAGAGATTATTAAGTTTTGAACTAATAACTATAGATAATGTAGCTGGGGTTTTACTAACTGAGAAGGGTTTTAAAGCCTTCAACTTACTAAGGGATGTGTTAGTCTTAGTAGGTAGTTTCGATTTTAGTGAATGTGAGTTATGTAGGGATTGTAGACTATCTATAGTTATATTAAGGAGGGGGGTAGAGTTGATTAAATTATTTGGTGGTGTATTAGCTGTGAGGGACTTAGTAGTTAAGTACGGAGGTGTTGGGAGTGTTATTCTCTACTACATTAATGACGGACTTAGACTACCTGATTCTAAGGAGTTACATAGTATTGACAATAGGAGTGTGTTAGTTAAGTTAGTAGAGGGATTTAATATTAGTAATGGTGATTCAGTATTGATAGCTATGTGTAGTAAAGGTGATGATGACTGTTTAAGATACGTTGTTGAGGCTGCATTAGATGTAATTAAGGTGGTAAGTAATTAGTGAGAAAGCTTTTATACTCTACAGCGGTGGTAAAGACTCACATTACGCCTTAATAAAAGCTTTAGAATTAGGATATGATGTTAAGAAATTACTCATAGTTAACCCCTTAAGACCTGATTCATGGTTATTCCATACACCGAATATTAAGTGGAGTATCCTACATAGTAAGTTATTAGGTATTGATTACGAGTTAATGGAGAGTAGCGGTTTAAGAGATTATGAGGTGTTAGAGTTAAGGAGGAGGTTTAACGATTTAAGGAGTTATGGATTTAAGTATGTAGTTAGTGGTGTTATCTCATCAAATTATCAGAAGAAGGTTATAGATAGTTTATGTAATGAGCTTAACCTCACACACATAACCCCTCTTTGGGGTTTAAATAACTATGAATTACTTAAGACTGAGGTTAAATTACTAGAATTTATAATAGTAGCTATTCAAGCATATGGTTTAGATACTAAGTGGTTAGGAGAGAAATTAACTATTAATAATATCAATGAGTTTATTAACATCTGTAATAAGTTTGGTATTAACCCTGTAGGTGAGGGTGGTGAGTTCGAAACTTTTGTAGTGTCATCACCTTTATTTGATAACAAGAGAATCTGTATTAAGTCCTGTAGGAAGGTATGGTATCCAAATCAATGGGTTGGATACTTGATCATTGAGAATGCTGAATTATGTTAATCCAGTCTAGGGGTAAGAACCCTTATAAGGGTATAGCTACAGGTTAATTCCTAATCATTATCTAATGAATTATTAACTAGTAAGTCCTCATACTTAATTGCTAGAGTTCTACTGAAGGAGATGACTATGTTTTAAACCAAGCGTCTAGTCCTTTAGCTTTAGATTTAAAGCATTCTTTAAATGCCTTCTTCAATCTCTCTATCGCTGAAGTCACTCTCTCTTCAGAGAAGTCATGTTCGTAAATTAATAACTCCTTAATCAACCTCTCATCAGGTTCTTGCCAAACGATCTTATAATCATCAGTTACTGGTGGTTTTAGGAAGAACTCCTTAATTTTTAATGGGTCTATTGGGAAGTGAGCTTCAGGTAACGTTTTAAGTGCTTTTTCTAAGGATCCGTAGGTCTTAATAAGTTTTAATGCTGTTTTAGGACCTACACCCTTAACACCATCGGGGTTGTAGTCAGTTCCTAATAATATCGCAATATCTATTAACTGTTCTCTAGTTATACCTAACTGACTTAACAATGTATTAAGTTCTATGAGTTCAGGTTTTACCTCTACATACACCTCCTTCTTCGGTAACTTACGTTTACCTGAGATTGTTAAGTTCCTTACAAGTCTAGGGGATCCGAAGAGTAGTGAGTCATAGTCTTGACTTGCTGTTGACCATGTAGTATTCTTCATAGTCATATAAGCAGCTTGAGCCTCACCTTCAGATGGTGCTTGAACCCATGGGATACCCATAGCATTCAGTAACTTCTTAGACTCCTCAACCATCTCATTAGTTAGTTTCGAAGATATTTGAGCATACCTACGAGCAAGTTCTAAATCACCACGTTCTAAAGCCTCCTCATACTTAGCCTGAGCCTCAGACCTGATAAGCATCCTCTGAGTTATTTCCCTAGACTTCAACTCAGGCGGCTTACCGTCAAAGACATATACAGGTTTTATACATACCTCTACAAGGTTTATAGTCCTATAGAACAACCCACTTAAATGACTAGTTACCCTACCTCTAGAGTCGATGAGGGGCTTCCCATCAGGTTGCCTAATAGCTGCTAAGAACTGATAAAGTGCGTTATAACCATCTACAGCAATGACCTTACCGTGAAGTTCTCTTAAATCATTAACTATCTTTACTGCCTTATCAGGTATTAACTCTCTTAAATCAACACCCAAGCTCCTACTCCATTAACTCACTATACTTAAAAGATTTATAAATGATGTTAATCTCAGGTTTTGATTAATAATTATATTCCTTTTCTACAGGAATGAGGAGTTATCCTTGATGAGCCCGTAAGGGGTGCTCATTAGCGATACTAGTCAATAAACCTTCATATGTAATTAAGGGTTAAAGTTATTGAAGGTATTCACGCTCATTCAGTGAGAAGTAGTGGTTTTCAGATGATTTATTAAGTCTTCTAATCCTAGCTCATAGAGTTTCTTTTCTGTGGGGATACCGTTAGAGTCCCAACCCCTTAGCATGTAGTATTCCTCTAACATCTTGTTGAAGTCCTCCCTAGTAAGCACAGCATTTTTAGCTTCTTCATCAGGTAACGGGTCTTCGAATACCCTAGGCGGTAATATATCATCCTTCCTACTTATCCCTTCTCTAATATTGAATACTCTAATTAAATTCCAGATCCTCTCCCCACATTTTAGATATTCATCTACTGTGTACTCAAATCCTGTAGCGTTATTTAACATATCAACTACTGGTATCGGTGCAAAATCACAGATTACTAAGGAGAATGCTGCCGCCCTCTCATCCTGTAATTCCTTAACGAATCTTGCCTTACCCTCTATTGAGAATCTGGGAATTCTACCTTCGATCTCAGCCCTGGTAGTCCAAGCTCTTTGATGACATGCGCCTCTATCAGCTGTAGCGTAAGCTAGAGCCATACCGTTAGAGCTCCTAGGGTCATATCCAGGAATTTCTAAACCCTTCACATGCATTGCAAATTTCTCAGAACCTCTACCAACTATTTTAGAAGCTTTAGCAACACCTTCAGCAAGTAAGTTACCTAGGTAACCTTCCCTAAAAGCTATCCTTCTAATCAACTCTCTCTGAACTACAGGATCTCCAAATCTTATGTTAAGACCTTCACATTCCCTAGACGTTAGTATACCTCTTTCAAAGCATTCCATAATCCATCCTATCACATTACCTGTAGAGATAGCATCAAGTCCTAATTCATTGCATAGATACACAGCTCTAGCAACATCAACTATATCCTTGATACCATTATTAGTACCTAGAAGTGCTATTGTTTCATATTCAGGACCTCTAACATATACCTCAGAATTATCTACGTTAATCTTACTTAATTTACTACAGGTTATCATACAGTTTGAACATGCTATATCCTTAACCACTATAGTACTCCTCATATAATCAGCGTAAAGCTTTTCAGAACCTTCTAAGGAACCTCTCTGGAAGTTTAATGAGGGAATTATAGCATGTTCATTCATAGGCTTAACCCAATAAGCAGTACCAAACTTCCTCCTAAGCGGGATGAACGCGTTCTCATTAATCGACTTAATAGCTTCTAAAACAGCTTTACGGAAACCTTCCGGTTCAGCAACCTCAACTTTATGAGAACCTCTAATAGCTATAGCTTTTAAGTTTTTAGAACCCATTACCGCTCCCGGACCCCCTCTAGCAGCTATACCATTCCTTTCCTCCTCCTTATCGAAAACTATACATGCATACTTAACTAATCTCTCACCAGCAGGCCCTATAACACTTACATGAGCTTTAGGATCTGTTAACTCCCTAACTCGGTCAACAGTCTTACTCACTGTTAAACCCCATATATTAGAAGCATCCTTAATCTCTACTGACTCATCATCTACCCATATATACACTGGATGTGTAGCCCTACCTCTAATCACTATAGCGTCATAACCAGCTTTCTTAATTTCAGGACCTGTATACCCACCTACGTAGCAGTCTGTAAATATACCTGTTAATGGTGATTTAGTAACAACTACAAACCTACCTGATGTAGGTGCTGAGGTCCCGGTTAGAGGTCCCGTAGCAAGTATGAGTATGTTATCAGGGCTTAACGGATCGATCCCAGCTTTTAAATTATCAATAAGTATCTTAGCACCTAAACCCTTACCACCTATAAACATCTTAAGGACCTTCTCATCAGGTCTATACATCCTAATCTTACCACTACTTAAGTCTATATCCAGGATTCGCCACATATAACTACTCAAAGTAATTCCCTAAACCACTATGAGCTAGCAAAATAAGTCTTACGTTAATGTAATATAAGTTATTCTAAATCATCAGCTGAGACAGGTTTAATCATGATGTCATATTCTGAGGACTCATCACGTAATACATATTCACTTTAATCTACACTTATATAGTTTATTAAGCTTTAATTTACTTTATAACTTGAGATGATGTGACGACGGTCTCCTGAGGTAATGAAGAATCTTCTCTTCGCTGATCGTAACGTATACTTATTTAAGAGATTTAAGGAAGTTAACATGTAGAAAGGAAGTATTACTTCAATTACATGTGATGTTAAGGGTTGGATTATATCCTTATAAGACTGAATATATGTTAATAAATCTTAGAATTTACATTATGAGTGAGTATGGCAGTATGGGTAGTGTTAATATAGGTATATACAGTAATGCATGTCCTAACTGTAAAGGTATTATAAGTGATTATAGATTACTACGTTCCCTACCATGTTCTAAATGCCTGCCTGAGGTACCTGAAGGTATTAGCTTTAGAGAAGTAGTGGATATTATGCAGAGGTTAGGGACTCTAAAAGAATTTAAGAAGTTATATGATACAGATAGAGTTCTTAAGGATATGATGGAGTTCTTTGAGAAGTGTTTAGGGAGTAAGCCTTGGAGTATTCAGGTTATGTGGTTACGTAGGTTAGTTAGGAATATATCTTTTGCTATGATAGCACCTACAGGTATTGGTAAGACCACGTTCGGTATTATAATGTCTATGTTCTACGCATCTAAAGGTTATAAATCATATATAATTGTACCGACTACTGCACTTGCTATGCAGATTGAGAGGAAACTCAATGAATTCTTAAGTAGGTGTAGGGAAATTAACATTAGTTACTTAGTCATTCACTCGAAACTGCCTAAGAAGGAACGAGTCCTTAGAGAGGAGAGGTTATGTAGTAGTGATGGATTCCATATACTAGTAACTACTTCTAGATACTTAATGAGGAATTACGAGAAGATCTTAAACCATACGTTTAAGTTTATATTTGTTGATGATGTTGATGCTGTTTTAAGAGGGTCTAAAGCTATAGATATAATACTGAAGCTCTCAGGATTCAATGAATCTGATATTGAGTTAGCTTTTAAGGCTGTGAAATTACGTAGGAGTTTAAGTACTAGAGAGTTTAATGAGGAGTTA
>CAZZLT010000040.1:0-15375 GCA_964655125.1 uncultured Desulfurococcaceae archaeon | reverse complement strand
TGGTGCTAATGTTGTTATTTGTCAGAAGGGTATTGATGATGTTGCTCAGCATTTCTTAGCTAAGAAGGGTATTTTAGCTGTTAGGAGGGTTAAGAGGTCTGATATGGAGAAGTTAGAGAGGGCTACAGGAGGTAGGATAGTTAGTAACTTAGATGACCTAACCCCTAACGACTTAGGTTATGCTGAGTTAGTTGAGGAGAGGAAGGTTGGAGAGGATAAGATGGTATTTGTTGAGGGTACGAAGAACCCGAGAGCTGTTAGTATAGTGATTAGAGGTGGTTTAGAGAGAGTTGTTGATGAGGCTGAGAGGAGCTTTAGAGATGCTTTATGTGTTGTTGCTGATGTGATTAGACACCCATACATAACTTACGGGGGCGGTGCATTCGAGATAGAGTTAGCATCACGTATAAGGGAGTTTGCTACGAAGATTGGTGGTAAGGAGCAATTAGCTGTTGAAGCTTTCGCTAAAGCGTTAGAGGGTATAGTCGTAGCATTAGTTGAGAATGCTGGTTTAGACCCAGTAGACTACTTAATGAAACTTAGAGCAGCTCATAGGAGAGATTATGGGTATAAGTACGGTATTAATATATTTACCGGTGATATAGCTGATATGGAGGAGTTAGGTGTTATAGAGCCTTTAGTAGTTAAGACTAATGCACTTAAGGCTGGTACTGAAGCAGCTACAATGATATTAAGAATTGATGATGTGATAGCTGCAGCTAGGTCTAAAGAGAAAGAGGGTAAGAAACCAGAGACAGGTAAGAAGGAAGAAGAGTAATAACCTGGTAAACCCCTACCGATGTAAAATACATATTTTTATAGTGTTTTCATACCTTCCTAAATAATTCCCTCAGAAGTATTGATGCGTATGAACCACGTTGTAATCTAAAGTTAAACCAAACACCCTCTTCCCCATACTTTAGATTTAAACCTCCTACCCTAAATACACTATCCCTAACATAACCTTTACCAACAATCCCTAATTCCTTAACCATGAAGTCCTTAAGCTTAACACCTTCATGTTCGATAACTTCATGAGTTATAGAAGAGCATATATCATCATGTAGGATTATGTTACTCCCAGGAACTATTAATGTTTCACAGGTATTTCTAAGGGTTTCTACATCTTTAAAATACTTTAAAGCTTCACTTAATATCTTATTAAATATGTATGATTGGTAAGCTTCTACGTAGAAGTAGAGTATTTCCTTAGGTAAGGATTTAAGAGCTTTGAAGGGGTCTTTACTAGTATTCATTACCCTACATACCCTACGTTCTATCCAATATTCTGGAGGGAAGAGGTTAAGTGCTTTATAGTAATTACCTAGTTCAAACTCCTCCCTAGCAACCCTTACAACATTACTTTCAGGATATGTAGGAGTACCGGCAATAACCCTAACTGCTTCATACCAATCCCTATTAATGATTGCCTTACCAATTAAATGTGTAGTAGGTCTTATAGTACCAAATCTTTGATAACCGTAATAATTAGCTAAGTACTTACTCCTTAAGCATATTTCAATATTATTAATCCTCTCCACTACATCAACATCATATCTTCTATACTTAGAAAATACTTTAAAAGTATTCCCTAGTAGATGACCTCTCATTAATGGATAATCTGAGTATTTATAAAGACATAATGTTATATTATTGAATCTATAATGGTTTTCAAACTCTCTTAAGTACTTAGTATCTACTGATATTAATTGACAGGAATAACTTTCACAATCTTTTAATCCTGCATAACCTACTTCAGTCTTGAATAACTGTTTTAGTATGTGGATAGCGTAGAACGTATCAATACCTTCCTTACACATTATGAAGTATGCGAATCTACCCTGAGTCTTAGGTTGTTTAGAACTACATAATTCTAAAGAGACTTCAGTACCGTCTAAGTGTATTTCATAGACTTTAAAGTTCTTAGGGTTTTTCTCAAACTTTAGTATATCACCTACGTAGAGTTCTTCGTAGATATAGTAGTACATCCCTAAAGACTTGTCTACTTCATCAGCTTCTATCAACGCTACCACTTAAAGGAGTTTATACTTCTTCGTAATCATATCTACTAAGTTAGATGGGGCTGGACCTATGCCAAGAGCTGTTAACGTATTCGGCGGTAATTCAGTTCTCCCAGCATCATATATTAACGATGCTGTTAATCCTAACTTAATAGCTTCATCATAAGCTTTAAGTAATTCCGACTCAGAACTACAGCTAACTACTACTTTCTTTTGACCTTGTTCAACCCAATTACGTACCCATTCAGGTTTAACTCCTAGAGTTTTTAGTGTTGCATCAACAGCTGCGTGAGCTACTTGAACAGCTAATTTACCCTTACTCATCTTTAAATCTTTCCTAACTATGATTACTTGTTTATACTCATCCACGGTATTGTCCGTTTAATTAACTGATATTACCTTCTTTTAAGTATTACATGAGTTACTTAACATACTTATGATAGTATCTACGAGGGATGACCTACAAACATCTAAACATTCAGTAAAACACTTACTATCTAAACTGTTGTTTGATGAGCATTTAGACCTACATGTATGATTACATAATGTTGTATCAGGTTCTAGGATGAAGTAATACTTACTACTATCTAATTCACTTATCCTAACACTTCTGACTATATTGAATTTCTTCAGTAAGTTAACTATATTGGGGTATAGGTCTTTATGAAAGATGAAGAAGTTAAATGATTTTAACGACTTAATAATCTTAAACACTAAATCATCGTATTTTAATGACTGCATACCTCTTCACCGGAATCCTAAGCTGTGAAATTATACATGTAATAACATTAACTACTGACTTATCCATACATCCTAAAAACCTAATCTTAAGCTTTCTATAAACAGCTCTACATAAGATACCTCCCTTAAAATCATACACTATAATCTCACCCTTAACTCTACCCCTCAAACACTTAACAAATCTTAACTCTATAGCGAAATAACCTTCAGGAACTAGAACCTCATGTTCGTAAGCCTCACCCCTTATATATGATGGTTTAACAGCCTTCGTAGACTTCGGTGTAACTTCAATTTTATTACACTTACTATCCATTATGAAGTAAAAACTTCTAAACGCATGCTTACCACTCCTACTTTGAGACTTCTCAACTCTTAACCTTAACATTACTTAAACCACCTTAAGACCTAAATACTAGCTTAAATCCTAAAACTTAAAAACAGTAAGTATATTAAGTTTGAAGCTCATAATCTAAGGAATTACTGACTATAGAACCCACTCATAATTAAACATAACTTTAGTATATGAAGTAGTGATCTATAACAGTATAGCGGGTCCGCCGGGCCGGCATCATATTTTTACTACGTTTCATTTGGTTACGCGCAACCATGAAACTTGGTAAAACACCATGATAATACCCTAGATAAAGAACTTACCCAGCTAACGAAACGCCCCACACCTCACTCTGTCTTTTTCAGCACTATCAGGAGGTCTACCCTCTTGTTCTCTCTGTACAGTTTCTCCCATATGTCGTTGTACTTCTTCAGTAGGTAGACCTTATACCTATCGTTCTCCTTAGTAAGCCTACGAAGCACTAAACGGGTGGTACAGCTACTGGGAGGAATACTTAGGGCCACTTACACTCGTAAAGATGATAGGCGACAGGCATACTCAGCGCCGCCACCTGGCTAAACTACTACAGCTAGTAACAGAGTGAGTGGACTCCAAAACACAACTGTTTTACCTCTTTTCCTTTCAGTTACAATCGAAAGCCTCACACTTTAGGGTGGGGAAGAGGTCAGATCCGCCTGCCCCTGTACTACGGGAGCCCATACATCTCGGTTGTCCTGAGCTTCATACGCTGAAAGTGACTTCACTAAAGTCCCCCTTGTCAGGCTCATTGAGTTCATCCCTACCTGGTAATTATACATTCTACTTTATACACACTACCTTAACTCCCTCTTTAATTGCTATATCGCAAAGTTTTTTATCAGCAGTATAAAACTCTGATGCTTTAATGTATTTTGCTGATGTAATTTGTATGGCGTCAGCTTCGTAAATATTGTGCTTTTCTATAATTCTCCAGCTCTCGATGATTATATCTAGCTTTAACGGAACAATCTTTAGCAATCCTAGTCTTAACATCCTAATTGTTTCACTCAAGAACATTCCTCTAGCAGTTCTATACTCACTATTTCCAAGCGATCCTCTCTGACGATACTTATTTAGAACTCCCAGTATCTCACCAATATTCCATAGGGAGAAAGAAAGTTTAACCTCACCATTCCAAGCACTTAAGTAGAGAGCTTTAACCACATCAGTTCCACTCTCAAGAACATATCGCTTAACCACTGCACTAGTATCTAAGTAAACAACTTTAGTACTCAATACCTAGACTCCCTTAACTCTCTAACAATTTCCTCAGCTGAAGTCTTAGTCAAGGGCTTGACAGGCTCAATTACTTGAATCAGCTCATTCTCAATAAGCCTAACTAAAGCACTATCAATACCAAGCATTAGCTCCTCCTTAATCAGTCCCTCAATAACACCACTAACCTCGTCTACACCCTCCTCAAGAAGCTTAGCCTTAAACTTACTCCACAAATCCCTATCAACAACAATCGACGTTTTAACCTTCTCACCCACGTAAAGCACCTTCCAGAAGTACATACTTCTAAACCGCCTTATAAACCTATCGATTACTGGAAACACACAAAATAAAAAATACAATTCTTTCTACCCTCCTTTTAGGATTTTAGATCTACTCTAAGTCTTACTGTTCAATCACTGAAATATCTGAAAGCAAGGAATGCAATTGAAGACCTCATTAAGACTGTTTAGCTGAGTTTACTACGTACTAATGTGTTATTAGTGCATATATTAGAATAGCAGAGATGACGGCTCAGCAAGAACACTGAGAAAGATCTTTATTAGAACTAGAGTATAAGTAGCGGGCCCGCCGGGATTTGAACCCGGGATCTCCGGCTCCGCAGGCCGGTGCCTTATCCTGGCTAGGCCACGGGCCCCTTCATTATTAGCCTAAGAGGTTTAATAAGTAATATCGATATTATTAGTATAGGTGGTTAGGAAGTTAACATGAGTAAGGGTAAGTATAGGAACTTACTTCAGTATGTTAGAAGTAATTCATTAGGTAATGATGTTCTTGAACTTAATGTTGATGGTATCTGTGTTAAGGTCTTTAAAACCTCTTCAGAAGTTCGTAATATTTACCTACGTTCTGAGAAGGCTGAAGTAGTTAGAGATTTACGGGATTCTTACTTACTAGGTGTTTACTACTCAGGAGATCTTGAGAGAGCATACCTTAAGTTTTATGATGATGAGAAGGATAAGGTCTACATATGGTTTGATTCTACTGGACATAAACCCTACTTTATAACTGATTTACCACCAGATAAGGTCTTAAGTAATAAGAAGATAGTTAATGATAGGTCTTTCCAAGGTGTTGAACTAGTAGAGAAGATAGATCCCTTAACAGGTAAGAAGTTAATGCTAACTAAAATTGTAGTTAGGGATCCTCAAGCAGTACCTCGTCTAAGGGATTTAGTACCTAAAGCGTGGGAAGCTAAGATAAAATACCATGATAACTACATATTTGACTTAGGATTAATACCTGGTATGATGTACACTATATCTGAAGGGAGGATTATACAATCACTTCAAACATTAAGTGAGGATGTCGTTAAGAATGTTAATGAGATGTTTAAGAATGAAGCTCTTGAAATACTTAAGTTAGCTTTAGACCTCATACCAATATATGAGTTAAGACCTCCTAAGATGAGGAGGTTAGCTATAGATATTGAGGTCTTCACACCATACAGAAGTAGAGTACCTAACCCTGAGGAAGCACCATACCCGATAATAAGTATTTCCTTAGCTTCTAACGATGGTCTTCATAAGACTCTCATACTATGGAGACCTAATGTAGAGTTAGGGGGTTTAAGTGAGTTACCAAAGGATGTAAATATTGAGATATTCGATTCTGAGGAGTCCATGATTAAGGAATTCTTCAGGGTAGTGAATGAATACCCGTTAATACTTACATTCAACGGTGATAACTTCGACCTCTACTACGTGATGAATAGAGCTTTACTACTAGGTATAGATGTTGATTCAATACCCTTCGAAATTGTGAGAGATTTTATAGGTGTGAAGCACGGATTCCATATAGATCTGTATAAGTTCTTCAGTATTGAAGCAATTCAAAACTACGCATTTGAAGGTAAGTATAAGGAGAAGACTTTAGATGCTATAGCAAATACATTACTTGGTATTTCAAAGGTAGAGATAGATACCTTCGTTAGTGAGTTACCTATTACTAAGTTAGTAGCTTATAACTATAGAGATGCTTGGTTAACTTTAAATCTGACATTATTTGAGAATGAACTCGTATGGAAGTTAATTATCTTAATAACTCGTCTCGCTAAGATGAGTTTAGAGGATGTTACTAGGAGGAAGGTTTCAGCATGGATTAAAAACCTCATGTTCTGGGAGCATAGACGTAGACGTTATTTAATACCTAATCAGGAAGACTTGATATCTATTAAGGGTAGGGTAGTTACATCAGCTAAAGTTAGTGGTAAACAGTATGCTGGGGCTATAGTTATAGACCCTATACCTGGTGTATACTTCAACGTAGTAGTTGTTGACTTCGCATCACTATATCCAAGCATAATTAAGAGGTGGAACATAAGTTATGAGACTATAGACCCTCAAGGAAATTACTGTAGGAATGTAGACTTAATTAAGGATGAGAAGGGGGAGGTAATACATAGCGTATGTCTTGATAATCCAGGTATTATGTCTCAGATCGTAGGGTTATTAAGAGATTTTAGAGTTAAAATCTATAAGAAATTATCTAAGTCACAGAATATACCTCAAGAACTTAGGGAGTGGTATGAAGTTGTTCAGAGGGCTATGAAGGTCTACATAAACGCTAGTTACGGGGTGTTCGGGCATAGTAAATTCCCGTTCTACACACCATCAGCTGCAGAATCAGTAACAGCTATAGGTAGGTATGTGATATCAGCAACTATAGTTAAGGCTAAGGAATTAGGTCTTAAAGTCCTTTACGGAGATACTGACTCACTATTCGTGTGGAATCCGAGTGAGGAGATACTACAGAAGCTTAGGGGATGGGTTATAAATACCTTCGGATTAGATTTAGAAGTAGATAAGAAGTATAAGTTCGTTGCATTCGCGTTAAAGAAGAATTACTTAGGAATTCAAGTAGATGGAGTTATAGATATAAAGGGGTTGATGGGGAAGAAGAGGAATGTCCCTAAGATATTACAGGAGACATTCATAGACGTAGTTAACGTATTCTCTAAACTTAATAATACACCTGAAAGTATGGAGGATGTTAAGGAGTCTCTAAAGAGGAGAGTTCATGAACTCTACATGAAGTTAAAGGAAAAGTCCTTCACATTAGATGAAGTTGCTTATAGGACAACACTTAATAAAGACCCTTCAGAATATGTGAAGACAACACCCCAACATGTTAAAGCTGCTAAACAACTAATCAATAACGGTATAAACATATCTAGAGGAGATATAATACTTTACGTTAAGGTAAGATCTAAAGATAAGGTTAAAGCTATACAGCTAGCTAAACTAGACGATGTAGACGTAGATTCCTACTTAGAGTATGCGAGGTCAATACTTGAACAAGTGTTAATACCTTTTAATATTTCATGGGATGATATCGCAGGTACTGTTAAACTTGAAGTGTTTATGAGGTAGTGTTCTACTTATGTGGCGGGCCCGCCGGGATTTGAACCCGGGACCTACGGGTTAAGAGCCACGGCCTCAGGTAAGCTGGGTCCGCCGCTCTACCTGGCTGAGCTACGGGCCCTATACACCAGAATAGTAGTGATTGAGGTGATTTAAATATTTCGTTTATTTAATCAGTTCATCGTCCCATCATCACCTATTAGTCTACGTCGGCATCATCACCGTATAAGACTATACTTAAAAACTTATAAAGGTAATGACTATGTTAGGAATTCAGGAGTTTCTACTAAGTCTATGATAGGTATTGATATGTACCCAGGTTTAACACCTTTACTAACCTCCACCCTCTCCCCAACCTCATCATTCTTAATTACTATGTAGTTACCTTCTAAGGATTTACTATCATCTACATAGTAATACAGTAAGGGAATACCGTGTAAGTTGAAGTAATCTCTAAACACAGCTAATAACCCATAAATAACTTTATCACTATCTCTAAATCTAACTATATATGTTGGCTGTCCTAAAGCTATAACAGAAGCTGCCATCCTAGCTAAGTCATTCAAAGACTTAACACGTAATTTAATAACCTTTCTTAACTCATCCATACTATCAACACCTAACTAACATAATCATAGGATATTAAAAACATTATAACTTATAAACTTCAACCAATAACCTCATTTGGTGTAAGTTTGAGTGGACTTTTAGGTAGGTTTGAAATTCGATGGCACGGTAGGGGCGGTCAAGGAATTGTAACAGCCGCTGACTTAACAGCTACTGCAGCAATACTATCTGGCTACTACGCTCAGTCAATACCTACATTCGGTACTGAGAGAAGAGGAGCACCGGTAATTGCCTATAACAGAATTGATCGTCAAGCAATTTATGAGAGATCACCTGTTGTAGAACCTGATGCTGTAATTGTTGCAGACCCCCACCTAATAATTAATCCGAAACCATTAATAGCTGGTTTAAAGAGTGGTGGGTACTTAATCGTTAATACAGTTAAATCAGTTGATGAGATAAGAAGTATATTTAAGAGAGATGATGTGAAGATAGCTATTGTAAACGCTACTAAATTAGCTATGGATGTATTAAGAGCACCTATAGTTAATACTGCTATGGTTGGTGCTCTAATATCAGCTACTAAGATCCTCTCCTTAGACGCTGTTATACAGGCTGTTAAAGAGAGATTCCCATCTAGGTTGGTAGAACCTAACGTACAGCTTATTAAGCAAGCCTATGAATTAGTTAAGGTGGGTTAAGATGAGCTTACCGGGCTGGAAGCAACTACCTATAGGGGCTGTAATACTAACACCAGGTAATAGTGTTGAGTATAAGACTGGTGAGTGGAGGACTTTAAGACCTGAGATAGATCAGGAGAAGTGTATAAGGTGTAGGACTTGCTGGATGTTCTGTCCTGAAGGAGCTATTCAGGAGGTTGAAGAACCTTATAAGACTAAGACTGGTAGGGAGTTTAAACTAACATATAAGGTCAATTATGACTACTGTAAAGGCTGCGGTATATGTGCTAATGAATGTCCTGTGAAGGCTATAGCCATGGTTGAGGAGGCGATCTAGATGGGTAAGGTACTACCTTTAGGAGGTAATTACGCAGTAGCATATGCTGTTAAGGCATGTGATGTCGATGTCATCACCGCATACCCGATCTCCCCACAGACAACAATTGTTGAGAGGTTAAGTGAGTTTGTAGCTAATGGTGAGTTAGATGCTGAGTTCCTACATGTAGAGTCTGAACATTCAGCACTTAGTGTTGCTATAGGTGCTGCAGCTGTTGGTGCTAGAACATACTCAGCAACATGTTCTCAAGGTCTAGCATTGATGAATGAGTTACTATACATTATGTCATATATAAGGTTACCTATGGTTCTAACAATAGTTAATAGAGCATTATCAGCACCTATAAATATATGGAATGATCATAGTGATTTCATGTCTGTAAATGATGCTGGTTGGATTATGATGATGTCATCATCTAATCAGGAAGCTTATGATGAGATATTACTTGGTTATAGAATAGCTGAGGATCCTAGAGTGTTACTACCAGTCATAACATCAATGGATGGGTATATACAAAGTCATGTTGTAGAACCTGTTGAGATAGTTAGTGATGAGGAGGCTATAAGTTTCGCACCTAAGAAGAGGTCTTGGATTACCTTAAACCCTGATAAACCTGTTACTATGGGTCCTGTAGGTGACCCTAGCTACTACTTCGAATTTAAACGTCAGTTATGGGAGGCTATGAAGGAGTCTAGGAAGGTCTTTGATGAGGTTACCGAGGAATTTGCTAAGAGGTTTGGTAGGAAGTACTCAGCTATTGAGACGTATATGTTAGAAGATGCTGAAATAGCTATTGTTGGTATGGGTAGTTTCATGGGTACTATCAAAGCCTTCGTAGATAGAGCTAGACGTGATGGAGTTAAGGTAGGTGCTTTAAGAGTTAAGTTATACAGACCGTTCCCAAGTGAGGATGTAGCCAAAGCTTTAAGTAACGTTAAATTAGTAGGTGTTATGGATAGGGCTCTAATGCCTGGTTCTGCAGCTGGTGGACACCTACATCATGAGGTAGCATTTGCTTTAAGTCAGGCTGGACTAGAGACTAAGACTATTGGATTTATAGCTGGATTAGGTGGTAGGTTATTAACTATGGATAATGTTAAGCAGATGGTTAACGTATTAAGTAATTATAAGGATAAGCCTGTGAAGGAGTTACCTAAGGAGCCGATATTTATTGGGGTGAGAGAATGAGTAAACCCCTAACTGTATGGGACCTACCTAAGGAGGAGTACTTAGCTCCAGGACATAGAATGTGTCAAGGATGTGGAGCTGCTGTAGCGTTTAGACATATATTGAAGGCTACAGGTAAGGACGTAGTCGTATCAATGCCAACATGTTGTGGTGAGATAACATCAACAGTATATCCGCATACTGCCTGGAGAATCCCCTGGATTCACGTAGCGTTTGAGAATGCAGCTGCAGTAGCTTCAGGTATTGCCGCAGGTATTGAGGCGTTGAAGAGGAAGGGCTTTATACCTAAGGATAGGGATATAAAGGTAGTAGCTATTGGAGGTGATGGCGGAACCTTCGATATAGGTTTCCAAGCATTATCAGGTACTTTAGAGAGAGGAGATAACGTACTCTATATCTGCTACGATAATGAGGCATACATGAACACAGGTATTCAGAGGAGTGGAGCTACACCACTAGGTGCATGGACAACAACAACACCTGTTGGTAAGGTATGGCGTGGTGAGTGGAGACCTAAGAAGAGGAAGGACTTAATAGCTGTAGCTATAGCTCATAATGTACCCTACGCAGCAACCGCTAATGCTGCATTTCCAGTAGACCTCTACATGAAGGTTAAGAAAGCACTATCTATTAAGGGGCCTAAACTAATACATCTGTTATCTCCATGTGTACCTGGTTGGAGAATAGAACCTGAGAAATCTATAGAGGTAGGTAAGTTAGCAGTTTTAACTGGTATGTGGATTAACTACGAATACGAGGACGGTGTTTACAGAGTAACTACACCAGTACCTAAGAGGAAGCCTGTTAAGGAGTACTTAAGACTTCAGGGTAGGTTTAGGCATTTAACTGATGAAGAGATAAAGAAGATTCAAGAGTTAGTAGATGCTGAAGTTGCTAGGATTAATAAGTTAGTTGGTAAGGAAGTAATAGGACCTGTTGAAGGGTAACTAAACTAAATACTTAATTAAATTTTTTAAGTATCTAATCACATTCCTATTCATATTAACATTTCTTTTAGTAATCTCAACTAAGAATATACTTGGTTCTAAACCATTATACATCTCTACAACATCACCACTACTACTAACTAATACTGTAGGGACTACATTCTCACCCTTCATATAACTACCTAAGTTTATCGTAGGTATGGAATTCTCTAAAGCTCTAGTGATAAGTACTGACTTAAGTACATCCTCTCTAACACCTATTAAGTTAGGTATCTGTATAGATAATATCATATCAGAACCTAAGTAATTACATAACCTAGGTATCTCAGGGAAGAATATATCAGAACCTATTAAGGGGCATATCTTAATACCACCTATATCTAATAATTCAATCTCCTTACTGAAACTTACAGATGTTAGAGAGCTTTCAGCAACAACCTTCTTAGAATAATATACCTTACCCTGAGGTACTACTAATCCAGTGACTAAGTACCTCCTATTACCTGCTCTATAGATCATAGGTGTGAAGAGTATGTACAGTAAAGTCCTAGTACTTAAGTCTAAGAACTCATTAATTAACTCTGACATTGTTGACCAATAAGTAGAGAATCTCTTAACACCTCTTAAAACATCTAGGAGTTGATGCATAGGTGTTGGCATAACCACTACTTGAGCACCTCTCTCCTTAGAACTCCTAATAATCTCTTCACTACTCTTCAGAAACTCCTTAATACTTACGTCAACATCTATATGCGGTATAGATAGTACTAACTTACTACTCAAACTAACACCTTAATTAACTTACGGCCTACTAACTCTTTATAACTAATTAACTCATTATATAACTCGTTAAGAACTTCAACATAATCAATACTACCACTCTCTACCAGATCCATCTTCCTCTCCAACTCCTTAGTTCTATTCTCAGATACTAAAGTCTTAAAGTGTTCTGTAAGGTAGTAGTAGACCTTACTACCTAACTGCGTAGGTATTAAGTAACCCTTCCTTCTACTCTCTAAAACATAATTACGTTTAAATAACGTCTCGACTATCTTAGCGTAAGTACTCGGCCTACCAATACCTTCCCTCTTCATCATATTTATAAGACTTGCCTGAGTTAGGAGTTGAGTAGTACTCTTAGTTACTAATCTAAAATTACCGTGGAGTAACTCATAACGTCTTAAAGGTATGTAATTACTAATCTTAAGTGGTTTATAAAACTTCATAAACCCATCAAATACTACATCGATAAAGTTCTCAATCTTTAAAGGAGTTTCAGTAATACTCACTACATCACCATTACTAAGAGTTAAAAATATTGATAACTCCATAATCTGTTTACGAACTACTGCAGCCTTTGATTGACTAGCTATAAATCTATTGAATATTAAATTGTAAATACCTATATGCTCCCTACTTAACCTTATCACAGGTTCTATAATTCCCTCATTAATAAGTCTCATAATAGTTTCAGCATCTGCTGGTCTAGTAGGTCTTATACATTCATGAGCTCCCTCCATACTCCATGACCTCGGTGTGTAGTACCTCATGAAATCACTACCTAACGTGTTACTTAGGTACTCCCTAGCTATTGCTATACCTACCTCAGAAACTCTAGTACTATCAGTTCTATGGTAAGTTATAAAACCAGTCTCGAATAAGTCCTGTAATAACTTCATTGCCTTAGGTACAGGTATATGTAGTGTTGAGGCTATATCAGATAGTAATGTATCTGTAGTGTAGGGTGGTAGGGGCTCTACCCTCTCCTCAACAACTCTACTATCTACTACATCAACAATAACTTTAGTTATATCGTTAGTAGATATTTCTTCTAACTCCTTAGGTAAGACTACCTCAACATACGTACCATCCAACGTAAGTACTAAGAACTTCTTCTTACTCCCTAAATAATCTTCATATCTCTTAACAACCCAACCAAGTACTGGTGTCTGAACTCTACCAGCACTTAAATTCCTATTATAACCCTCAATACATTTAGGGTCTGATAATCCGAAATCACCGCAATACCTCCTCCAGAAATCTGTTTGGAGTAGTGTTGAGAGTGAGAAACCTAACCATCTATCCTCAATCCTACGAACTACTTGAGCTTTAACTAAGTTTAAATTTATATCTCTAGGGTTGTTAAGTGCGTTAAGTATAGCTCTTCTAGTAACCTCATGAAACTCAACCCTCCTTATACTTCTAGCATAAGGTCTTAACAGAACGTATATATCATAACCTATTTTCTCACCCTCTGTATCAGGGTCAGTACCTATGTACACCTCATCAACTTCATAAGCTGCATCAGCTAAGGAATTAACAACGTCTTCAGAATTCCTAATCTCTCGTGAACCGCATATAGGGCATGTATTAGTTATTTCAGTAAATTGGTAGCCACATTTAAGACATCTCCTTATAGGTGCATATATAGGTATAAACTTAAACTTACCACTCATACGTTCATATGTAACACCGTATATGTTGTCAGGCTCTTCAATATTACTTACTAAATCATATACGTGACCACCAGATGCTGTTATTAGTAATGTATACCTACCGAGACTCACCTCATAAACTCTCAAACCATGATATTCACGAATACTTGGTTGACCGAAGAATCTAGCGATAGTTCTAGCCTTATTAGGTGATTCAACTATTAATAAGATCGTCTTAGGTTCTATAACTTCCTTAGCATATGATGTTACCTCTGATATCTTTATAATACCTTGTTTTAAAGACCTGATTAACTCCCTATCACTATCTACCTCAGCGATTAACTTACTTAAGTCTACACTCCTAACATCTGTGAACTTAAAATCATCAATTAACCATCGAGCTCTAAACTCCATACCCTTAAGGAGTCGGAAATCATCAACAACAACTATTGAGACACCCCTACTAATACCACCTACGAATAACCTCGAAGTCCTACCACTTGCTTGTAGATACGTAGCTACATCAGGTATCAATATATATAACTCTCCATCCTCTTCAACTACTGAAACTTCCTCATGCTTCTTGATTAAGTCGATTATATCAGACCTAGCTAAGTACATCTTAATCCTTTCATATGCTCTAAGGAGGTCTTTCTCTAAAGGTGTTTCAGGAGGTTTAATACCTTTTAAAACCTCCCCAGCCTTACTTAAGGCTTCAGGTAATGAACGTCTAAATCGTCTTCTAAGCGTAAGTATCAGTTTATCAAAATCGTTCTTCTCTTTATTATCACTAATTACCCCACGTAATATAATTAAGAGTCTTAATATGTCTTGAGGTCTTATATCAGTTAACCTCAACGGGATCTTATGTCTTGGGATACCGACGAATACCGCATAACGTATAATTTCAGGGAGGTCTATACCTCTAACTAATACACCGTAGTATGTCGCAACCCCTACTAACACATGTACTCTACCGTCTATGAAGTCGTTTATGACACCGACATTCTTACTATGAAGTACTGCTGCCGGTATACCGTGGTCGTTAATGATTTTAGCTATACGTTCCGCATACTCTACACCCTTATCTATAGGTACGTATACTAGACCACCACTACCTAAACTCCTCACTAGGTTGACTACGTAAGTCTCTAAATCCTTATCTTCTCCTAACATTAAGTAGAGGTCGTAAACATTTCTTAGAAATTCAGGCCTAGCCCCTATTTCAAACCCTAATAACTCTCTAAATAACTTAACCCTAGTACCTCTAGGATTACCAGTAGCACTAGCAATTATTACTATCCTATCATTACTTAACCTCTTCTTAGATAACTCTCTCTCAATATTGAATAACTCCTCATTAAACTCTCTAGTACTTAAACTCCTACGTAATTTCACAGCCTTAAAAGCTAACTCAATATCAGATTCATTGAATCCTGAGAGCTTCAGTATTATATCTATAGCTTTAGACCCTCTTAAAACAGCATCAAC
>CAZZLT010000039.1:0-23290 GCA_964655125.1 uncultured Desulfurococcaceae archaeon | reverse complement strand
AAGAATATTATCCACTGATCAAGGTATGTTAATCTCTCCCAAGTCTTCCAAGTCCTTAAATTCTCAGGTGTCAACTTAAATATAACTCCTAAAGGACTTAAAGCAACTTTCTTACCACCTACGACAGCAGGTATATAACCTACAAGACTTCCTGTACCGTAACCTTTATCTCTCCAATATCCGCTAGCCTCATGATTTGCTGCTGCAGCATCACCTATATACGCGTACCAACCACCGAATAAGAGTATATCAACACCTTTAGGTATATAACCAACACTTACCATACCAGCTGCTGCTGATGATAATGTTTGTGGTGTTATAGTTAGTGGTGCTACTATGAATATTAATGATACCAATATGAATATTATTAAAGCTTTCATAACTATCTCTAAAGTTGATTCTATCTTACCACCTATTGTTATTAAGAATGCACATAGTAAGAATAGTACTACACCAGTCCAACGAACTAATTCAGCTTCAGCAGCACCTGGAATCCTACCTAAAGCTATAGCTACAGCACCAGTAGCTGCTGCAGCAGCCCAACCAGGCCAGAATAACCTCATGAAGGTGAATATCATTCCTAGTGTACTCCAGAAGTTTTTAGGTGGTACTCTAGCTAGTAATACATTGATAGGTTCACCAGTCATTACAGTCATCCTACACCACCAGCAGTTATATACTGTTTGTTGTATCATTCCTACCCATACTAACCAGAATAGACCTAGTCCGTAAGCTGCAGCTACTGAAGGACCCATCAACCACTCACCAGAACCTATAGCCATACCTAATGGTATTGCTGCAGGGCCTAACACCTTAGTAAATATACTACCCCAAGTAAGTTTAGGTATCCTAAACACTTCCTCAGGAGTTGGTAACCTATCAACAACTCTAATAGGTTTAGTACCGAACATAACCTTCTCTTCAGAAGAACTCATAGGAAATCACTCTCAGAGAATTATTACATTAGCATACTTATAAATTTTTATTATAATAACGTTTATTTTATCATTAATTATGACTTCGGTAATGCTGTGTTAGAAGTATCGTAAATTAGTGGTGTAGATACTAAGTTAATTGATACTATAACTCATAATTTAAAATCTTAGGATTAAATAATTAAGTGTTTATATGTTATCCCACTTCAGTTTTAGGTTTTCTTAATACCTAGGTAGAGTTCTGTGAAGTCTGGATTGTTTAGTAGTTCTAATGCCTTACCACTATATCTTATAGTCCCACTTACTAGTAAGTATGCGTGATCACCTAATTCGAGAGCTAGCTTAGCCATCTGTTCTACGATAAGTATCGTCAATCCTAACTTATCTCTAAGGTCGACTACCTGCTTTAATACTTTCTTAGCTATTATAGGTGCTAAGTCAGTAGTTATTTCATCTAGTAGTATTAACTTAGGCTTCCTCATTAACGCCATAGCTATAGCTAACATCCTCCTCTCACCACCACTTAAAGTACCTGCCCTCCTATTAATGAACTTCTCAAGTATTGGGAAGAGGCTTAAGACTTCATCCATCCTCTCCTTAACTTCAGATTTATCTAGGAGGTATGAGGCTAACCTTAAGTTCTCACCTACTGTTAACTCCGTAAATACATTACCCATCTGAGGTAGGTATGCAATACCTAATCTAGAGATATTATGTGTAGGTAGTTTAGTTATGTCTATACCATCGTAAGTTATAATTCCGTCGTAGACCGTAGCTATACCCATAATACTGTTAAGTAGTGTTGTCTTACCAGCACCGTTAGGACCTACAACAACTGTAATCCCCCTCTCCCTAACCTCTAAACTTACGTTATGTAAAACCTTAAGCTTCCCATACCCTGAAATTAAGTTCTTAACCTCTAATAAAGCCATAATCACTCACCTATGTATATCTCAATAACTTTAGGATTCTTAACAACTTCGTTAGGTGTCCCCTCAACTACTACTGAACCTCTATCCATGACGTAAACGTAGTCTACATAAGGTAATGCTACATCAATCCTATGCTCTATTAGTAGGAACGTAACATCGAATTTCTCCTTAAGACCTCTTACATAAGTTAATATTTTATTAGCATATGCTGGGTCAACACCACCTATAGGTTCGTCAAGAGCTACTAACTTAGCCCCTGCAGCTAATGCCCTAGCTACCTCAAGCATCTTAAGTTGTGCTGCACCTAACTTATAAGCTGGTAAGTCCCAAAACCTACTCAATCCAACAGCATCCATTATCTTAAAAGCCCTCTCAATCATATCCTCCTCCATCCTAACCCACCTCCCCTTAATAACAGCTATTAAGGGATTCTCACCAACATTATTCATAGCTGCTAACACATTCTCAAGAACTGTTAATGACTGGAAAGGTATTGGGATTTGGAATGTTCTAACAAAACCTAACTTATATATCTCGTAAGGAGGTAGACCAGTAATATCCCTCCCATCAAAGAATACCTTACCACTATCAGGTCTATAAACACCGGTACATACGTTAACAAATGTTGTCTTACCAGCACCGTTAGGACCCATCAACATAGTTATACTATTCTTACTAACTGAAATACTAACTCTATTAACAGCTACTAAACCTCCGAAAGACTTAGTAAGCTCCTTAGTCACTAAAATGTAGTTATTACTAGTCACATCACCACCTAAGGAGGTTAAAGGAATAAAAATTTAAAATCTTTATGTTTTAAAGTAAAAATCATTTACTTATATAGAGGTATTTTCCATTCAATCTCATCAGCAGCTCCTTTCCAAACACCAACTAAAACCCACTCATACTTACCGTCCTTCTCCAGAATTGCCCAGAGTTCATAGTCTGAGAATGCCCTATCACCAGCCTCGTTAAGTTTAAACCAACCACTAGCACCGAAGTAATTCTCAATTACTGTGGGTAGTATATCTCTAATCTTAGTAGCGTCGTACTCATCCAAAATGTTTAAAGCTATAGCTACAGTCCATACAGCATCATAGGTGTTATATGCGTAAGGTGCTGGAGTCCTACCTAACGTCTTAACTACGTATTGCTTAACATGTTCAAGCTTAGATGAATATGAAGGTGCTGCAATAGTACTTACGAATTTAGTCTTAACTGAGAATGCTGCACTCTCCTTAGTAGAGACTAGTAATGCGTTTTGAGCAGTACCATCACTACCAAACCACTTAACCTTACCTAAGATATCGTATTTCCCAGCAGCTACAAATAAAGGTACTACCTCCTCAAAACTTATTAATAACACACCAACCTTATCTAAACCATACTTACCAACTAAGTCATCAACTATAGTAACTAACTTAGCAACCTCTACAGAGAATTCCTTAGCTCCCGGTTCAAATCTTATACCCTCAACAACACCACCCTCAACACCTTCCTTCTTAAGTATGTTTGTGAATGCCTTAACTGTAGCGTCTTTAAGTCCATCACCCCAAGCATCACCCCTCCATATAGGCACTACATATCTAACACCTGAATCAAACATAACTCTAGCTATAGCAGGTCCTTGAATAGTATCATCAGGACAATACCTAAGTACGTAGTCTCCAGGAATTGCAAGTGCTGGTGATGTAGAAGACGGACTAATAACTAATATTTTATTAGCATCAACATAAGATTTAATCTCCCTTATCTCCGCACTAGCCATAGGCCCTACGATCACCTTAACACCTCTTCCATGCATAATCCTAACCTTATCTAGAGCTGTCTTAGGATCTGTTGCTGAATCCTCAATTACTGGGACTAGATACCATGGCTTACCCATAGACTTTAACCATTCATTAACTTCCTTAATAGCTAATTCGAAAGCAACTTTATTCTCCTCACCGAAGGAGCTTAACTCACCAGTTAATGGCCATAAACCCCCGATAAGTATAGGACCACTTAATCCTACAGGAACCACCGGTGTTGCAGTAACTGTAGTGGTTACTGTCTGAGTAACTGTTGTTGTCCGAGTAACTGTAGTGACTGCTCCGGGGGCTGTAACTGTAGTTGTGGTGGTGATTACCTTTGTAGGTGCTGAGGCAATCCCTACCCCATAACCAATACCTAAACCTACTATTAGTAACACTATAGCTACAACTAATAACCTCTGTGCTGGAGTCACGTTAGACACCTTATACTAATCCCTATTTATCACTTAAAAATTTTACTATTTGTGATTAAGTAGTTAGTACAAGGCATTTAAGTAGGGATTAAGGAAATCTAAAACGATATATTTATAACATCTGGTCGTAAAGACTTTAAGGTGGTCTAGGTGATACCCCCTATAGCTGTAGCTAAAGCTATAGCATACGCAGATAGTCTAGCTTTAATGGCTGCTGGAATTACGTTAATCTATATGTGTACTAAAACATTTAACTTTGCACACGCATCGTTTGTTACGTGGGGTTTCTACATAGCATTTACGTTAACATCATTATATGGTGGTTCACCCTACTACTACCTACCCATAGCTTTCTTCTTCGTCGGTTTATTAGGAGTTGTTGTTTACGTCTTAGTTATAGGTCCTTTAATGAGGAGGGGTGCATCACCTATAACGCTTATGATGTCTACCTTAGGTGTTGACTTAATCCTACTATCATTTATTCAGATGTTCGCTGATTACTTAACTAGGGTTTTCAAGTTATATGCTAGGAAGATAGTTCTCGAGGTATATGATTTTGATGTTTTCGGTCTTCCAGGGATAACTATAGTATCGTTAGTAGTTGTAGTTCTCCTAATATCAGCTCTACACATATTCTTAGTTAAGACTAAGTTCGGTACTGCTATGAGAGCAACTATTGAGAACCCCAGCCTAGCTAGTGTGTTAGGTATTAACCCTAACGTAGTTTACTTAGCTTCATGGTTCTTAGGTGGTGGTTTAGCTGGTTTAGCTGGTGCTATAGCATCACTAGCAATTACTGGGGACCCCACAGTAGGTTCTAGAATTGTAGTATCTATGTTTGCTTCAAGTATTGTTGGAGGTCTATACAGTATTTACGGTAGTGTATTAGGTGGTTTATTAATAGGTCTTACTGAGTACTTAGGTATAATGGTGTTAGCCCTACAAGTAGGTGGTTGGATAGCTGTTTACAGACCTGTAATCCCACTCATTGCACTAGCTACAACACTACTAGTATATCCTAAAGGCTTAGGCGGGATTAACTGGTCTAGAATTACTACTAGGTTTAAGTCCTTAGTAGGTGGTAGTTGATGGAGCTTATACCTCCAGCAATACTTTACATCCTTGTAGACTTCAGCACATACCTGATAGTAACTTTAAGTCTTAACTTAGAGGTTGGCTATGCTGGATTACCACAATTTGGTAGAGTATTAGCAGTACTCACAGGTGCGTTAGTTGCTGGTGCAATACCGGGTAGGGTCTTAGCGTTAATGTACGGATTACCATACGGTTCTGAATACGCGTTCTACGAATATAATTATAAGGTAGTTGATACTTTAAACACTATACTTGAGAAAAACCCACTACTAGCTATAACTATATTCATCTCTACACTCATTCTAGCTATGGTGTTAGGAGCTGTCATAGGTTACCTAACATCTAAACCTGCTATTAGGTTGAGGGAGGCTTACTTAGGCATTACATTATTAGCTATGGGTGATGTACTTATGTTAGTAATGTACTATTACACACCAATTATTGGGGGTACTACAGGTGTTTCAGTAGTAGATCCTTTCAGATGGACTGGTGGGGCTAGATTCTACGTAGCTACATTTACTTTATTAGGTATTGCATTACTAGTATTCCTACTAATTGAGAGGTTGACTAAATCACCGTATGGTAGGGTGTTAAGAGCTATGAGGGATTCAGAACTAGCTATCACTGTCTACGGTAGAGATATAGTTAAGTTAAGGACTTATACGTTAATGGTTGGTGCTGCTATAGCTTCCTTAGGAGGTGCTCTCTACACGTTCTACACAGGTAGCTGTATAGCAAGTACATACACTAGAGTTACTTGGACCTTCTGGCCGTGGGCATTCATGATGTTAGGAGGTACTGGGAATAACTTAGGTGTAATGTTTGGAGTCCTACTATTCGTTATTGTTAAGACGTTAATAGTTATGTATAGAGGTCTACTAGCACCATACATACCATTCGACCCAGTATGGCTTGAGTACACATTCGTAGGTATGGCTATAGTGTTGATAGCTATATTCAGACCTCAAGGTTTAATACCTGAAAAACCGATATTCACAATACCTAGGAAGAGGATTGAGGAACTAATTAAAGGATTAGAATCAAGGATTTCCTAAACAACATTATCTAGTGAATACCTCAATTATAAAATATTTAATTCATTATGAGTAGTTCTTAAAATAGTTTTAATCTAGTGGTTACGGGAAGCTTTTAAAGAGTTATTATTACCGCTTTATAAGGTGTCTATAGTGTCTGTAGGTTTGAGGTTTTGGGGATTTGGGGTAGGACTGCCTAACGCATTATCTATTGGTAGAATGTTTAGGGAATTAAGTTTGGGATTAAACAGGTGATTTAAATGAGTAAGGAAGTACTTACTGAGGTATTTGAACTACCACCACCTCCGAGGACGTTTACCGAACATATTAGAGCTATAGGGCCTGGGGTAATACTAGCCTCCCTATCCATAGGTGCTGGTGAGTGGTACTTATTCCCAGCTGCGATACTAGCATACGGTCCAAACATCATGTGGGCAGCTGCTATCGGCTGTATAGTACAGGCAGTACTAGGTTCGCAATCAATTAAGTATACACTCTACTCTGGTCAACCAATACATCACGCATACTTAAGACTTGGTAAGCCTATCTTCTGGGCTTGGGTGTGGGCTTTACTCATCTTCATACCAGTAATATGGCCTGGATGGGCTGCTGCCTCAGCCACAGCTATAGCTGCACTTCAGTTAGGTAGGCTTCCAGGACCTGCAGACTCGAACCTAGTCCTAATGTGGGGTGTTATCCTACTATTCATATCCTTACTGATACTACATGTTGGTGGGAAGGTACAGAGGACTTTAGAGCTTGTTAACTGGCCTATAGTGATTATGATAGTAACCTTAGTAACTGTTGGTGTAGTAGTAGGAGCTCCAGCATGGGCTTGGGCTGATATAGTTAAGGGTATCTTCACACCGTACATGCCTTTAGGTATGAACGCTGATTGGTTTGTTATGGCTGCAGCTATAGCGTATATCCCAGCCGGCTTCGGCTTCAACCTAATGTTATCTAGTTATGCTAGGGATAAGGGGTGGGGTATGGCGTATAGAGTAGGTTATATATCTACTTTAGTAGGTGGTAAGAAAGTGAAGATAGCGGTTGAGGAAGTACCGTTCAAATTCGATAATGAAGAAGTCCTTAAGCGTTGGAGGGGTTGGGTGAATGTAGCTAGGATAGATTCTTGGATAGTGATGTCATTCATAACATTCGTAACAGTACTCATGACTAGTGTCTTAACCTACGGCTTACTCGCCCCTAGAGGTTTAAAACTTGGTGGTTGGGCTGTAGCATCAGCTCAAGCGTTAGCATTAGCTGATGTGTTAGGCCCTATGGCTTGGTTCATAGTCTTATTCGCTGGTTTCTGGATGCTCTTAGGTACTCAATTCGGTTTAATGGACTCTACAAGTAGGGTTATAACTGATTGCTTCTGGTTAGCTAGTCCGAGAGTTAGGGCGTGGGCTAAGGAAGACCCTAGAAGACTCTACTACCCAGTACTCTACCTAGAATTCACGATAGCTCTAACACTCCTGATAGCATCTATAGGCTTCGGTCTAGCATCACCTTACTGGTTAACAGCTCTAGGTGCTAACTTAGGTCTCTTCGCCCTCCTCCTAGCCTACATCCTACAGATAGTCGTCGACTATAAAATAATGCCTAAAGGACTTAGACCTCACCCAATAACTACATTCATAGTGATTGTCGGGATGTTATGGTACGGCTTCTTCCTAACAGCACTACTACTCCAAACACTTACAGGTATTAGACTGTAAGTACCTTAGACCTACAACTAAATATTTTTATTGTTTTTACTTTAATGTAATTAATTATTTAACGTGGAGTCTGAAGAACTACAGTATTGCTGAGATCGTTATACCTATAGATATTAGTGAAGCCCCTACTACGTTTTCCTTAGTAGGTCTCTCCCTAGCTAATAACTTAGTAGTTATTTGAGAGAGTACAGGTGTTAATGCTGTAGCCATAGCTGTTGCTGAAACACCTACAGTACTTATAGAGTATACGAATAGGTATACCCCTAAACTAAATCCTAAGATACCGGTGATTAAAGCTATAGGTATTAACTGCTTTATAACTCTCCTACCCGGTATACCTTCTAAGAATATAGCTATAGGTGAGAGTATTACCGCAGTTACAGCTAATCTATACAGAGTTACTGTGAATGTATCTAAGTAATTTAATACTAACTTAACCATTACTGATGCAGAACTCCAAGATAAAGCTGCTATGAGTGAGTATATAGTTCCTTGAATATCAACCCTTCCGAAATTACTGGAGGAGACAGCTACTACAATACCTACGAACGCTAGTACACTACCTATAACTAACGATATACTCATAAACTCGCCTAAGAATACTACAGCCATGAACTGAGCTATGAAGATGTATACGTAACTAATAACAACAGATAAAGAACCACCAATACGTTGTATTGCCTTAGTATAACAAGCATCACCTATACCAGGTCCTAACAACCCAGAAACAACTATTAATATCAATGCGTAAGATGATAGAGGGATGTAATTAAAGTTATTCAAGAAAGCTATAGGGACTAAAGTTAAAGTAGCTATGATAGTTCTTAATGCTGTAAACATGAACGGCTTAATATACTGACTAAATCTAGAAACTAATGCAGGAGTTATACTCCAGATCACTGATGCCGTAACTATCGCTACATACCCTATCACTACATGACCACCAACTTAACTCTAGATCTTGAGTTCTAGACTAAAAACTTAACTATGATGTTGGACTAATTAATAGTACATCACATAATCTCCCTCCACATCCTCATTATAGAGTCCCTATACTCCTCATACCCTCCAATAACATGCTGCTCACATTTATGACACGCTACCTTATGATTAACACCTACATCCCTTAATTCTGGTTCATACTTTACACATACTTCTGATGAGAGAGGACATCTCGGATTAAATGCACATCCACTAACTATAGATGTTGATGATGGGGGATCTCCTGGAATTGCGAAGATACTCCTTGTTCTAGATTCGGGATTAGGTATGAGGACTGAATTCAGTAATCCTATAGTATATGGATGTAGAGGTGTTTTAAAAATTCTACAATCACCCGATTCCACCACCTTCCCGTAATACATTACTGTAACGTCATCACATATATTCGTTAATATCGGTACTTCATGACTTATTAACACATAAGTTAGGTTATACTGTTTCTTAAGCTTTACTAACAAATCTAATATCTGAGCTTTTATGGACATATCCAATGCTGCTGTAGGTTCATCAAGTATTATAACTTTAGGTAGTAGAGCTAGAGCTCTTGCTATAGCTACCCTCTGTCTCTCACCACCACTTAATTGATGCGGATACTTATCGAGGTAATCTTCAGGAGGTTCTAAACCGACATCAATTAATAACTTCCTCAAATCATCTTCGTTGTAATTAATCTTATGGATTTTGAAAGGCTTTGTTAGTATATCCCTTATTTTCTTACGTGGGTTTAATGATGAGTACGGATCTTGGAAGACTATCTGTATGTTCTTCCTAATGAAGTTATGCGAATCATTACTTAGATCTCTCCTGAAGTACTTCGTAGAGTCTACCCCGAATACCTTTAAAGACCCTGCTGTCGGTTCCTCTATAAGGGCCATAATCCTCGCTAAAGTACTTTTACCACTACCAGACTCACCAACTATACAGTGAGTTCTCCCTTCCTCAACCTTAAGTGAGACTCCATCAACTGCCTTAACGGGTTTACGGTTGAGTAAGCTACCAATGTAGTAGACCTTCCTAACATTATTTACTTCTATTAGTACGTCCAACTCATCACACCCTTGTAGAGTGCCTTAGTTGAGTTCACGAGGCTAGCAGTATACCTACTCTTAGGTCTTAATAAAATATCATCAGGGCTACCCTCTTCAACTAACCCACCGTCATACATAACTAATATTCTATCAGCTATTGATGTAGCAACACCTATATCATGTGTAATCATGATCATACTAACTCTGAAGTTTTCCCTAACCTCCCTTAACAACCTCACAACTTGTGCCTGGATCGTCAGATCTAAAGCTGATGTAGGTTCATCAGCTATTAAGAGTTTAGGATTTAATACTAAAGCTAAAGCTATGAATACTCTTTGAGCCATACCACCACTTAATTGAAATGGGTATGACTCAAGAACCCTCTGAGGGTCTGGGACTTTAAGTCTACGTAGTAATTCAAGAACTCCCTGGATGTTGAATTCTACTCCATGGTCTTCAAATAAGTCCTTAAAAATAAGTCTTACCTTCCTTAAAGGATTTAAATGTGTTATAGGGTCTTGAAATATTATCGATATCTCCTTACCGTTAATATACCTCCTCTCACTAGGTCTTAACTTGAGGAGGTCTATACCTCTAAATAATATCTTACCACGAACTACTACAGCATTCTCCGGGAGTGCACCAACGATGGATAAGGCTATAGTTGATTTACCACTACCGGACTCACCTACGATAGCTAGTACTTCATCTTCATTTAAAGTGAAGCTTACATCCTTAACAGCATATTTCATAGCCCCCTTAACCCTATACGCAACTGTTAATTCCCTCACCTCAAGTAAGGGTTTCAACTACATCACCCTAACCTAGGTGATAACCTCTCTATCAACTTATCTGAGAGGAAGTTAAACATTAAGATGAGTATGACTAATGTAATACTAGGGAATAGGAGTACCCACCAACCACCAACGAATATAGCGTTTTTAGCCATCATAAGCATCACACCTAATGATGGGTAATTAAAATCACTTAAGCCTAGAAACCCTAAGGCTGACTCAGTAAGTATTGCTTCAGCTATTATGAGGGTCCATAACGACAGGATTGTAGGTGTGGTATTAGGTAGGATTTCAGTTATCATTATGTCTAAATCCCTACTACCTAATGCTTTAGCAGCCATAACGTATTCCCTCTCCTTAATAGATAGTACCTCAGACCTAACCACCCTAGCTGCCTCCGGCCATGAGAACATAGCAATAACTAAAATTATATTTGATATCCTAGGTGATAGTAAAACTACGGTTACGATTATCAGCATGAACCTAGGTATTGATAGGAATACATCTGCTACTCTCATCAGAACATTACCTATGATACCTCCTTTATAGCCGGAAAGTAAACCAATGATGACTGCTAAAGCTACTGCCATCGTAGCTGAAGACAACCCAACTAATAGTGACGTTCTAATACCGTAGACCACCCAACTAAATACATCCCTACCTAACTGGTCAGTACCCATAAGATTAACATTACTAGGTGGTTGAAGACCTCTAAACATCCTAGTGTTAAGTGGGTCGTAAGGAGCTACCTGATCAGCTAATAACCCTACAATACCTAGTAAGAATGTTAAAACTACACATACGGTAAGTGAGTTTAACTTCCTCATACTACCACCTATCCTTAATTCTAGGGTCTATAATGCTGTAGATGAAGTCTACTATAGCGTTTATTACAACAACAGCTATTGATGTAAATATGAATATCCCTAGTAGTAAGGGGTAGTCCCTCGTAGATACAGCCTCCATAGTTAATTGTCCGATACCGGGCCAGGAGAACATTGATTCAGTTATTATTACACCACCTATAAGCATCCCTAACTGAACTCCTGCTAACGTAATTACAGGTATTATAGCATTCCTAAGTGCATGTTTAAATAGTAACGTAGAATTCCTTAACCCCATAGAACGAGCTGCTAGGAAGTAGCTAGAGGATATGACCTCCAAGAATGAAGACCTCGTCAACTTTACGTAAGAGGCCATGAAGACCAAGCCTAGAGTAAGTGATGGTAGGGTTAAATGCCATAGAACGTCAAGAACGTATGTGTAGAAGTTCCTATGCTCAACACCTATAGTTACAACACCACCGACTGGGAAGACCCTATACGTTATTGCGAAGTAGTATATTAGAAATTGACCTATTACGTACACAGGTGTTGAGTAGAATATGAATGCTATACTATTTATTATAGGACTGATTAACTTCTTCCTATACCAAGCAGATATTATCCCTAAAAACAGACCTAGGATTAACCCTATAGAAAGTCCTGATATAGCTAATATTACAGTATACGGTAGTCTAGTAAGTATGACATCTAATACAGGTCTCTTATAACTTAATGAGTAGCCTAGATCTAACATCATAACCCTCTCCAAGTAGAGTAGGTACTGTTCCCATACAGGTTTATCTAGACCGTAGATCTCTCTTATACGTTCGATATACTGAGGTGATGCTGCCTCACCAGCAAGTAAAACTGCCGGGTCTCCGGGGAAGAGCTTCATCAGTACGAATCCTATAGTTATCACAGCTAGAACTACCGGGATTAGGAGTAGTAACCGTATAGAAAACCTGTAAAAAACTGAAATTAATTCCCTCACCTTACATCCCGTATAGAAAAATTATTAATATTAATACATACCACTTACGTCTTTACTTCCTCCTCTTCAGCAAGAGTAGTACTACCATACCGAGCACTATTATTACAATAATTATAGTTGAGATACTCATAATGTCAGGAGCTGGTGATGGGGTCGGTGACGGTGTTGTTGTAGGTGATGTAGGAGTTGTTGGGGTTTGTGTTGGTGGTGTCACCTGCGTAGTTTCTATGTATGTGTTATAGAGTTTATCAAAGAATACGTACCTACCTATCGGTATATCCGGACCTTTAACGTATTTGCCTTTAACATTTAACCAAACTATATCGTATATAGGAATCCATGGTAGGTCTGTAGATAGGTGATTATCGATCTTCATTAACAATTCCTTCTGCTTCTCAGGGTTTGTCTCACTAATCCACTGTTCGAATAATTTATCGACTTCAGGGTTGGAATAGAACATAGTGTTTGTGAATGCTCCCTTACCTATATATTTAGTTGTGAAGAGTTGGTAATGCCAGAAAGGTACTATCCAGTACTTACCTACATTAAAGTCGTACTGACCCTTCACCTGTAAGTCTAACCAAGTACCGAATTCCACCACCTTAGTCTCAACTTTAATACCTACCTTAGATAGGTAATCCCTTATCATGTAGCCAACATTCATCTCCTCAGGCTCGTTCCTGAGTAGTAATTCAAGTGTGAATCTAGTCCCATCACCACGACGAGGATACCCTGCTTTATCAAGTAATTCCTCAGCTTTTGCTGGGTTATACTCGTAAACAACAGCGTTAGTTGTAGGTGCGTATCGTTCTGTTAGGAAACTATATGTAACCTTAGCTAATCCTAAAGTAACCTTCTCAACGATTTCTGTCTTATTTATAGCGTATGCTATTGCCTGACGTACTAACTTATTAGATAGGATCGGGTGTTGACAGTTGAACTGGACTACGAGTTTATAAGGTGGGTTTAGAGATGGTATTACATCTAGCTTAGGGTTCTTAATAAGTGTTGGGTAAACCTCGTATGGAAGTCCTCTAAACACATAATCTAACTCACCTGCTTGAAGTGCTGCAACTATTGATGAAGCATCAGTTATGATTCTTATTATTATCTGATCTAGTAGTGGTTTACCTTTATCCCAGTAATCAGGATTCTTCACTAGTATTATATGGCTACCCTTAACCCACTCCTTAAACATGAATGGTCCAGTACCTATAGGCTTATATATGAAATCTGATTGGTAGTAGTCCTTACCTTCTAGTAGGTGTTTAGGAAGGATTGCACAATCTAATGAAGCTATTAAAGGTATCTGAATAGCCGGGAGGAATTTACCGGGCTTGATCTTCACTGCAGAACTATTTATTATCTCTACCGTTGTATTAGCGAAGTACTCAACACCGAAGGTATCGTAATTAGGTATTAACACCTCAAAACTAAACTTCACATCCTCAGGAGTTAAGGGTTTCCCATCATGGAATTTAACACCCTCTCTCAATACGAAGACGTACGCCCCTTCTTCAGGAAGTATTTCATAACTCTTCGCTAACCCAGGCACTATATTCCCATTAACATCATACTGAAGTAATGAATCAAATATCTGTGCTGAGACAAACCCTGTATTCCAGCCACCCCAGTAAGGGTCAAGGAATCTAGGCTCAGATATTAACACAACTCTTAATACATTGCCTTGTGGTTGTGATGAGAGTATAGGTATCATAGCTAGTACCGATGCAATCACTAATAACATAGAACCTAATCCCAACCATTTAACTCCTTCAACATATTTTCTACTACCCATAGTTAATTACCTCTATCTCTTTACTTTTGAGGTTTTAGGTTTAAAAACTTATATTAATACTTAATCAATTAATTATTGAAGATTTTTTCAACCTCTCCAAACACGTCTAGTTACCCTAAGTATGTTCTCACCAATTACTTTCTTTATCTCTTGGTCTGAGTACCCATTCTTAATGAGCCATCTTACAATATTACTGAACTCTGATGGGTTCTCAAGCCCATCTACAAACTCCACCCTAGGGTGTTCAGGTCCTTCCTCAGTCTTAGATATTGAGAGGTAACTCGCGAATACCTTATGTAGTGCTACATGGTCTCCGAATAATGTATCAGGTCCGAAGGCTACGTAATCTATCCCTACGAGCTTCTCTATGTATTGGAAGTGCTCCATAATACTTTCAATACTATGTCTAGGGTTCTTAAAAGTCAACGTAGTATGTGGAGCTGCCTCAATACCGAAGACACCTCCTTTCTCAGCTAATGCCTTTATAACTTCATCAGGTTTCATCCTCCTTGAAGGCCATAAACTCCTAGCTCCAGCGTGTGTTACTACGACTGGGTCTTTACTTACCTCAATAACGTCTAAACTAGTCTTATCACCTACATGAGCTAAATCTATAAGTATTCCTAACTTATTCATACGTTCAACTAACTCATACCCTAAATCTGTTAATCCTCTATCAACTTTATCAGCTAGACCTGAACCGAATTCATTACCCTTACTATATGTTATCCCCATACATCTAACACCTAATCCGTAAAGTATATCCACCTTAATGAGGTCCTCACCTATGTGTGGAGGTGCTTCAAGGTGAAGGACCATAGCTATCTTACCCTCATTACGAGCTCTGATGAAGTCTTCAGCTTTAGTAGCTATGAAGACCATATCCTGATGGTCTATATCTGCTCTGTAAATTCCTATTTGATGAATTATGTTATCCCAATCCCAAGGGTCTGGAGACCTTATCATTCCAGTACCGTTCTCCATACCTTCGAAGAAGCCGTCAATCCCTGCAACTGCTAGCCCCTCATATCCGATCCAGTACCTACCACCTCTAGCATACTCTATAAATTCTGCAGGGTTTTCAGGCCATACAGAGCTATGTTCATGAAATGATATAACCACACTCTTCTCTAGTAATTCCTGAAATCTCTCCTCCTCAACCTTACTTAACTCTATAACCCTAGAGTCAACCCTCCTAACTTGACGTACGAGGGTGTAGGGTTTATAGTCCTTAAATTGTTCGAAGAATGACCATGACTGATACCCACTATAGTTCTTCTTCTTACCCACTTAACAACACCGGGATATAGTGAAGGAAGTTCTTTAAATACTATTAAGGAAATACTAAATTTAAATTTATGTAAGTAGGATATAAGAGGTTATCTTATGAGGATAGCATACATCGTTCCTGGGGTAGGACTCGATAATGAGGAGTTAATCCGTAGACAGGAGATCCTACGTTCTCTAGCTTTTAAAGGAACTGAAGTTGATGTAGTTTCTGTTGATGAGGGTCCTTACACTATAGAGAGTGGGTTTGAGGAGGAATACGCTGCTGTCTCCTACCTTAGGAAACTTTATGAAGTTAAAGACTATTACGATGCATTCATTATAGGTTGTTTCGGCGATCCCGGATTAAGAGCAGCTAGGGAATTAGTAAGTAAACCTGTTGTAGGGCCTGGTGAAGCTTCGTATGCAATAGCTTCACTCCTATCCCGTAAGTTTATTGTATTGACACCATTGAGGTCTACAGTTACTATTACATGGGATCAGATAAACATGTACGGATATACTGGTAAGGTCTACGATGTCATCCCAATAGATATTAAAGTAGCTGATATTCAGAGAAATAGTGAGGAATTACTGAAGTTTATCAAGGATTCTGTAAAAGATGTATTGAGTGAGGGGAAGGCTGAGGCTATAGTCTTAGGGTGTATGTCCATGGGTTTCTCAATGGTAGATCTTGACCTATCTAAAGACTTACACGTACCGGTAGTCAATCCTGTTAAGATCTCACTTAAGTTAGCTGAGGTATTAGCCTATATACACTTAACACATAGCAAGTTATCGTATCCAACTCCACCATTAGATAAGATAAGACACTTACTCCATCTAAAACTTAATATTTAAGAAACTCCTTCTAAAGACCTCTACTTCTCCTGAATAGTGATGCTTAGATATAAGCATGAATAACTCGATATGATGGTAAACCTAGAAACTAACGTAGGGGCTGTACACTAAATCACTGATGTAGTATTTATTACTACTACCGCCCAAGTATCGTTAGGTTTCCAGCTACTGTTGATGACATAGCTAGTGTTAGCCTACTAAGCTAAACATATCTAGTTAAGAATAGAATTACGTCTAAGTCGATAACACGACTAATATCATCAAAACTAACTAAAGAGGGTAAGATAGCCATAAATGATGTGAAAGCCATAACACACTATATAGGGATCTGAGACCTTCTACTCCTAAGTATTAAGGAAGTAACTAAGTATATCAGTACTATAAGACCTAACCAAGCCCTTAGATACTCAAGCATTTAGATCCCTAATACATCAAATAATAGCTTAATACTGTAGTATAATTTAAAACATTATCACGTAATGATGTAACTTAAGTTATACTATTCTCTCAAACCCTACCCTTCCTAACCCATTCCCTCCTAACATCTTTATATACTGACATAACCTTACTTAGGAATTCACTATCTACGTAAATTACTTTCCTATATTCAAGAATTTCCATTATAAATATACTTTCATCCCTTAACTTCCTTAAAGATGTTGTAGTTCTAAGACATATAGGGTGGATTTTAGGGTTTAAATACCTAACCATTGTAAATACTTGATAATATTCAAAACATACCTCCTTATAAGTACCTTCCCTTAAGTTAGCATATGCTGGGGTTAAATTCCTTCTAGTTTGTTTAAGCTAACCTCTAAATCTTTAAACCATATTATATTCCTAACCTCATATTCTTAAGACTTAACTATACTTGTATAGTTCCTGATGTAATCTTATCCCTTAGTGAGTTAGCCTCAATAAACACTAATACCCATACTATTAACTCTAGAATTACTGCTAATGCTGATACTATAGGTATGAATGTAACTACTAGAGATATTATCAGTAGTATTGCTGTGATTAGAAATATTGTTGAGTTGAAAGCATCTCTAAGTCTGAAGAAATATATTATAACACCTATACGACCTATTAAGAGTAGTATAAACCCAACTATGATTAAGACTATACTAACTAAAGCAATTACGGGGATCTGCGGTACTATAGCTATGATGAGTAGTATGAAGGCTGTTAGTAGTGTTAGAGCACCACTAACATATCCTAACCTCATAAGTTTTGAAGGTGTTGAGAAATCTAAAGGTCTCCACATAACGAATTGCTTAGCTGATGGTACTAGGTAGAAGTAGATGCTAATGAGTAGTAGTATAACTGCTACGATAGCTACTATAAGAAATGATAAGACAGCTGTAATGACTAGAGGACTTAAGTGACGGACCTCCCTAAAATAGTTAATCCCCCCTACTACACCACTAACGGTAGTATTTACGGAGATGAAGAATAACATCATAAGCGTTACTGAAGAAACACCTAAAAGAATTACTGTAATTATCAGTAACAATGCAGAAGTCCTCAACTTACTTAAACCACTTAACACTACATCCTTAGCTGAAGAACTCATTAACACCCCGTAAGTATTGAAAGTTAAAACTAATAAGTATTTCCTTAGTGAAGGGTCTTCAGCTATTAAGGTAGTATTGAATTTACAGTACTAACTCTAGACAGTTAATTCCTACAACCAGTAATGGATGACTACATCCACCTCCTACAACTTCTGAAGATAAGTACTAATCCAACAATAAACAATGTCAGACCTACAACAGCTGTAATCCCTCTAACAAACTTAATACTGTACCGAAGCATAACACTACTTACTACATCATCAACTACTTTAAAGATTATTAAAGCACCAAACACTGTTAGGAATAGCCCAACTATAGATGTAGTATCTTTAATCTTAATTTACTGTTGACTTTGTTGAGTAGTTACTGACTGATTAGGTGTTAAGGACTGCTGTGTTTGTGGTTCTTCAGGAATTACTATACATGCTATGATGTACAGGAGTATCCCAAGCGGTGGATTTAAAATTGTTATTAAAACCCATAAGATCCTTATGATTGTTGAATCTATAGATATGTAACTCCCTATACCACCACATACACCACATAAAAACTTATCATTTCTAGACCTATAGAGCTTCTTAACACTATTCATACTAACTACTCTACATTATAAGAGATTATAAGTTTTCATATATGATATTACTACATCTAAAACTAAACAGATCTACACGTAAGTCCCTCCCTAAGAGGATATAACGTAGACATGAACTACATATTACCTATTTACGTTACTTCTCGATAAATATCTATGAATTTCTTATATGTTTCTAAGTATTCCTTCTCTGTAATTATATGTATTTCAAATGGGTTATCAAACCCTACCTCAGTCACTATACGCTTAAATAACCTCCCTCTAAATAATGGGTCCTCAGCTAATTTAGTAATTATTAGTACATCTACATCACTATCAACCCTCATACCACCTTTGACAAAACTTCCGAAGACTAAAACCCTACACTCCCTATCATACTCCCTACATATGTCTTTAACCCTACTTAAGTAAGTCCATATATCCTCAAGATACTTCCTCCTACTAGTTATATGCTCTAGTTCTAACTCTATGAACTTACTTCCAAACATTTAAATACCTCTAATAACTTCTTACTAAGGTTTAGAATTTTAGATGCTATATCCCTATCATACTCCCTCGGTAAGTAACGTGATGATATATAACATTCCTCTAGTAGGTATAATACCTCTAAATACTCATCAAATAACTCCTTAAGTCCGCAATTACTGTAAATCCTAATGAGGTCTCTTAATAACCTTATGAGTGAGTGTGTTTTTGGGTAATCACCAACCCTCCTATACAGTAAATACTTAACATATAGCTGTGTAAACTGCTCAACATGAAATAACACTAAATCGTAATCACCATTTTCAAAATCGACCCTAGCATCCCTTAAAAAACTTAAAGCTCTCTTCTTAAGTAGATCAAAACTCATTAAACACACCATATAATTAGGAAGTCTAATATTAATAAGTAGTATGGGAATTAGTTTAAGGTAGGATTAAGAGCTTAACTAAGGTATGAATATAAACTAGTTTAGTAGTACTCATTGAGTATTCCTTAATATGAAGGAGTTAGAAGAAATTATTTAGTATGATGTGTTAGGTTTGAAGAGTTTAAGTATATAGTTAGGAGTTGTTTAAATATTTGTATGGTGTATGAAATTCATTAGTAGGTGATGATTTAGGAAGAGTTAGAGGACTTGGGTAGGTGTGTCTAGGAACCGTATACCTCCACTAACATATTGATATTTAATGATGTAGGAGAATTAAGTAAATCCACTCTTAGAGTTGATATCCTAGTGGGTCAGAACCTTAGACTAATTAGTAACGTTATAAGGGAATTAATTGATTTCTCGGTAGTACTTAATTAACTTCTTAAAGTATTGAGCGTCTGATTCGTTTAGTACATGTATCTCTATCTTCCTATTCTGGATGGTTTTCCTAACTTCATGTAGGACTTCTAACCTATTTACTTCATCAGGTACCTCTATGAGGATATCTACATCACTAGCACCTATGTCCTCACTCTTAACGTATGAGCCGAAGATATATGCTCTCCCTCCATACTTACTAGCTACGTCTTTAATTATCCTTAAGTAATTCCTAAGGTTTTCCTCTAAATCCTTCTTATACCTCTTCAAATACTCTAAATACCTATACATTTGAATACACCCTCTACAAATTTTAAAGCCTCCCTATATTCCCTCTCACCATACCTTCTAATAAAGTACCTAGCACTTATGTAAGCATCTTCAAGAATATCAATTACAAACCATAATTCATCAGCTAATCTCTTAAGACATTCATTCTCACTTAAATCAATTAAATCTTTAATTGAATGTGTCTTAGGGAAGTCTCCAAAGACCTTAAGTAAGTATGCCTTCAGTATTAACTGAACTGTTTGTTCAAGATGGAATAAAGCTATATCATACCTACCGAGAGATACGTCATAACTACTAATGTTGAAGAAGTGTTTTGCTCTACTAACCATCTCCTCATATAATCTTATACTCAACTTAACCACCTAACTACGTTCTACTACTTCATCCCTCCTTAACTAATAAAATTTACTAAGTATGTATAGACTTACTTAATAGGTAAGTTAGTATGGAGGGATTTCATGGTGTTTGAGAGGAATTTATGCCTATATTGTGGTAGGTGTTGTATCTCTACTGAGATGATCTTATTTAGGGATGATATTGAGAGGATTAAATCTTTAGGGTTTAAGGTGGAGGACTTTACAGAATTTAGAGACCATTTCTACAGACTTAAGAATGTTAACGGTAGATGTGTTTTCTTAAGTAATGATAATAGATGTAGGATATATCCCTTCAGACCTATCTGGTGTAGAGTATACCCACTAACATATAGTTTTGATGAGGGACCTATATTCGATCCAGAATGCCTACTAACTAAGTTTAAACTCTATAGATGTGATGAAGTTATTGAAGGGGTCTGGGCTTCATAGGGGTTTATATGGTTTTATATGAACCCCCTCTGCCCTTGGCTTCACAGCCCTCAGACCCCTTTCATTGGGGTGCATATCACGGGGCTCCGCCCGCTCAGGGCGACCCCAACCCACAGCTCGCCTCTCATCCACATGTCCGGGTCATCGCTGTAGGGAAACCCCCGCATCGTGGTGTACTTGAGGTATATGTTTATTGACGCGAGCCTTTGCCTGTCTAGCTCGAGCTCACACTTCTCGCACTTGAACACCCTGCCCACTCGGGTCTTCGCAACGAACCCGCATCGTGGGCAGGTGCGAGAAGTGTTCTTTGGAGAGACTTTAACTACGATTGTCTTCTCAGAGAGCTTTCTTTGTATGAGCTTCCAGGGGGTTCTAGCGTTCCTCTTTCTCCTGTTCTTCGGTGCTTTGTTCTTACTGACCAAATCCTCCTTCTCTAAGTCTTCAAAGACGTGTACAGCGTTCGGGAATAGTATTGTCAGACCTTTGACGAGCTTGTTGATGAAGTCTCTTTCCTTATTGTGCTCCCTTTTAACATACTTCTCGTATATTTCTCTGTTGTTTTTGCTCTGTGCAACTGCCTTCTTCTTATCGTAGACAATCTTCATGCTCTGCAACGGTCTCAGGTCTACCTTGATGAGCCCTAGTGATGGAGAGAAGCCGTCCAGTGACAGCTCGTTGGAGTCCCACGCGACAACTCTTCTTACTTCAACAACCTTAGTTGATTTAAAAGGAATAAGTACTCTGTCATCCTTCAATACAACCTCCCCCACCCTCCAACCCTCAACCCTCCTAGTAAACCACTTACCAGCCCACGAGACCTCTAAGTACTCTCCCGGCTTAATCGTGATTCTGACGGTCTTCTTTTCGTAGTCCACCTTCATCAGGGTTATCTTACACCTAGCAAACCTCCTCTCGACCATCGGCTTAGCTTTCCTCGCCCTGCCCTTAAGGTATCTCTTCCTCCAAGACTCCATGACCGAGTACGCAGTTCTGATCACAGCGTCGACCCAGTGCTTGGCGTACGGGCAACCTCTAAGTAGCACGTCTCTCAGCCTTTTCTTGAACGACTTGCTCTTGGGTAGTTCTGGTACTTTAACCTTGTAGGGAGTAGCGATCTTTAGCTTTCCGCACCTCTTCTCTATCATTGGGAACGTGTACCTCCACTCCATGTTGTCCCAGATAATGTCTATCGCCTCCTGTAGTGCTTGCAGATACCACGTAATCAGCTCTCTAATCTTAGTGTCGCTTATCGGTATAGAGTACATCCTTACCTGTTCAAGGGTCTTCAACGAGCTTTCTTGCACCCTCAACAACCTCCCTGTACTTGTGGCTCCTCATACCGTAGAGCTTGCCGGCGAAGTGAGAGATTATCGTTATAAGGTCTTCAACGAGCTCTTCCCTAGGGTCTTTGTCTTCTTGATTTAGAGCAACTACCTCTACCCCAAACGTACCTAGAAGCTCTTTAACCGTCTTAAACCCGAACCTCGTCAACCTATCAGGGTACGCTACGATGATCTTTGATATTTTTCTCTCAACAGCTAGCTTGAGAATCTTTTTAAATCCCTTCCTATCCTCGTTTAGTCCACTACCAACATCTGTCACGATCTCATAGTCAGCGACATTATTGCTCCTAGCCCACTCCTCGAGCACTTTGACTTGTCTCTCCAAGTCATCTCTCTGAGTACTCGATGAGACTCTAGCGTAGAGCATTACCTTTCTCGGCTTGATTATCCCAGCGAGCCTCTCAACATCCTCCTCCCTAAACCTCCACCTACCGCTCTCAAGAACAACAGGTTTAATCCAACCCCTCTTAACGTACTCCCTCAAAGTAGCGTAGCTGATTCCGAGTCTTTCGCAGACCTCCCTAGGCCTCAACATCTTTAACCTCCAATAAAATAGTTTCATATAAATCCTTATAAATTTATATGAAACCTAAAACAGCTAAGAACGGCGTACCTACCAACTAGCCTTGAATCTAGGTAGAGCCCTGACGCGCTCACATTTAGCAATAGCTTGGGGTTAGAGACGTCAGATACGTCAAATACGCTAATAGCTGTTGCACTACTGCTCCCCATAACCACAGCTCTAAGCATCTGCACACTTGTCTTAATAGGCATAACCTCTGCACTACTTGTCACAGCAACAAGCTTATCGCCATAGATGTAAAGCCCCCTGACCTCTATAGGTGTCGATGTGTTAAAGCTTATTACAGAGGCCACGTGCTT
>CAZZLT010000038.1:0-33917 GCA_964655125.1 uncultured Desulfurococcaceae archaeon | reverse complement strand
GTTATGGGAGGAGGTAAGAGCTCTTAGGGAAGGACAGAATAAACTATGGGAAAATGTTAGTAGGTTATGGGAGGAGGTTAGGGGTTTAAGAGAAGAGACTAGGAAGTTATGGGAGGGTCAGAATAAGTTATGGGAAGAAGTTAGAGCTTTAAGGGAAGGGCAGAATAAGCTTTGGAATGCGTATATTAGACTTGATAGGTATGTTAGGTCTGGGTTTAGTGATTTAAGGAGGATTTTAGGATCTACTTTTGGGTCTTTTGCAGCTGCTTTTATAGAGGTTATGTTGGAGGATATGGGGTATACTGGTGTTAGGGTGGATAGGAAGATTTTAGTAGTTGATAATGAGGTTCTTGAGATAGATCTCTTCAGTGAAAAGCCTTTAGTAGTTGGTGAGTTAACTATGTATTTAGGTAGTATGGAGGAGGCACGTAAGGAAGTTGAGAAGTTGTTGAAGAGGGTTAAGGCTGTAGAGAAGTTATATGGTATGAAGCCTATACTCGTAATATTATGTGTAGCTAAGGTAGTTCCTGAATTATTAGGTACGTTAAGGAATTTAACAAAGGATTTAGGGATAAGGTTAATTACTAAGGAAGATATTGAGGAGGAAGTAGGTAGTATCTAACTACTCTCAATACCTTCATTCTATACTACCTGAAGTCTCTAAATATGATTTAGGGCTAACTCAGAGTGTTTGACATGGATTTGATTACTGAGTTATCTTAAGTATTATAAGTCCTTATTATATAGATTCATAGGTGGTAATGACTGTTAGAGGTAGTGATAAGGAGGGCAGGTTATAGGTTAGATAAGACTGTTATCAATGATATTAAGTTCTCATTATCTGGAGGTGAGTTACTACTCGTAGTAGGTCCTTCAGGTTCTGGTAAAACTACGTTATTATTAGCTATGACTGGAGTCTTAAACAACTTACTAAATGGTTTTGTTGAGGGTTATGTAGACCTCTCCGGAATTAACCCTCTAACACCTGAAGACTTCCCTAAAGTACCTAAGGTTGTTGGTGTAGTTCTTCAAGACCCTGAAAAACAGTTATCAATGCCTACACCTATTGATGAGGTCGCATTCACTTTAGAGAACTTAGGGTTTAAAGGATTTGAAGAACTTCTATTAAGTACTCTAGGACGTGTAGGCCTCCTTAATAAAGCTACTACACCTACTGAGTACTTATCTGGTGGGGAGAAGAAGAGGTTATGTATAGCGGCATCAATAATCCATAACCCTAAGCTAGTGATATTTGATGAACCTACAGCTAATTTAGACCCTTGGGGGGTTTCTGAAGTGATTAAATATATTAATGATTTGAAGGTTGAGGGGAGGGCTGTGATAGTTATTGAGCATAAGGCTAGGTACTTCACTAAACTTGCTGATAAATTCCTCCTCATTAACAATGGTAGGCAGGTAGTATATCTGGAGGGTAGGGATTCCCTCAATAATAGTTTAGATATTATTGAATCCTTAGAAAGTTACGGTGTTGATACATGTAAACCTAAGTTGAAATCAGTACTAAAGAGATCTTCATGTAGGGAAGTTGTTCTTGAAGTTGAAGGTCTATGGTTTAGGTACTTACCTAATAAGGACTACGTATTAAGAGGTATTAACTTAAGGTTATGTAGTGGTGATGTAGGGGTTATAGTAGGTCGTAACGGTGTTGGTAAGACAACACTCCTTAAAGTTATTGCTGGTTTCTACAAACCTGAGAAAGGTTTTATTAAGTTCTTAAGTAATGATTTTACGAAGGTTAGGAAGTCTATTAAGGGTAGGGAGGTATTCTACGTACCTCAAGAACCTGATTATATGTTCATACATAGTAAGGTCTTAGATGAGTTGAGAGTAGGTACAATACCTTTAGAAGAGGTATTAAGTAGTGAGTTATGGGTTAAAGACCTACTTAATGAATCACCTTATAGGTTAAGTCATGGGCAGAGGAGGTGGTTAGCATACACTATAGCTAAGCTCTACAACCCTAAAGTCATATTATTTGATGAACCAACTGCAGGTCTTGACCTACTACTACTTAAGCAATACTTAAGTTGGGTTAGGGAGGTGGTTTCCCAAGGTAAGGTAGTGTTAATAGCTACTCACGACGTTAGACTACTGTATGAGTTAGCTACGAGGGTTTTCATCATGGAGGACGGTTGTTTAAGGGAGGTAGGGGTGGAGGAAGCTATTGAATATCTTGAAGGTCCTTTAAGGTGGTCTAATGATTAAGCCTAAACCAACAACTCTATTCATATATGGTTTAGTAATAACTATCTTAGCATTCATATCGAGGAGGTTTGAACAGTTACTGATATTAGCGTTAGTTAACACTCCAGTAGGTGTTGTCTTAGGTTTTAGGAGGTACTCAGTAATTATAGCTTTATTCTTCATAGGACTTATAGGTTTATTCGTAAATGCTTTAATGTTCTCAAACGTAGGTAACCCAGTACTTGAGTTCTACGGTTTAGTGATTAGGGAAGGTGTTTTCACAGCTTTTGTAAACGTTATGTTGAGATTGTTAAGTATTTTAGGAGCTACTTTAATATTCATAACCCAAGTCAATGCTAGAGACTTGATAAAGTCGTTAGAATGTGAGTTAGGACTACCTAAGACTATAGCTTTTGCTACAGCAGTAGGTCTGAGGATGTTAAATATTTTAGAACGTGATTTAAGGGAGATACAGTTAGTTAGGGTTGAGAGGGGTTTTAGGAAGTACCCTATAACACCTTCAGATATAGGTAGTTTCTTAAGACCACTACTTAGCTTAGGTTTAGAGAGGGCTTTATGGGTGGGTATAGCAGCTGAGTTAAGAGGTTTTTCACAGAGGAGTTCTAGGAGGGTAGGTATTAAGATTACCTATGTAGATATATGCGTATATACACTACTCATAACTCAAGTCATTACAGTCTTAATGATTTGAGATAACTAGGTTATCAATTCATTTATAACTCACTTAATTACTAATTACTCGGTGTGTATATGTCTATGCTTAAGAGATATACAGCATTAGATATAACTTACTTAGCTGTAGTAGCAGCTATAGCAGGTGTGATATTCGCATTAACTTGGAATATCTACTTCATAAGTAGTGCTGTAGGGGGTCCTATAGTAGCTAGGGTAGTATCCTACGGATTATGGTTTATAGGTGCTCCACTAGCAGCAACACTGATTAGGAAGCCTGGTTCAGCATTCTTAGGTGAGTTCTTAGGTGCTTTAGTTGAGACTTTAATACCTACTTACGGAGCATTTACTAACTTAATATACGGCTTCGCACAAGGACTAGCATCAGAGTTAGCTTACGCCTTATTTAAGTATAGAAAGTATGATGTACTACAGGCATCACTCTCAGGTGCTTTAGCAGGCTTCCCATGCGTAGTTCTAGACGCGTTATTATTCGGTGAGGTATTCACTCCTGATGTTATGGTATTCATAACCATAGCAGCAGTAGTTAGTGGTGCTATCTACGGTGTTATAGCTGCATTAGCAGTTAAGAGTGTTAGGAGGTGATGTTTATGAGTTTAACTGAAGTTTTAAGAAGTTCAGTTGATCATATCTGGGAGAAGATTTTCAACCACCCATTCGTAGTTGAGTTATACTTAGGTACCCTACCCATCGAGAAGTTCAGGTACTACATAATTCAAGACTATAACTACCTAATAACTATGTACAGGTGTTTTAGTTTAATAGCTTCTAAAGCTGATTATAAACTAGCTAGGAAGGCATTAGAGTTAGCATATATAGAAGCAACTACTGAGATGGCTAACTACGAAAGACTACTGAGTAAGTTAGGTATTAGTTTTGATGAAGTAGTTAACACTGAGCCAGCACCAACTAATATAGCCTATATGAACTTCCTAACATCTACATGTGCTTTAAAGACTCCATTAGAAGGTCTAATAGCGTTACTACCATGCTTCTGGAGTTATGCTGAGATAGCTGAGAGACATAAGGATAAATTAAGTAGTAATAAGAATGAATTATATGTTGAGTGGGCTAAGGTGTACTTAAGCGAGGATTACTTAAAACTTATTAAGGAGTTAAGAGAGTTCATAGATACATCAGCTAAGTCATTAGATATTGAAGAAGTTAAGAAGATATTTAAAATAGCTAGTAGGTATGAATACTTATTCTGGGATATGGCCTACAGAATGGAGGGTTGGTACGTATAGTTTATCAATAAATAAATTTTTAAATATTAGATGTAAGTTTAAATAATTTTTAAATGATAAAATTTTTAAATGAGTATAGTTATACTATATGGTTAGGTTTGTTGAAGGATTATGTATTCGGTATAGAGTGGCTTGATAAAAACTTCAGTAGTGTACTTAAGTTAAAACCGCTTATACTCATAGCTGGGTGTCCAGGATCTGGTAAGACTGTATTAGCATGTACTATATCCTACGCGAATGCTTTAAGAGGTCGTAAAGTACTATACATAACCTTCCATGAGAGTAAAGAGAAGTTATTTAAGATTATGTCTGACCTCGGTATGAATTTAAATGATGTTGAGGTTAGAGGGACGTTTAACTTTGTTAAGATTCCAATACCGTTATCAATAGATAACTTAAGTGATACTATCTTTAAATTAATTAGTAAGTATAGTCCTGAAGTAGTAGTTTTCGATACTATAAATCCTATAATGACTATCACTAAGGACGAGAGTGTTAGGAGGGTATTACTCCAGAATTTCTTCTACGGATTATCAGAAAGTATTAACGGTATGACAATACTAGTAGCTGAGAGTATTGGTGAAGATATTAACTTAAGTAATATTGAATTCATAGCTGATGTAGTCTTTATACTGAAGCAGAGGATTAGTAAGGGATTGATCTCGAGGTCTTTAATGATTAAGAAGATTAGAGGTGTTGAGGTCTCAGTAGCTGAGATACCGTTTAGGATATGTAGTAATTTAGGGATAGTCCTCTACCCACCACCAATACTTGAGGAAGTAAGTCCTGAATATGAAGAGTTAGAACTACCATGTGAGGTACTTAAGAAAGTTGTAGGGCATATACATAAGTCTATGTATATATACATAACATACCCACCAGATGCTAGACTACCTCACGCAACCATAATACCTTTAAGTATTGCACTACACAATAATTTGAAGGTATTGGTCATATCGTATATATACCCGCCAGATGTTGTAAAAGCTCAATTACTTAGAGCATTAGGTCTTATTGAGTTGAAGGGTAAGGAGGTTGAGGAATTAATAGATAAGTATATAGTTGTTAAGTCTATTAACCCAACAGCATATAGCTTAGATGAGTTATACATACATGAACTTAGGTTAGTAGATTCACTTGAAGATGTAGATGTAGTTGTTATACATGATGTAGGTTTAGTTGCAAGACTCAGTAATGCTAGTGAGTACTTAAGCAAATTTTACAATCAATTAAACTACTTAAGACTTAAGAGGGTATTAACAGTTCGTTTAGGTAGTTATGTTAGTGATGAGTTATATAGACTTAACGCATTATTATCATCGATGGTATTAAGGTTTGAACCAGTGTTTAGGGATGGTAAATTCGTAGGTGTTCAAGCCTATGTATGGAGGAGAGGGACTACACCATACATAATAACATCTGAAGAGTTAAGTAGGTGTCTTGAGGAGATTGCAGAGAATTTAAGACGTAAGTGCTTTAGTAGGTAGTCTTGACTTAACCCTCACCTGCTACGCTAATTTTAGGTATGTATACTGCCGGTACCTCATACCTACCTAATATCTCCTTACTAGAGGTAAGTACTACTTCATCAGTTTTAAGTAACTCATAAACATCTCCGGTAATTACCACACCCTTAACAGAATGTTTAACATCACCTCTATCTACGTATACAGCATTAGCTACTGTAGCATTTAATAACCCACTCACAGGATTTGATAACCACATACCTATGACGTCGTAAATTACTAATCCATTCCTTAACTCACTTATTAAGGTATCTAACTCGTAATTACCTCTCTCAACTACTATGTTTGAGATCCATGGTTTAGGTACTGTATGAGGTGTTGGTCTAAAAGCATTACCTGTAGATTCCTTAGAATCTATATTAGCTGTATACGTATCGTATAAGTAACTCATTAAAACACCCTTGTCGATGAGTACCTTCCTCTTAGTAGGTATACCCTCATCATCAAAACACTTACTACCTAACATCCCTGGGTAAGTACCGTCATCTACTACAGTGATGTTTTCGGAGAACACCTTAAGCCCTAACATACCCTTAAGAGGGGACCTACCCTTCTGGACTTGATCAGCACAGAGTGCTGGAGCTATTAATGAGTTAATAAGTGATGTGAATACTCTAGGCATGAGTACCACATCATAACTACCTGTATAAACCCTCTTAGAACGTAAACCCCTTACAGCTCCCTCAACAGCTTTAACTACTAATTCATCAGGGTTAAACCTACTTAAGTTAGGTGCTGAGTAATTCTCAGTATATCCAGACTCATCACCATTATCAACAACCTTAACACTAACTGATATTGATGTTCTAGTCCTCTCATCCTCAACAACATCACCGTAGTTATTAGTTATAACCCTCCTAACATACCCTAAATACATATTCACATTAGTTGTGAACGCCCTCCTATCAACATCTCTAGGCTTCTTAATCATATAATTAACTAACTCTACATACCTATCTAGTTCTAAATCCTTAATCCCTACATCGACGATACCTTCAACTACTGAAGTACCTAACTTCTTAGGTAGTGAGACCCACCCCCTATCCTCAGGTAATGTCCTAACGATTTTAGAAGCACTATTAACTAATACATCAACATCCTCAACTCTAGATACCATACCACCGTAAACACATACCTTCCTACCCATAACCACTCTAACACCAAGTAAGAACTCCTCACCAGATACTACCTTCTCAACACCTTTATCAATCCCTAAAACCTCAGTACCTACATCATTAACTACGTAAACCTCAAACTCGTTAAATCCGTACCTACTACATAGTTTAAGACTTCTCTCAACAATATCGTAAAGCATTACAGACCACCAACTACTAACTTCCTAACCCTAATATGAGGACCTCCAAAACCAACCTTAACTGTCTGACTATCCTTCCCACAACCACCGAATACGTTAGTAACTACCTTAAGGTCTTTAGCAACAGCATCAACACTCATTAAAGTCTCTAGAATATTACCACTAACGACTACACCTCTCACAAGTTCTGTAGGTTCACCGTTCTTAATGATGTATGAGGGACCTATACTGAACGTGTAGGTACCTATTGAAGGGTCTACCTCACCACCTGAAGCACCCCTACCTACTACGTATATACCGTGACTAACACCTTCAAATAACTCATCAATACTTAAGTCCTTAGGCTCAACATAGTAGTTAGTCTGTCTTACTAATGAGTCGTAGGTTATGTCTTGAACTCTAGCATTCCCAGTACTCCTACGTCCTAACCTACTACCGACATACCTACTACTTAAGAACTCGTTAAGTATACCGTCCTTAACAACTACTGTACGTCCCTTACTAACACCTTCATCATCGTAAGGTACTGGATAACCACCATCTACAACACCCTCATCAACTATAGAGACCAACTCATTAGCAACTCTCTCCCCAACCATACCCCTCAACACTGAAGACCCAGTAATAACTAAATCACCTTCAGAAGCATGTCCGAAAGCCTCATGAACTAATAAACCTACAGCTTCATTATCTAGTACAGCTACGTAAGTACCTGGTGTCGGTGTCTTAGCTTGTGAAGCCTTAATAGCTAATGAATCAACCTCATCAGCGAATGCTAACCAATCATGACTTTCTACGAATTCGTAACCTCCTACAAACGTCTTAGAATTACTAACTTTCTCAGATATCATACCGTACTTAGCTACAGCTGTATGTGAGAAACCTACTAAAGTAACTTCACTCTTAATACTGACACCATCACTTGAGGTTATATACTTCCTATCAACCTCATAAGCTAATCTAGTAACTACTGACTTTATACCATCCTTCCTCATACTTGATGTGTTAACCTCCTTAACAAGTCCTACCTTAACCTCAGGGTCTACGTCGTAGGGGTCTACCCCAACATTAACTTTAAAGAAATCCTTAACAGGTTTAATACTTACGTACCCTACCTGAGCATACCTACTTAAACTCCTAGCTATTGATAAAGCCTTCTCAACACTCCCTACAATACCCCCACGATCTAGGGATGCCGTGTATACGTAGCCAACACCACCATTAACTAATACTCTAATACCTAAACCGGAAACCCTACCAACACTATAACTCTTTAAGACCCCGCAATCATATATTATGACCTCATATAATTTCTCCTGAATCCTAACTAATACGTGGTCAGCACCCTTCTTAAGAGCTTCTTCTAAAGCTAGTGAAGCTAATTCCTCATACGTAGTAATCACTGTTAGAATATTAAACCATAAGTTTAAATCCTTTAATCACTACTACGTTAAGTACTCACTTAATAACTTAACTAGTTCTTCAGCACCATCTACATACTTAGGTGGTTTCCTACCCTCAACCTCCTTAACAGCCCTCAATATCTTACTAGCTTCAACCTCCTCAAGGAACACACCGTCTAACTTCTCAGTAAGTATTTTAGCATCATCCCTACTACCAGCTAACCTCCACTTAGGGTTATGTATAGTTATTACTGGTTTACCATAACCTAAAGCAGCATTAACTAGAGTTAGTCCGAGGTGGCTTACCACTATATCCGCACCAGCAACCCACTTACTGAAGTCTGGGTCGAATTTAAAGAATATCCAATTAGGTCTTAACCTCCTATACGGTTCAGGATCAACCATACCTGTCTGAACAACTACCTTATCAAGATCTAACTTAATCAACTCATCGAAGAATTCCTTAAACCCGTGAGTCCCAGCAGTAACTAGTATGTAACCACCGTTATACGGTTCATACTCAGGTTTCTCATATATAGGACCTACAACAACAGCTTTAGGGTAATGTCTTAACTGTTCCTCCCAATGAAGGACTGTGACGTTAGAGAACTTATAGAGTATCTTAGCTGTCTTAGTAGGTCTTACAATCCTATCAACACACTCCATATTAACTACATAACCACCCCTAACCCTAGTAGTTAGTGCTGGAGCTATAGCTATGTTACTACCTGTTGAGATAAACACTACAGTGTCTTGAGGTAGTTTAAAGTATGACTTAATTAATGAGTTCATAAACTTATGCATAGTGAGTATAGCTGGTTTAGGGTTATCAGGACTCCTCAACCTAGGTAACTCCACAACACCACCGAATCTTGAAACCCTCTGAAAACTCCATAAATCACCTTCAGATACTATAAATGTTAACTCAGCCCTACCGGTAAGTCTTTGAGCTAATGCTACAGCATAACCTGTATGACCACCACCACCAGCTGTTAGGACTACCCTCACTAACTAACCCCGTACTCCTTAAGGTATTAAGTAATTCAATTTAAATTTTAAATGTTCTTATGATCTACGGTGTCTTTAGTTGAATATGTTTAAGATGTTTAAGGATTTATTCCCACGTCAGGAACTACTAATGCTTGTTAATGAGATCTCATACTTCCACAGGATTCAGGGGAGTGAAGGTGTTGAGGAAGCTGCAGATTACATCTATAGGTTTGTTAAGGAGTTAGGTGTTTTCAATGTTGAGCTACATACTTATGAGTACTTCAGGAGTTATGGTAATCTAAAACCACTAACTGGTTGGTGGGTTAAGGATGCTGTGTTGAGGATGGTTAAACCTTACGAGAAATTACTACATAGCTTCAGTAACTCTAGGACTTTAGTAGTTGCTCATAGTCCTGGTGGTGAGGTTAGAGCTAAGGTAGTTAATGTAGGGCTTGGTGATAGGGCTAAACATTACGAAGGTGTTGATGTTGAGGGTAAAGCAGTATTAGTTAGTGGGAATACATTCCTAGCGTATCGTGAGGCATGTAGGAGGGGTGCGTCATTAGTCCTACTCTACAGGGATGACATACCTGAGGATGCTGTCCCATACTTAAGTCTGTTCTTAAGACCTGAAGACATTAGTTGGGCTAAGGCATTAGCATTAAGTATTTCTAGGAGGACTGCCTACGAAATAATCCGTCATATAAGCTACGGTGATGAAGTAGTTGTTGAAGCTAGTGTTAAGGCAGGTTTTAGAGGAGATCCTAAGATTAAGGTAGTAACTGCTAGGTTAGGTGATGTAGGGACTGAAGTCCACCTCCTCGCACATTACTGTCATCCTGGAGGTACTGTAAACGATAACGTCAGCGGTACTGTAGCATTACTAGGACTTTCTAAAGTGTTAAGTAGGGCTGTCAACGATGGTAGATTACCTCAACCTAAGAAACATGACTTAGTAATTATGTGGTGTCCTGAGTACTACGGATCTGTAGCATACTTAACATCTAGACCTGTGGATAACGTAGTATTCGCTATTAACTTAGATATGATTGGTGAGAAACAGGATGTGACAGGTTCAACATTAGGTTATGTTAGACCACCCCCAAGACTATTCCACCCATATGAAGCTATAGTGTATTACGAGTTGAGGAATGCTTTATCAAACTCATCAACATTCTCGTCACCGAAGAAGTTAATTAGTTATAGATTTGATGTAACTCCTTATGAAGTAGGTAGTGATCATGATATCTACATAGTGAATGAAGTACCTGCAGTCATGATTAATCAGTGGCCGGATACATACTACCATACAGACTTAGACAGTATAGATAAGTTCGACCCTGAAATAACCACTTTAATAAGTTCTGCAGTAGGTTCATCAACATATAAGATACTAATTAATAAGCTGGATAAGAACTTAATAACTAGTTATGTTTTTGAGTACTTAGGTTCTGAGACTTCATGGGTTAGTGATGATGTAAGGACCTACAGACTCCACTACCTACATAAGATGTTGAGGAGTAGGTTAATTAAGTACTTAAGTGATGACTTAGGTTTAGAGGGACTCAATATTAGTTATGATGGTTTAACTAATGATGAGGGAAGTATTAAGTACTTATATAGAGGACCTCCAGATATTATAAGGTTAAAGGATATCATGGTTAGCTTAGGTGAGGAGGACTTAAACTACTTAGAAACTATCCTTAGGGGTAGGAAGTACTTAAGAACAGTTATTCAGGTGTTAATACCACTACTTCTTAAGGAACCTAAGACTATTGACGAATTTAGATTAGAGGTAATTGGTGAGTTAGGTGTTGATGTAGAGTATGAAGTCTTAAAGAGGTTAGTAAGTATGTTAGTAAGGCTTAATTACTTAGCAAGAGTCGGTACTTAGGGTAGGTAATCACTAACTTATATACTTTACTGTCTTGAGCTAGATGTAATACCTTTTAAGTCATACCTAAGTACTACTTAGTAGTAGTTAGGTCTTACTAAATAATAACTCTAAAAGACCAATACAATAAAGTATTTATTTAGTATTACCTTAGAATTAAGGGGTTAAGCGGATTGGTTAATTACGTCCGGGATAAGTACTCTAAGATAATTACGTTAAGGATCCCTAAAGACCTTGATGACGTCTTAACCGAGATATGTAGGGAGTTTGGATATAGTTCTAAGAGTGAGTTTGTTAGGGAGGCTGTTGAAGACTATATAAAGTACTTATCCAGCCTCATGAGTGATGATGAAGGTCTGGAAGTCATTGATTTCGTTCAAACACATAAGGTCATAATGATTTAAATATTAGTATCCACCATCTCTATTTTTATTACTCCTCCCATATTACGTATTAGGGTTTTCAATGGCTGATTACGTAGTTAGGTGTAGGGTGTGTGGTAGGACTTACGGTAGGGAGTATAAGTTCTTTAGGTGTTTATGTGGGGGTGTTTTAGAGGTATTAGTTGATTTAGGAGGTGTTAGTTGGGGTGTTGATGAGGGGGCTTTAGGTATTTTCAGGTACTCGACCCTACTACCTAGTTTAAGTAGGTATGTGTCGTTAGGTGAGGGTAGGACACCAACTATTAAGAAGTTCATAGATGGTGTTGAGGTTTACTTTAAACTTGAGTATTTAAACCCTACTGGGAGTTTTAAGGATAGGGGTTCCGCATTAGCTGTTTCTAAAGCTTTTGAATTAGGTGTTACTGAGGTTTTAGAGGATTCATCAGGTAATACAGGTATTTCAATAGCTGCTTACGCAGCATGTGCAGGTATTAAAGCACGTATTTACGTACCTAGTGATATACCTGTAGGTAAGTACGTACTTATTAAGTCATTCGGTGCTGAGGTTATTAAGGCAGGTAGTAGGGATGATGCATCACGTAAAGTGTTAATGGATTTAAGTGAGGGTAATTACTATATAGGCCATACGTGGAATCCTTACTTTATAGAGGGTACTAAGACAATAGCTTTTGAAGTTTATGAGTATTTAAGGAGTGTTGATTACATCATAACACCAGTTGCTAGCGGTACATTACTCCTAGGTTTTTGGAAGGGTTTTAACGAATTACTTAAGTTAGGTTTAACTACATCAACACCTAAGTTAGTAGGTGTTCAAGCATGTGGTTATGACTCACTAAGTAGTTCTGTAGGGAGGGTTGTGAGGAGTGAGTGTCGTGAAGGTACTGTACTAGCAGATGCTATCAGATTAACTAACGTACCTAGACTACCGTATATAGCTGAAGCTATAGTTAGGTCTGGAGGGTACTTAGTAGTTGTTAACGATGATTTAATAGTAGATGCTTTGAAGGACTTATTCAGGATGGGATTTACTGTAGAACCAACAAGTGCTGCTGCCTACGCAGCCTTCAAACTCATTAAGAAGGAGTTAAGTGGTAGGGTGTTAATACCGTTAACCGGTAGTGGTTTGAAGTATGTTGGAGGTGTTGAATCACCTCTGTATAAGGTGTTCTTAGGTGGTTGATGTTAGAGGATTAGCTAGTAATGCTTTAAATGGTGATAAGCTAGCACTATCTAAACTACTAACTTATATTGAGGTAAATCCTGAAGTTATTAAGGATATAGCTGATTTAGTATGGCCTAAAGAACATAGAGCTCATATAATTGGTGTAACAGGTTCTGCAGGTGTTGGTAAGTCAACACTGATATCAGTATTAGCTGATGAGCTCTCATTAGATGACCATCTAGTTGCTGTGATAGCTGTAGATCCCTCATCACCTGTAACTGGTGGTGCCTTCCTAGGTGATAGGGTTAGGATGGTAGGTATTAAACGTAGTGATAAGGTGTTCATAAGGAGTATGAGTACTGGGTCTGAGGAAGCATTACCTCTGAAGGCACTACTCTCTATAGAGGTTATGGATGCTTTAGGATACGAGTATATAATCCTTGAAACACCTGGGATAGGTCAGTTCAACGTATGTATTGCTAACATAGCTGATACAGTCATTCTAGTACTAATACCTGGTGCTGGTGATGAGATCCAAGCACTTAAAGCAGGTATTATGGAGGTAGGTGATATATATGTGATTAATAAAGCTGATAGACCTAACGCGGACATAACCTTCAACCAAGTAATATTCGCATTAGGTGATGTTAGTAGGGATGGCTGGATCCCTAAGGTGTTGAAGGTATCAGCCCTACAGAGGTTAGGTATTAAAGAATTAGTAAATGCTGTAAACGAACATAAGAACTACCTAATAAGTTCTAATAAGATTAAAGTTAAGGAAATGTTGAGAAGGTCTCTAGAGTTAGAGTTAATCATTAAGTATAAAGTCATGAACATGCTTAAGGAGGTCTTAAACTCTAACTATTTAGTCAAAACTGTTTACGAATCATGTGTGAGGGGTTCCTTAGACCCAATAACAGCTACTGATAAGATATTCGAATTAATGTTTAAATCTACAACTAAGATAAGTAAGTAGTTAGGGGCCGTAGTTTAGCTTGGTAGAATGCGGGGTTCGGGTCCCCGTGGTCCGGGGTTCAAATCCCCGCGGCCCCACCAAATAAACTAAGCTCAAGAACTTGGCATTCAAGCCTTCTAATTGATTCCAACCAATTTGGTATATCACTAAGACCTTACAAGTCCTTTCAGCTAAAGAAGTATTGGTTTAACTTTGCTTTGTACAGTGTCTTAATGGCTATAACGAATATCATTTTTTAAGGTAGCTTATCAATAGTAGTGTGTATTGAAAAAGAAGTATGGGTAAATTGTTTGGCCCGATACGAGAATTGAGTTCTGAAGCCTTTGGAGAAGCTAGATCTTATGGATGGTGAGGAGGTTAGGGTAGCGTGTTTTAAAGGATGTATCTGGAAACTTCTTTAGCATCTCATTGCCTCTAACCTCGATCTCTGCAGCTTCAAGATAGGTTTCCAAGTCTAGTTCAACTGCGAAGCAGATTAGGTAAGTTCTAAATCTATACTCTTCAGAGTTGGTATCCTACCCCTATACCAGTGAATAGCGTACTCCATAGCCACGGTACTGGCATCAAACTTCTAATATGCTTCCTCCTCACATCGCCTAGTACCTTGCGAGCTATTTCACTAACCTCGTCGTAAGCTACGGCGAGGAGGGTGTAGGAGTCAACAACTACCTCTCGCTTGGGAGCTATAGCTGTAGTGCTACAGGAGATTGCAGAGCTTCGTAGAGTATAAGGCGTTGATAGAGGGAATTAGAATAGTATACGTAGACCCTAGAGGTACATCTAAAATACCTCCAAACAGAAAACTGCTAGTATTTGTCAACTACAGGTTTGCCCAGCTCGGAGACGCCGTCACAAGTAGAGACGTTGTAGCATCCTGGAACCTCGCTTTGAAGCTTAACGCAGATGAGGGACTTATGGGTTAAGCGGAGCCCCGATAGCTCTGTGGATGCGGGGATGAGATCCCAACTTAACACGGAGAATCCCGGGCAAGAAACACATATTCATAAGCATTCACAAGTAACTACAAGTAATCGTCCTGGGGAAACCCCTAAAGCACGACACGATTCGTGAATCATGACGAGTTCAATGTGCTGTTATCCAGGTATCAATAGAAATGATACTTGGTTTTAGTTCATACGTTACTGGACAACATATTGATGGTAATATAATAGTGAAATCTTAAGTAGGTTTAAGGGATTACTTTGAACCACGGGACTCTCTTAAAGTCTTCGTCGAATGTAAGTATGGTGTCTATGTCGTAGTGTTTAGCCGTTACTACAATCAGAGCGTCTCCCGGTAGGAGGCTATACTTTCTCACGGTCTCTGTAAGCTCTTTGATGCTACCCTTGTCTTCTAGGACCAGTATCCCAAGCTTGTCTATAAGCTCTTCAACATCGTTTATAGCATCGCTAAACGCCTCTAGACCATACCTCCTTATGTAGTCCCGTAGTTCGTCCAGTTTCCTCAGTCCAAGCCTTCTCCAAGCCTCAAGCCTTACTAGGGTGAAGATTATCTCATCGACAATTCTAAGAGTCACTGCAAGATCTTTGCTTTCTATCAGTACCTGTTTTACTTTAGAAGCATAAGGTTCAACGCAGTGAAGATAGTATACAACGGCATTACTATCTAGGAGTATCATTGCGCCTCGGCCTCTAACATGAATTCATCAAGTAACTCTTTGGGGGCAGAACCTCGTTTTCCATAGAACTCATCAACTATCTTCCTCCTATCCTCAAGCTTCTCAATTTTGATTAGAACCTCCTCACCTTCTTCAAGCTCTATAGGCTCCAAAGGCTTTAGCACTCCTTTCTCATACTTAGCTCTAATAGCTCTAAACATTATCAAACACCTCATCTACTTTACTAGATTTCTTATCTTAATATGTTTTACCCTACCAGCACACGATGCCTACGAAATTAATCTTATTCTTTAATAATTGGATATGCTGTGGCATATTGTATTTCAGCTAATAGCTATTATGATAGTGTTGATTGAATATCAGTTATGCCTACGTGGCATATCAGCTATATACCTACCAAGTAGTTTCTGGCATATCTCTGGAGCTCCCGTGGTTCGGGGTTCAAATCCCTGCAGCCCCACCAAATAAACTCATATATCTAACCTCTCACTTGTACTAGTTGATTTGGTGTATCAATACATGTACAGGTATCCTTACCGGGCCATCCCCTTGACCTATGTCAACGACTAGGTCAAAGCTGTAGACTCAACTTAGTAGTAGTGCTCACTATAATCATTACTCTGACTTGAAGAGGTGTTACACTAGTAATTGACGCTATGTTGAGTGTCTGGAGATCTATACGTTCCCACAACTTCCACTAAGCTATCATTAAAGAAGCTTGAAAAGACCCTAAAAGCTAAATGAAGAGTAGAGTTATAACTGTTTGAAATAGATGTAGATTACACTTTATCTTTTTAACAGGCTTTTTAATGGACTTACAGCTCTCTGATTCTATATGATTTTGTATTTCACTCTGCATGCTTGATGCTTGTAGAGTATATCACGATGTAAATCTACGCTTTAACACTCCATCAAGTACTGAAACACGTTTCTATTAGTACTCAAGCCTTTGGAGTCTGAGGTTCCGAGGCTTTGAAATGTTATTCAGTCTTTGGCTATACCAGGCTTTGAAATGTCTGTGACGATGTCCATATATAGAACATGTTAATAGCAAATAAACTTGAGATAGTATCGTGGTTGATTACCTATGCAGGCTAGGGAAGTACGTTAAGCCATGGAACTCGCTTAAAGTCTTCATCAAAGGTAAGGATGGTTTCTATGCCATGGTATTTACATGTTAATGCTATAATAGCGTCACTCGGCAGTAGCTTAAGGCTATCAACTACTCCGATCATATCTTGATAGCCTACGTTTTCCATCAAAACCTCTACTTCAAGGTCTTTTAATAGACTTTGTATACCGTTTACTATAGGTGCTGGATAACCCTTACTTGCTATCAGCCTTCGTAGACTGTAAGACTTGCTAATTTCTTGTGCAGCTTGATAGTATTTTCTTGTAGATATGTAGAGTAGCTCGTTTACTACCGTTAAGCTTGTATAGAATAAGTTTTCTTCGTATTCTTCTAATAACTTTCGAGCTACTTGGGTGAGGTTAGTCTCAAAAAGTATGTTGTAAAATATGTTGGTATCTATAAATATCTTGTTCACTGTGCCTGAGCCTCTTCTTCATATTTCTTTAGTTCCTCTACGCTAGCCCTACCAAACATCCCGACGTATTTTTCAAGAACCTCGCTTACTCTACGCTTACGTATAAAGATAACCAGCTCCTCGCCTTCCTCAAGCTCTACAGGCTCTAGCAGTTTTAAAACACCTTTCTCATATTTTACTCTGATCACCTTTAACAAGCCCACTCACCACAATACTCTACACACTCCAGAGGAATAAACCTTTCCTAGCAGAGATCAATTCCATCTACCTCCTTAAAACCCACTTCGTATACCTCAAGCTCCCAGAGCTGGAGGTCCCAGGTTCAAGTCCCGGTAGATCCACCTCCACCAAGGTGTGTACAGCTGTTTCGGCGGTGAAATCGAGTGTATAGTAAAAATTCGAAGGCAGATCAGCACACTACCTAGACTTCAGGGGTTCTGAGAAGCTGTATGAGTGAATTTGCTCCAGCATTGAGATGTTGAAGCTATTGCATTAGTTCATAATCTAGAAAATCAGTAGTCACTAGGTTAGGAAGTATACTAAGAATCGCATCTAGCTCTGTCCAAGTACATTAGGAATATTAAAAAGTTGTGATCAAGAAGGTTCATATACATTACTAGTGATTTAGTTATGTCGGGAGATATCACAAAGGTTGGACAGAAGTTAGGTAGGAGTGTGTTCACTAAACGTGCTGTGGCTCTACTCCTAATCTCTTCGCTTGTCGTTACGTTTTTAATGGTTTTGTTCTGGTTTAGCCACTATCCTTCTCAACAAGATAAGGAGTTGAACGTCTTGCTAGAGATGTGTAGTAGGGCTGTGGAGAACTTCAGGAGTGATTCTATTTGAGAACCTGGTTCTGTGTTAGTGTTTAACAGGACTTCTTTTGCTGAAGGTCTTATCCGTAGAAAGGTTATATATACCGGTAAGCACTACAACATCGTCATAGGTAATGAGACGCACATAGTTGTTTATGCAACTTCTGTAGGTCGATTCCCTCTACACTCTAAGGGCTTCTTCTACGAAATCCACGCTATAGCTATCTACCAAAAGGATAACGTTCTAAGACCTACCGTAATCTACAGCTATTGGTACCCAGAGTACTCGGAGTACTGTTATCCTAAACGCTACTTCAGGCCTAATACAGATGAACAAAAATAATGTTCTTGATTGCTAGGTATTCAAACTACCTACCCCACTTCTGGATTAAGGATCTCGTGGAGAAGAAGGCTATAAATATAAGCATCAGTGATAGAGAAGTTGTTGAGATGAAGTTCCTCAAAAACTTTAGAGTTGCTAACCGAGACCTACTGATAGTCCAATCGCATGTATTGATACTGAAACAGGGATAGAACTAGCAAGAATGTTCGTAAGTAAAAGCAAATTCACTAGCTTCCTAGAGAGCATCACCGATATGGATAGCGTTCCACCAGAGCTACTATCAATAATAAGGAACACAGTATTTGTAGATGCTACAACAAATAAAACACTAGAAATACCAATAGAATACTCAAGAGATGCTAGACCCCACAGCTGTGATAATGCTGTATAGCACGACCTTTATGCAGTCCCAAGACTGCTCATATCCATAGCAGCACTGCGAATATGTTTGCAATCAGTAAAGGGGATGCATTCGCGTTCGACTATGTTGTCTAGCACGTAGAATCTCCGACCTTCTCCTCGCTCTAAAGAGTGAGGGCTCTTTTCAGGGCGGTTGTAACATATTTTAAATGCTACATTCTGTTGTATACGTGCTGAACTGCAAAACTTTTCTTAGTATTAGCTTCTCTGAATTCGTGATATTAACGGTTTGCCTCTCTCAGATAGTAATAGGTAGATGTAGTATGCAACACCGATTAACCCTGTAAATATGCAGATGCTATATATTGTCGTCAGGTTAGGGTTTAGCAAAGGGTTTACAGCTATGGGGTAGAAAGGCTTTATATCGTGGTATAGTGATGAGTCAAGAAGAACGTGTAGTATTGATCCTGAGACTCCTGCTACAATAAACGACTCTATTTTTAGAGGTTTCGCAGGGATTAGATGTAGAGCTCTATACAGTGGTCTGAAAACCTTCTCCAACAAGTACATCGCGTAGCCTAGAACAGCTCCAAACATAGATGCGAAGAGAAGGGTGTGTAGATACCCATGCAACGAATAATTCAGATCTAGAGCTAGTACTAGTAGAGGCTCTATATCTATAAGCACATTGGCGAGTATGAACGTGGGGACGTGGATATACCTCCGAAGTGGTAAACCAAGAGCTAGCGCAGGCCCAAGATGAAATACTGTGAAAGGCATTTTAAATCACTGTCATACTACATCTACACATAATAGTTTAAAACTTTCAATAGTCTCTACCCTATTATGCTGATAGTTTCCTAGGTAGCCATGGTTATACGGATCATCATGTTTCTTAACTTACATGATTTAGTATTGAAAATCTTTAGCCTTGTTAAGAAAACTCCTGGAGCTCATGGTAAAATGTATGTCTATAGTTTGGCTGTGGTTAAGTATGAGCTTAGAGTACGTTACGTCTTAGTAGACTATGCTTGAAAAGGTGTTAGATAGGTGTTTAAGATTATTCTATGCTGTGGTATATAGTGTTTTTAACTAATAGCTTTCCTGTCAGCATTTACCGAATATCATTTCTGCTTACTTGGTATATCAGCTATATATCTCTGGTGTGAGCTCCGGCATATGTTTGGAGCCTCTGTGGTCCGGGATTCAAATCCCTGCGGTCCCACTAAAACTATGTTCTATTTGATTAAGAATTTCTGAATGAGTTCCCTATCAGGTTCAAAACATATTCCAGGTTCCTTACAGATTTCAACATAGCCATTACCAAATACTTCAATAGGTTTCTTAGGTAGGTCTTGAGCTAATGCATTATCCTTCTTATACATATATTCATAGCTTAAGAATACCTCCCTAGGTACTGCTGCTGAAGTTTGTATAGTAGCAGCTCTACATCCAGGACCTGAAAGACCTATATGTGGTGCTACTAGTAATCCTTCAGCCTCAGCAATAGTCACCACCTTCATAAACTCAGTAATACCCCCAACCCTAGCTATATCAGGTTGTAGTACATCTAAAGCCCTCTTCCTAACATACTGAAGGAACTGATATTTAGTAAATAGTGATTCACCACCAGCTATCATAACATCTAACTTCCTCCTTAACTCTGCATAACCCTCAATATTATTAGGCGGTAATGGTTCTTCAAACCATAGAACCTCATACCTCTCTAACACCCTACCAACTCTAACAGCTTCATTAACACTATATGCTGAATTAGCATCAACCATAATATCAACGTTAAAACCTACTAAATCCCTAACAGCTCTCAATATATCACTTACTTTAGGACCTCCCTTAACGAGTTTCTCCATACCTATCTTAATCTTAACCTGATCAAAACCTAACTCAGTAAGTCTAAGTACTTCCTTAGCTACTAACTCAGGTGATAACTCATCCATATAATGCCAGTAAACTGATGATGCATAAGCTTTAATCTTATCCATAGTAGGACCCCTCAATAATCTATGTACTGGTAATCCTAAGACCTTACCAACTAAGTCCCATAAAGCTATATCAACACCTGATAACGCCTCAATAAAGTAACCACCGAAATGACCTCTAGTCTTTAATGAAGCAAACATCCTCTGCCATAATTCCTCAATAGCTAGTGGGTCCTGACCAATAATTATAGGTTTTAATAACTTCTCAACAATTTCAGCATGTGCTGTAGGGACTTCACGAACTAATGACTCACCCCAACCGACTAAACCATCATCACTCCCAACCTCAACTAATAACATATAGTACTTACCCCTAATACCAGCAGTACTTAACTCCTTCCAATAAGGTAAGTAATGATCAGGTCTATCAATACTTAATCCAGGTCTCTCAACAGCTAGTGGGTATGCCCTCACATATTTTATCTTAACCATTAAAACCACCTATATATTCATTAACGTCTTAAACCTCTCTCATAAACCTCCTTATTAACTATACCTTCAGGTACTCGACCTCCTACAAAGTCCTTAATAGACTTAAGTACTGATTCATCCATACCTCTAAGACCTTCGAACGTGAATGCAGCTATATGAGGTGTTATTATGACGTTATCGAATCTTAAGAGTGGGTGGTCAGCACCTATAGGTTCACCCTCAATTACATCTAAAGCAACCCTACCTACAATACCTTCCTTAAGAGCTTTAACTAATGCTTCAGTATCTATGACCTCACCTCTAGCTGTATTAACTATTATAACACCCTTCTTCATCTTACTAAACCTCTCATAGTTTAAGAGGTGGTAGGTTTCATTAGTTAGTGGTGTATGTATAGATATTATATCTGATTCCTTCAGTAAAGTATCTAGATCAACTAACTCAACACCTAATTCCTTAGCCCTCTCCTTAGGTACGTATGGGTCGTAAGCAATAACCCTACTACCGAAACCCCTAGTAATTATCTCAGCAACTCTAGAACCTATATTACCAATACCTATCAAACCCACGGTTAAGTACTTCAACTCATGACATACGAACTTACCCCTCTCACCCCATCCACCAGTAACTACCTTCTCATGAGCCTTAACAACATCTCTTAAAGCAGTTAACATCAACGTAACTGCATGTTCAGCAACAGCATTACGTTCAACGTAGCCAGGGACTCTAGTAACTACTACTCCATACTTAGTTGCTGAGTCTATATCTACGTTATCAACACCTATCCCATGCCTAGCAATCATCTTAACCCTTAAGTTATTCTTGAAGAACTCCTCATCGTATTTAGGGGTAACACTAGCAATAACTATATCGTAGTTGTTGAGTGTTAAGGCTAGCTGAGAACCACTTAAATCCTTCGGGACTTCAAACCTATCAACTTCAGCAAAACTCTTCAACTCTTCAATAACGTTTGAGTAGAATCCGAATGTCTTACTATTCACTATAGCTATTCTTAAAGAGTGTGACATAGTAGTTACCATATAACGTTATTAGGATTAGAGATATTAAACTATCATGTATGAGTGCTCCGAAGTATGTACTACGATTGTATGTGATGGTGTAGGTCTTGAGCAAGTGGAGGTTGTTAAACTTAGGTAGTTGTGACGGTTACACTATCCAAGGGGTTTACGAAGCTATCGCATCATCTGTTGGGAGGGGTTTAACACCTAACACCGTAGTTTTCTGCTACCCCTCACACCCCTACGTATGTGTAGGAGTTCACCAAGTGGTAGAACTTGAAGTTGATGTGGAGTACTGTACCTCTAGGAATATACCCATAATCCGGAGGCAGGTAGGGGGTGGGACTGTCTATCTAGATGAGTGGCAGCAGTTCTACCATATAATCATTAGGGATGAGGACCCGTTAGCGAAGTTAAACATTGAGGACTTCTTCAGAGAACTACTTAAACCAGTCGTTAAGTTCTACAGAAGTTATGGACTACCAGCAACGTATAAACCAGTTAATGATGTGGTAATCAACGGTAGGAAAGCATCTGGTAATGGAGCTGCTAAACTACATAACTCTATGGTTCTCATAGGTAATGTTATAATGGACTTCAACGCTGAGGAAGCATCTAAAGTACTGAGGGTACCTGACGTCAAACTACGTGATAAGTTAGCTAGGTCGATGAAGGAGTGGGTGACGAGTTTAAAGAATGAGTTAGGTTATATCCCAAGTAGGGAAGAAGTAGTTAAGAAACTTAAAGAAACCTTCGAAAGCGAGTTAAACGTAGATTTAGTTGAGTCCTACCTAACCCCTGAGGAATTATCAGAGTTAAATACGGTGAAGCAGTATATGTCAAGTCGTGAATGGCTTTACGGTGACTTACTTGGTAAGGAGTACTTAATGATGAGGTATGTTCCGGGGCAGAGGGTTGTTAAGATAAGAGAAGGACATTACATAGCTTACGTAGATTACAGGAGTAGTAAGACCATCAGATTAATAGTTGAGTTAGAAGGTGGGAGGTTAAGGAACATCGTAATCTCAGGTGATTTCTTCATACAGCCTACGAATTCCTTACCCATTATAGAGAAGGAAATAATCGGTTACGAACTTAAGGAATTACTAAGTAGTAAGCGTTCCCTAATCTCAGAAGTCTTCGGACGGTATGTCTTTAAATCATCAGGGATTTCCCCTGAAGACATAGTAAATGCTTTAAATAAAGTTGTTGAAACGTTAAACACCTACGGCGTATATATCTAACACCATCGTCAGGTGAGGATATGTTGTTTCAGTTATGGTTAACAACTGCTTTAGTTTACCTCCCTTAACACTATGAAGTATGTTAAGTTACTAGGAGCTGTAGGGTCGTGTAACTTTAAGAAGTGAGTTAGTACGTATTAACTAACTCTACGTAGTTTTATAGTCTGTTCGTAGTCTTTAAGTCCGTAAGCAAGTATTACTAAGTCACCTAATCTGATCTCATCCCTACTCTTAAGTAATTCGTAGGTCTTCTCAAGACCTTCATCATAATCTGAAGCATCTACTTGATATATCCTCACACCCCATAGAATCACTAAAGACCTAGCTATATGTATGTCTGGAGTCCCTACGTAGAAATCTACTGTAGGTCTTAAGAGAGAAATCATACGTGCAGTATTCCCAAACATACTGAAGACTACTAACTTAGCGTTTATATCCTCAGCAAGTTCAGTAACTCCTTTAGCGAATCTAGCGTTTAATCCGTTTACATCCCTAAACTTACTAATACTTAACTTCTCCTCAGTAGTCTCTACAACCCTCCTCAACCACCTAACAGCTTCTACTGGGTACCTACCCACAGCAGTCTCACCAGTAAGCATTAAAGCATCAACACCTTCACTAACAGCTGTACTCACATCAACTACCTCAGCTCTAGTAGGTACTGGATTCTCAATCATAGACTCAAGTAACTGTGTAGCTACTATCACAGGCTTCCCTAACTCTAAAGACCTCCTAATTATCTTCTTCTGAAGGTAGGGTATTTCCTCAAGCCCGAAATTCATACCTAAATCCCCTCTAGCCACTAAGACAGCATCTGAGGCTTCTATAATCTCGTCCAGGTTCTCAACAGCTGATTTAGTCTCAATCTTAGCAATGATCTTAACCTTATCATTACCTGACCTCCTAATAATATCCTTAACTATCTTCACATCCAACCCCCTCCTAACATAACTCAACCCTATGTAGTTGAAGTTACGTCTTAATGCGAAGTTAAGGTCTGCTAAGTCCTTCTCCTGTAGTAATGGTAGGTTAAACTCCTTATTAGCAACTACTAACGCCTTCCTAGAACTTATGGCAGCATCAGTCAACGCAGTAACCTCAATATAATCTCTGAATACGTCAGTAACCTTCAACCTAACCCTACCATCACTCATTAATATAGTATCACCTACCTCAAGCTTATCGTAAACCTCCTTAACAGGTAGTGGTACCTCCCTCTTCTCAGCAGAACCCTTACCACTCAGTATTAGTTTAGCTGTCTCACCCTTCTTAAGAAGTAGTTGTTGGTCTAGATCACCTAACCTTATTGAAGGACCTCTAAGGTCTCCTATCAACGCTAAAGGCCTACCTATCAGGCCCTCAACCTTAAGGATGTTATCGACTGTAGGCCCCCATACAGATTCATCACCGTGTGCGAAGTTAATCCTGAAACCTACTACCCCCTCCCTACATAGGTTAAGTATAGTGTCTAGTGTTGATGATGAAGGACCTAACGAAGCTATTATCTTAGTCCTACACATACTTAACCATCCCCTAGTAAATCCTTATAAGGTATATAATATTATCTTAACATCTTAAAACTTAGGTAACTTCCTATGATATGCTATATGTACTTCATTACCACACTCACATACTTTAACATCCTTAAGTACTAACTTCCTAAAGTCTAAGTAGGTAGTGAACCCCTCACCACCAACTACTGGTGTAGCGTTTCTCCCACCTACTATGTATGGTGATAAGGTAATTCTAAACTCATCGAATAAGTCATACTTTACGAAACCCCATATAGTATCCCCACCACCCTCAACTAATAATAACTTAACACCTCTTAAGAGTAGTTCATGAAGTACTTCACTTATAGGTAATTCATAACCTCTACAATCAAGTAGTACTACATCAACACCCATACTCAACAACTTAACTACTTTATCCTTAGGTACGTTACTTGATGTGAAGATTATAGTCTTAGCAGACTTATCAGTAACTAACCTAGAATTTAGAGGGGTTCTTAAACGTCCATCAACAACTACTCTAGTAGGGTTCCTACCAGCTACGTACCTAACAGTTAGTAGTGGGTCGTCACGAACTACAGTGTTAGCACCTACTAATACAGCATCTACTACAGCCCTCAGACTATGTAGTCTTACTAAGTCATACCTACAGCTAAATCTTGAGTAACCGGTAACTGAGGCTAACTTACCGTCGACTGAGGAAGTTACGTAGATTATCACATACGGCCTCATACCTATCAGAACAGTATCTGATGACTCCATCAGTGATTAACACCTCAACACCTTCAGGACCACCTCTCTTAACTACTGCTAAGTATTTATCTCTAGCGTACTTTATAGACGTGTTCTCAATATTAAGAACTAGTATGTTTAACTTACTACCCTCACGTAATTTAGTATCTATACCAACTACTGATGAGTTAGTAGCAACTCTTAAAACCCACTTAGGGTTTAAAACACCTCTAACCCTCAGTAAACTAGTTAGTAAGTCTAAATCACGCCATAAATCACCTTTAACCCATGAAGCATTATCAGTACCTAACCCAACCTCAAGACCTACCTCATAAATTAGTTTTAAGTCTGGTAACCTACCTACAAACCACTGATTAGACCTTAAACATAGTATGAGTGGGATGCCTAACTCCTTAAGTAACTCAAGTTCAGGACGTCTTAGGAAGACTCCATGAACTACTGCGTTAGGTCTTAAACACTTAATTAAGTGGTTCAGGTCTCCCTCAACGTAGGTTTCCTCAACCTCAGATATATGTGTATGTATCTGAAGACCTAAACCACTAACAACACTTCCTAAGTCCTTAAGGACTTCATAACTGAAGTATAGAGGTGATGATATACCTACACCATCAACATACCTACTCATAATCCTAACCTCGTTAATCATATCACCACCTACAGGCATCCCGAAGACTAGGTGGGTCTTAGGTCTTAACCCGTAATCTAATAACGTATTAGTTAGACCTCCCTCCCTAAACTCTACTATAACACCAACACCGTAACCCCAGCTATGTCTTAAGAATCTATTAATAACTTCCTTAAGAGTATCTCTAGATGTCCTACTCAACATTAAGTACTTAACACTGTAGGGTTCACCAACTAAGCTATCTATATCTAAATCCCAACCGATTTCCGGGTATACGTAGTCTAAGATGTGGGTATGTAGGTTTGCTAGTGGAGGCATTACTAACGTATTACTGAAGTTTATGACGTTATCCCCTGAAGCCTTCCCCCTACTAATCCCTTCTATAACCCCATCCCTAATAATTAGATGTAGTCCCTCACCCCAAAGTTCGAGGTCATCACCTACGAATCCTAAGTCGAAGTTAAGTATCAACTCATCAGTCATAGTAACCACTAAAGTACTTAAGCATAAGGTATTAACGATTACTACATATGTTGTTTAAGAGTATGATACGTCCGTCAACACCTTCAACAACTACACAGCAGTTATTATCTATACAGTAAGATACTGTAGCAGCTATGATAGCATCCCTCACATCCTTCCTTAAAGAACTTAAGTTAGTATTTAAGATTACCCCTAACCTACTTAAGACCTCCTCCACAGAACTACACCTACTACTTAATAAAGCACTCCTAGGGTGAGTCTCATACACCCTACTTAAACCATTAGATATGAGTTCATGAACTAGTTTCTCAGCCCTCGCAGTAAGTCTCCTCATATGTGAGAAACCTGGTGGGAATACCTTAAAACCCATAGCTAACATCTTCCTATCAACATCTCTCATACCACTACCTATACTGAAGGGTGCGTCCACAGATACTACGACCTCCTCAGACCTACCTAGCCTTAGAACCTCATCTAATATCTCATCATCACTGTATAAGCATTTAAAGACTTTTAAAACACATACATCACTACATACTATCACTGCATAACCACTACATCTACTCTCAAGAGCTGCTAAGTCTAAACCTACGTAGAACTTCGTAGTAGACCCTACGACAGCTTGAGTACTTACTACCTCTACATACATAGTGTTAGACCCTCCGAAGTTGTTAGTCCTTAGTAAGGATATAGACTAGCAAATTATTTAAAGTAGTATGTTAAGTTATTCAGGGATCTTTATTGAGTAGTGAGGGTGGGGTTAGACTAGCTATAGTGGTTGCTGAGTTCAACTACGATGTAACGTACTTAATGCTTCAGAAAGCTCTAAACCACGCAAGCTTCCTAGGTGCTAAGGTAGTATACGTGTTTAAAGTCCCCGGCTCATTCGAGATACCATTAGCTGTTAGTAAGTTAGTGAGTAGGGATGATGTAGATGCTGTAGTAACTTTAGGTGCTGTAATCCAGGGTGAGACAAAACATGATGAGGTAGTAGCTCATCAAGCAGCTAGGAAGATCATGGACTTAGCAGTACAGTACGGGAAACCAGTAACTCTAGGTATTATAGGTCCTGGAGCTTCGAGGATGCAGGCGTTAGAGAGGGTTGAGGACTACGCTAGGAGAGCTGTTGAAGCAGCTGTTAAGATGGTTAGGAGGGTTAAGGAGTTAGAGGGTAAGGCTCTACCTGAAGGTACAGTATTCATAGAGTGAATCTAGTTGGTGTATACAGTAGTTATAAGGTTAGTTAATTATAGGGAGTGGATAGAATCCTTAGGATTTGATAGGGAGTGGGTAGTTCAGGTAGTACAGTCTAGGATATACTCAGATATCCAATCATATGTTAAGGACTTCAACGGCTTCGTACTACCTCTAAGATATGATGTCCAAGTAGCTATACTACCACGTAGTATACCTATTAACGACGTAGTTAAGGGTTTAGAAGGACTTCTAAGGAAATTCCCCCAAATCAACGCTAAAGTAGATAGTTACTGCGGACTCCCACATGAGGTATTAATTAATGGTCTCAACGTAAGTGACTGTACTTCTACTGAGGTCTGTGTAGCTCATATAGACTTAAACAACTTCACCTTAAGGTCTGTTAGTGAGGGTTACTACAGACCATATGTTGAGGTCTTAAACATAGTCACTACATTAGCTCGTAGGTTTATGGGTAAGGCAGTACTTCAGTACTTAGGCGGTGATAACCTCGTAGTAGTAACTAGTCTTAAGTACTTAGATGAAGTTATTAAGGAGTCTGTAGACAGTGATGTTAAGGTAGGTGTGGGTATTTCAGAAATACCTAGGAAGGCTTTTGAATTAGCTGCTAAAGCTTTAAGTATCTTGAGGAGTGAGGGTAGGAACTCTAAATACTTGATACTTAGGGTATGAGTGCACCGTCAAAACTTAATTCAATTCCTCGAACCTTTAAATACTCCCTACATACGTTAAGTAAGTTACTAACTACTTCCTTAAGCCTACTTAAATCCCTAGCTTCAGCGTAAATCCTTACCTTAGCCTCAGTACCACTAGGTCTTACTAAAACCCATGATGAGTCCTCATAATCTACTCTCAACCCATCAATACTTAATACCTCAGCATTACCTGGTAAGTTATTTATTAAGTAATCTCTTAAGTGTTGGTAAAGTCCTAACTTAACCTCTTGAGGTACTTTGATAGAGTACCTTGCTTGTGGGTAGTTAGGTATATCACTTAATAACTCTCTTAAGGTCTTACCCTCCTCAACCATGATCTTAACTATCAGTCCTGCCTGATATATAGAGTCTATCCAGTAACCCCATGAAGGATCTATAAGTTTCCAAGGCTCTGCAGCTATTAACGCATTACTCCTAATTAAGGTTTCATGAATCTTACCTAACTTACTAATGATTAACTCACCATTAAACCTACTAACAACTTCCTTAACAGCATTACCGCAGTCTACGGATGCAACTACCTTACCAGACCTCTCCATGAGTTTATACTTAAACATTAAAGCTATTAACCTATCCTGTTTTATAAAACCTTCACTAGGTTCTATAACAGCTAACCTATCACCATCACCATCATGAGCTAAGAATAAATCTACGTTTAACTCCTTAACAGCTCTTAAATATGGTTGGAGTACGTCAGGTCTAGGTTCAGGTTCCCTCCCAGGGAATCTACCATCAATACTTGAGTTAATTGTTATTACCTCACACCCTAAGTTAGTTAGTAGTTTAGGAGTTACTAAGGACGTAACACAATTAGCTGTATCTACAATAACTCTAACCCTTCTACGAAATTCCTTAGGCATTAACCTACTACTTAAGTCATCTAAGTAATCATCTATAACACCTGATAACTCTGAGTACCTACCTACTGAAGACCAACTAACGTAGTTGAACTTACCCTCACTAATTAACCCCTCAATAACTTCCTCATCCTCACTACTTAACTCAAGACCTCTACAGTCGAATATCTTAACACCATTATGTTCTGGAGGGTTGTGACTAGCTGTTATGTAAGCACCACCACTTAATGAGTACTTAACTATACCGTAGGTAAGTACTGGTAACGGTATTAAGCCAGAGTCGAAGACGTTAACACCGCCAGCTATTAACCCTGAGGTCAACGCCATCTTAAGTACTTGAGTTGTTAACCTACAATCACCACCTACTAGGAAGTCCCCCTTACTACCTAGGTAGTAAGCTAACGTAAGTCCTAACTTAAGCATTAACTCAGGTGTTACCTCATTCGGGTAGATACCCCTAATACCTGAAGTCCCGAAGATCTTCAAGTACTACAACCTCTTAAGGTCTTCAGGTTTAAGTAGTGAAACTATAGCTTTCTTCATGATCCTATGGTATCTAAAAACTCTAACATATATCACCCATTGAGGATTCTCTAGATCTACTGGTCTATCAACATACTTAGCAATCTCTCTAATACTCTCTAAAGTACTTAACTCATTCATGAAGCCCTCCTCATCAGTTCTGTATAGATGTCCCTCTAAAGTTATTCTGAAGGTCTCGTTAGGTGGGATCTTACTAGCTAATTCCTTAACAACCTCAGATACTTTAGTAATGTCAGGGTCTACTACGTAGTCTACAGGGATCACCTTAATTATAGGTGTTGACCTACCAGCTAAGGACTCCTTAATAGTCTTAACAGCGTTACGGGGGTCGTCAACCCTATACAGTATTACTGATTGGTATGAACTTACGTACTCAACCCTATCCCCAAGTAACTGTCTTACGTAGTTACGTACCCAGCTATAGTTATCAATACCTGGTTCGTGAATAACTACTAAGTTAAACTCCAATAACTACACCTACTATAAAACTCAGTAGTAAGTATTAAAAATAAAACAGAATTTCTAATACATAAAAATAATGTATTAGCCTACGGAAGTCACGTGTTAGTGTTGTGCTTCAGCTGATTTAACTTCAGATGGTGCTGTAGGTATTGACGGTAACTCCGGGAACTTCTCCTTCATCTTCTGCTCAGCAACTATCTGAGCTTCCTGTAAGATCTTCCTAGCCTCAGGTGATGCTATGACATCGTAACCACCACCGCCTAACACCTCACCAGCCTCTAATACAGTATCCCTAAGCATATCCTCAACCTCAGCTAACTCAATACCTATCTCAGGTAGTAACCCTCTCAACGTAGACCTAAGCTCCTTAACTATACCTACTACCGGTCCTAAAGTAACCATCACATCCCCAATCTCCTGTACTGTCTCTAACCTAAGGGTTATCTGCTCAAGAGCTATCTGAACAGTTAGTAACTGCTTAACAACCTTCCTAAGCTCAGCAACCTCATTAGCATACATAGTAGCTCTAGCAGTATCCTTAACCATTAACGCATCAACAACTCTCTCAAATAATATCCTATCCCTCTCCTTCATCCTCTCAATGAATACCTCAATCCTACTAACCATAGACCTAATCTTATATGAAGCCATAGCTATCCTATACCTTAAAGGCTTCTCCCTACCTAAAGCCCTCTTAAACCTATCACTAATAGTATCTTGCTTACCCTGCCAAGCCTTATCAAACCCCTTCAACACACTCATGAACTCAAACACCATTTATGAGTCTCTGAAGAAACTTCCTTAAAAGACTTTAGGGCTGTTACATCAGTTATAATTCTTAACAGATCTTAAACTCTTCTAAGTCTACGATATATTCTGACCTCATATACTGGGAGTTCATAAGCTTCAAGATTCATAAATATGTCCAATCCTTCAAAGCTCCTTCTATTAGCTAGAGTGTTTAGATTGTCTTTAACATTTTACTTTCTTCGTTTACGTCTCCCACCTTTAGAGGTCTTACTCTTAAGTATTTGTACGTAAAGTATTGATAGGAATGAGCCAGCTCCAAAACCTATAGCCATTAACTGAAGTATATATATTAGATAACTCCCTCCAGCAGCTTCCACGTACTCTCCAGTTATGAACCACTTAACAAGGTCTCCTAAGATCCTTGATGTTGGGAGAAAGATGAGCCAGAGGATTCCGGTTCTCATGAAGAACTTAAAAATCTCTGAAGCTGAAGTACTGATTAGCGGTATAGGGATTCTAAATATAATGCCTGACATAACTAGTTGATGGTATATATAGATGAACAAGAGTATACATATGAAGTAAGTTATAAGTGGTGCTACATACTCTGCATCAACTAGTGACGATAGATATAAGACAGCTAATGGTGTTAGAGGTATTAATGAGAGACCTATGAATATCTTAGATTTATAGCTCAAATTACCACCTAGTAAATTAGGTTAAACATAATTTTAATGTTTAGAGACTTAGGAAAAAGGTTTAGGTTTAACATACATAATACATGCCTTACGGACGTGCTACCCCCATAAGTATCAGAATCGCGAAGTACAGGTAAAATGCTATACCGCCTGCTAATATCACAAACTTTATTGGGTGAGGCCTTAATTGTTTAGGAACCCAAAGTATGTTAGCTATGAAAGGTACTATAAATGCTAAGGCCATAAGCAGTACTGATAAGTATATATCTATGAGTAGTAGTATCTCAGGTTGTTTAACACCAACCATCGCAGGTATCATTAAGAGGAAATACAGTACTACAAGGATAGACCAGAGCTTATACTCAGATACCTTCCTAAGGAACGGGAAGTTAACCCTTAAAGCACTAGCTACTATCCTGTTATAGGAGTCCATATTACCTACAGCAGTACTCCATAAAACAACCATAGCTAAGAATAGATAGACCATAGCTCCAAACTCACCAAAGAACCTTCTGAAGAATTCGGCTTGGACTACAGCTAATTTATAGCCTGCAGGTACTAGACCAGCTGGTTTTAATAACCATGTAGCACAGTACATAAATATTAATGAACCTATTAAACCCATCGGTAGGTAAATACCCCACAGATCTGTCTGAGCAATTTTTAACCATATCCTCCACCTACGTATACTTTCAGGGTCTGTAGAGGGTTTCCAACCAATTATTACTGGCTCCTCCATACTACCTGATTTCCTCACTAGCTTAGGTACTTCACTAGCCATACCGTAGCCCTTCTCTCTAACATATATTCCGTACTTTAAGGATTCCTCAGGACCTCCTCCAAAAGCCCATGCTAATAGTCTAATAGCTATATCTGCAGTACCTGCAGGTATTACTCCGAAGCTGAAGAGTCCTATGAATAACTCAGCAATTCTCTCAGGCGTAGATACTAAAGCACCTATTATTAACATACTTATAAACATCGTAACTACCATAACCATACATGCTTTCTCTACAACTTCGTATGCTTTCTTAGCAATTAGAAGTAATGGGAGTATTATCGCATAGAGCAATAACCCTATAATTACTGGGTCAATACCTTTAACACCATAACCTTCAATAATTATACCAGCCATAGTTAATGCAGCACCTGCTGGCCAAAACATGTAATGCCTAACTATTAACTGTATTACCCAGTAAAAAGTGCAGAACACTGGATGAATACGTTGGTACATCATTACAGGTGATTCTCCAGTAGCCATGACATACCTTATTGCGAACTCATTATTAGTAGTCTTAAATATAGCGCTTAGTAGTAAGGTCCAAGCAAGTATTAAGCCTACCCTAGCACCTGCTTGAGCACTAAATACTAACTCACCACTACCTACCTCCATAGCAGCCATAATGTATGCAGGACCTAACATAGCGAGAACGCCGCGTAGAGTCTCAGCACCAGCAGGTGGTTTAGGTATTGGTCTCTCTCCAGCAAAGCCCTTAGGTCTCTGTAAGTAAGAAGAAGGGATCTCAGACACTGAGATCACCTTCATCTATAGTTATGAATACTAAATTAATAAGTTTTTGATGATTATAAATTTACAAAAATGTTATAGTTTTTAAACTTAATTACTAAGTCTTTATTTCTAAATTAATATATTAGAATTTTAGATCTCTTCAGCCTTATTGCTAAAGAATGTATTAGGAGCTTACTAAGTGTTAGGAGAAAGGTATTAGTTTAGGATCAAGTGTTTTTAAATCTTTAGATAGCGTGATACGTAGATCTCTCTCATCCTCCTCAATAGCTTTAACTATAGCTCTAGTAACTAGTGTTTCCCCAATACCTGATGAAGCTCTAGTAACTACTACGTTCATAAATATACACTCACTTTACGTAAGTGTATTTAGTCCCCCTATCTAATATGTAGAATGACCTACCCCAATTATGTAATGGTAGTGAGACCTTACTTAAGTCCCAACCATACCTACCTACAACTCCTTCCTTAACATAAGCATCAACTACCTTACCTATAAATACCTTAGAACCACTTGCTTCTAACTTATTAATTACTTGAG
>CAZZLT010000037.1:0-7690 GCA_964655125.1 uncultured Desulfurococcaceae archaeon | reverse complement strand
GCGTTAAAGTCCTTAAGCCCCCATATCCCTAACTCCTCAAGTACTTCCTTACACCTCCTTAACAACTCATCATTACCTATACCTCTAATCCTTAACCCGTAAGCTACATTACCTAACACAGTATCTTTAAGTAGTATTGGTTTCTCATGTACGTAGACCACCTTCCTACGAATCATTAATTTCTCATCCTCCTCTAAACTCCAGAAGTCATTACTATCTACTAATACCTCACCCTTGACTGGTCTGTAGATTAATGACGTGATCTTAAGTAGTGTTGTCTTACCACTACCGTTATGTCCTGTAATCACTACTACCTCCTTAGGCTCTATAGTTAGTGATATGTTCTTAAGTACCCAGTCATTACCTCCTACGTAGCGGTACCAAACACCTCTTAACTTAATACTAACCAATACTGTACACCTTATTAAGTAGTTTTAGAGTTATTGATATTACTACCATTATAGTCAGTAGTACTAACCCTAAAACTATAGCTTCTTCAAAATCACCTCTAGCTACACCTAAAGCTATTGCTGTAGTCATAACCCTAGTATACCCGCTGATGTTACCTCCAACCATCATAGCAATACCTAACTCACCTAAAGCTCTTGAGAAACTCATTATTATTGAGGCTACTACACCAGGTAGTGATTCCTTAATTATTAAGGTCATTACCTGAGTCTTACTAGCACCTAGACTTAAAGCTAACTCACTATACGTTACTACAGTGTTCTTCAAGACTCTATATGTTGTAGAGATCATTAACGGTGTTATTAGTATTGCCTCACCTAATACTATAGCTTGAGGTGTGTAGAGTAGTCTAATACCTAGAGGTGCTAGAGGTCCTGAAGAACTTAATAGTAGGTAGAGTAGTAGTCCTAGGAGGACTGTAGGTACACCTACTAAAGACTCTATAATAGCTTCTACAATACCTACCCTACGTTTAAGTGTTAGGATGTATGAGGTAGGTATACCCCAAGTAGTTGCTAGTAGTGTTGCTGTACCTGATACGTATATAGACCTTAGGATGGTTGCTATAGTCTCATCACTAATCAATTAAATCACCTAAAAGTAAACCACTCCCAAATCCTTAATAATTTAGACTCGTCCTCAAGTACTGGGTAGAATAACGGTTGTTTAAACTCCTCAACACCGTAGTCCCTAATAACACCTCCAGCATCTTTATATATGAAGTCTATGAGTAACTCACCATACCTCCTCTCATCACCACCACATTTACTGACTATGTATGCTGAGTAGATATTAATTGTTAGGTTATCGTTAGTGTTGATGTAGAGTAACTCTAGATTCTGTAGTTTACCTCTACCCTTAAACTTTAAGTACGTACCTAAATCACTTAACGTATATGCGTTATACTCGTTAGCTATTAATAACGCATCACTCATACCACAACCACAACTCCTATACCATGAAGTACTGCTTGGGTCTACACCTAATAACCCCCAAATCATTAACTCACGTAGGTGTGTTCCTGAGTTATCACCTCTACTTACGAAGTATGCCCTACCTAACTCACCAGCCATATAGACCCTCCTGAAAACCTCTAACACATTATCAACACTAGATATGTTTGCTGGGTCTTTACTAGGACCTACTACTACGAAGTAATTATATGCGAAGACCCTCCCCCCACTAATAACACCCTTCATTAAGTACTGACGTTCTAGGTATGGCTCATGAATTAGTACTACACATGCATCACCCATCTCAGCAATCTTAAGAGCTGCACCAGAACCTACAGCTATGAATTCTAACCTAACGTTAGGGTACTCCCTACTAAATGCCTTAGCTATAACGTCTAGAAGTCCTGTAGCATATAGTGATGTAGTAGTCGATATCTTCAACCTAACCACACCCTGATCTTGTGGGAATAGTAGGTAGTATGATAAAACTATTAACATCATTACTGAGATCAGTAGTGCTAACCTATGAAGTAACTTCATTATATTTACCACTAATCTTAAGACCAGATAATTAAAATGCTTGTCTATATAGGTTAAATCCCTTTAGCTATTTTACTACCTACGTATTTAAGGAATTTAAATTAACTGTACTCTACAACTAGGTAATACCTCCCCATCCCTAAAGTGTTCTTTTAAGAATGTACTGTAACTCCTATTAATACACTGTAGAAAGTATTTATTCTATTGAAGCTGTTATTGAGAGGTTGAGGTTTATGGTTAGTGAGTGTAGGGATGAGTTAGTTAAGGAGGCTTTAGAATCTATTAGGAATGCCTTAATGAAACACTTAAGGATTTCCTGTAGACGTTCACTCACTATAGTGAGACTTACAGGGCAGAGGAGGATCATTATTGATTTCTACGGACTCTACAACTGTTATGAGGGTACAGAGGATTTCCCAAGGTTTACAGATGCTTATAACTACGTACTACGTTGTGTAGGCTTAAGTACAGTTTCTCAAGTACTTGAAGGTGTGATTACTGAGGAGGAGTTAGGACAGCAACTCATACTAGATGTTAAGAAGTATGAGGACTTATGTAGGGAGGTTTTAAGAAGGTGATCTTAAGTTGAGTACTACCCATATATAGTCTACTTATGAAGTGTGTAGGGGTTAGGTTTTCATAGAGTTTATGTTAGTCTATCTAGGCTCTCATCACCTTACTGAGTTACCCCTTAGACTGTTAGGAAGGACTAGTAAACTTGAAGTGGTCTCAGCCGTATATTACGGGTATATACTGTATGTGTTTGAATTACTTATATTAGGTAATCACTACCGAGTTAGGGTTAGTACTTTAGGGTTTAAGGTGATTTTCATCATGTTCTCCTTGATTTCATCTACGCATTCGTGGATACTACATAAACATTTAAAGAGGTGTGTATAGCTCTTTCTATCCGAGCATCCGAAACCCTTAATTGATTGTTCCCAACACTTAGACCTCATGAGTTCTTCAGCTAATAACTCCTCTAACTCCTTAGTTGACTCACTAAATACTATATGAGTTATTAAAACATCATCTCTAGAGGTTAGGTAGTCTATATGCCACCAAATCCTCTCCTTAGGCTTCCTAAGGTGGTGTTTAATCCTTGAATACAGTCCTCCGTAGCTTAATGCTGAGCCTACATAGCAGTAGTACCCGGGGTTTAAGGTGTGAGTACCTATTCTTAAGTTAAGTACTGTAGTGTTTAAGACGTTAAATACTAGTACGTAAACACCCCTACTACGTGGTATTGAGTTTATGTTCATATATCAAGCACTACGTAGACGTACCAGCAATTACCTACGTCTTCAATCCTCATTAGTGAGTATGTGACTGCCTTAACAACTACTCTAGGTTCGTGTTTCTCATGATTAAATAACTCACCGCATGCAGTCCCTGAGAATTTAATCACGTCACTACCTAATTCAAGGAACTTAAACTTGAATTTACTGAAGACCATATTACGTGTGTCGTGGAGTATTAGTAGGTCTTCTAACCACCTATATAAGCAGTTAAGCATATCTAAACACTCATCACTAACATCAACACATTCTCTAGGCTCTACCTTAGACGTATCAGTAATTACTTCGAACATAGCCTTAGCAGCGTTTTCAAAAGCTTCCTCAATACTTAAACCACTAGCTACGAAGTAGACATCAGCAGTATGTTCTAGGAATTTAAAACCACTACAACTCATACCAACACCAATTAATTATTTATGGAGGACTTAATCAGTACTCCCACTCAATCTCAGAACCTATTAAGAGTTTAATACCGTACTTCTCAGCTAACTCCCTCAATACTTTAGAAGCCTCTACCGACGCCCTACCAACAGCTAATACCTTCATTAGAGGTTCAGCCTTATAAACCTCTCTAACAACCTCAACCCTCTTAAGTAACTTCATAACCTCCTCCTCAGCCCCCTTAACATCCTCAACCTTCAAAGTAACTTCACCAACAACTAACGGCTTCTCACAAAACAGATTTATCTCTAAAACCTCACCACCATATACTAATACCTTCCTCTCAACACTAACGTCCTTAAACCCCCTATCCTCCAACATAACCTCTACAAAAGCAGCTGTGTAGTCCTCAAAAGTAGATCCTAAAGCCCTCCTCAACTCTCTAAAACCTGAATGAACATACTTCTCCAACCTCTCATGACTAATCCTTAAACTCCTAACTTCTTCCCATAACTTATTCTGACCTTCTCTTAGAGCTCTAACTTCTTCCCATAGTTTATTCTGATTCTCCCATAGCTTCCTAGTCTCTTCTCTTAAACCTCTAACCTCCTCCCATAACTTATTAACATTTTCCCATAGTTTATTCTGTCCTTCTCTAAGAGCTCTTACCTCCTCCCAAAGTCTGTTTTGATTTTCTCTTAAAGCTCTAACTTCTTCCCACAACTTATTCTGACCTTCTCTTAAAGCCTTAACTTCCTCCCACAACCTCCTAACTTCCTCCCATAACCTATTCTGTCCTTCTCTAAGTGCTCTTACCTCCTCCCACAGCTTATTAACATTCTCCCAAAGTTTATTCTGACCCTCCCTAAGACTCCTAACTTCCTCCCATAATTTATTCTGTCCTTCTCTTAGAGCTCTAATTTCCTCCCATAGTCTATTCTGATTCTCCCATAACTTCTTCTGACCCTCCTCTAATCTTGAAAACCTATCTAAGAGTTCTTTATAACCTAATAAACCCATCAAAGCATACCTAAACTCAACATCCTTCTCAAGAGTTTCAAGGATCCTCCTCTTTTCTTCAATACTCATTACTGTCGTTGTTATCCCCTTAGTTAATACTTACTAGTTACGTAATAAGTTTGTAGTTTATGTGAGGTAATGGTTTAGGTTTAGACTGAATTTACAATTATTTAGTTGTTTAATGTTTTAGTGTTGGGGTTTGTTAGGTTTGTCCTTAGAGGTTTATATGGGTGTGATGAGTGGGGAAGAGTTGATATATGATGTCCTCATCCTTTACTGACTCTCTCTTTAAGTCTCTTCTTAATACCTACTAATAAATCACCACTTACTCTAACGTCTTTAAGTATTAGCTTATATACCTCCTCCTCAAGGTCTAACTCCGTAGTTATTCCTAAGGAGTTTAACTTCTTCCTAGCTTCGTCAATATCCCTCGTATCTTCTAAAACCTTAGCTACTGGGTTTAACTCATATACTTTCTCGGACTTGAGGAGGAATGTTAGGAGGTTTAAAGGTGTTATGTATGTCTTCCTAGAACCTCCTCTTAACTCTATAAAGCCGTAGTCACCTCTATATGCTAGTAAGGTGATTCTACTAGCTTCACTCTCAACGAATTCTAATATCATCTCTAAATTCTTGATATCTTCATGATCTACAGCTCTAATACCTAAGTAACCGTTATGTCTAGCAATTAATGAGATCCTACTGAGTACGTATTCCTGACTTAACTCGCCGTCAGAACCTGGTGAGTGTACAGCTATAACACCTTTAAGCTTAGTAGTTGCTGTAAGTCCTATAAAGTCTGCTAGAGGACTCCATAACTCCTCCTCAAAACCAGTAGCTAGTACATCACCACCTACATCAACACTTAAGACTAAATCACATCCGAAGTAGCTTAAGACCTCTTCTAAACCTTTCCAAACACCGTAAACACCTTTAGATATATCAACTATAGCTACAGGTTCCTTAAGTACTTTAGATATGTTAGTAGCTTGGAATACTACCTCCTTACCACTCCTAACAGCCTTAACATGGTCGTCAACGACCATCGAGTAATTACCGATGTACTTACCGCCTAAGACCTCATCAAATCTTATAGGTCCTGGGACAGGGTCAACAACATACCTCTCCCAAACAACACTACCTACATATGATTTAAAACCATACCTACGGAGTGCTAAGGATAACATAGTAGCAGTAGCTACATCACCTCCACCACCAATAGCAAAACAGAATACGTACTTACTACCTAAGTAACTCACTGTATCAACACCTCATAACCTATAGAAGTAATTAATTTAAGTTAATTCGGTATACTGTGAAGCTCATTAACAATTAATTGAGTGGAGGTTCTACATAACTTAGTATACATAGTAAGACTCTATATAACCTTAGTATTTATGAGTACTACTATACTGTAGAGGGTGTTTATTAAAGTTTACGTTAGGTAGGAATGTTAATTTATTACTTAGGTAGAGGTTATAACCTCTATACTTAATATCTTAATCCCTACATTACCTTCTATAGCTTACTTAGATTAGTTGATGAGAGATTTGATGAGGTTGTAAATGTTGGTGGTAGGACTGATAGGTTCGGTAGTTTTCTTACTGTATCAGGAATTGAGTACTATATTTGAAGGTAGTTGTAACTCTGTAGGAAGTTATGTTGCTTAAGGATGAGGTTTCTAGGTTTCATGCTTAGGTGTTTGGGGGTTAAAACTCAATAATGTTGTAGTTAATATATTGTTGGTGAGGACTTTTCAGCGGTCTGAGTAGGTGATGTTAGAGGTCGTGATCTGATTTTCAACTACTTAGGCACTATATCGGTGTTTCACTCTTAAATCAGGGTTAAATTTAAATTAGTGTACTTCCTTAGAGTTTGGGTGTACTGATGGTAAGTGAGGAGTTTATTAGGAGGGTTAAGGAGTTCCACGGTCATATATGTCCATTCGTAGTATTAGGTTTAAGAGCTGCTGAGGTAGCTTTAAGTAGGTTAGGGGTTAAGGATGTTGGGGTTGTTGAGACTGTACGTGAGGATGTAGTAGCTGTTGTTGAGGTGAATAACTGTTTTGCTGATGGTGTTCAAGTATTTACTCACTGTACCTTCGGTAATAACTCCTTAATCTACATGGATACTGGGAAGAATGCTGTAACTGTTTTTAGGAGGGGTAGTAGGAGGGGTGTTAGGATTTACGTAGATGCTGAGAGGATTAAGGAGAAGTACTTCCCTAAGGAAGCTTTAGAACTGTTTAGGAAGGTTGTAGTTGAGAGGGTGGGTAGTGTTGAGGATGTTATTAGACTTCATAAGTTGTGGGAGGAGGTTGGGTTGGTTATGGCTAGAGTACCTGAGGAGGACTTCATAATACAGGATGTTGAGGTTGTTGAGGAGTTTGAGAGGGCACCTATGTTTGAGAGTATTCGATGTTCTAAGTGTGGGGAGTTGGTAATGGCTCCTAAGGTAGTATATGTTGATGGGAGACCTTATTGTCGTGTATGTGTGGGTAGGGAGGTACCTGCAGTTATTGGTAGGGGTATATCAACAGTATCTCACATACCGTTTAGAGTAGTATCTTAGGTTAGTAAGGTTTTTAAGTGTGTACCTGTATAAGTATTTGGTGTACCGTTATGAAGGTATTAAGAGGTTATGTAGGGATTGCTTTAGTAGTAGCTATAGTGTTTACTGTAGTTACATCTTCTATAGTCTACACCTACATCCAGCAGAGTATGAGTCGGGTTGAGGGGGTTGGTTATATTGAGGTTACTGACTTTTTAAATAGGACTGTGAGGATACCTAGAAATATTAGTAGGGTTGTTGCTATAGGTCCAGGAGCTCTTAGACTTGTTACGTATCTTAACGTAACTGATTTAGTAGTTGGTGTAGAAGAGCTTGAGCATAGGGGTTGTGTTGGGAGGGATTACTCTATGGCTTACTGTGAGTTCTTTAAGACGTTACCTGTTATAGGTTCTGGAGGGCCTAGAAACCCACCGAATCCTGAGATGTTGATGAAGGTAAAACCAGATTTAATCATAATGT
>CAZZLT010000036.1:0-29378 GCA_964655125.1 uncultured Desulfurococcaceae archaeon | reverse complement strand
CCTCTCTAACTTCTCCATATCAGACCTCTTAACCCTCCTAACAGCTAAAATACCCTTCTTAGCTAAGAAATGCTGAGCAACATCATCAATACCCTTCTGACAAATAACAACATTAGCACCAACAGCAACTAACTTATCAACCATATCCTTAAGCATTTTAGCCTCCTCATCTAAGAACGACTTTATCTGCTCAGGTGATGTTATGTTAATCTTAGCAGTTATCTCAGGCTTCTCAATCTCTAGAGGAGCATCAAGTAATGCAATCCTAGCCTTCTCAACCCTCTTAGGCATCCCAGGATGTACAACCTCCTTATCAAGAACAACACCATAAACTAACTGAGAATCAGCTAATGAAGCACCTTTCTTCTTCTCAATCTTAATATTATCTAACCTAACCTCATAAGTACCATCAGGTTTCTTCTCAGCAGCTACTACCGCAGCTGATATGACCATATCGATTAACTTATTTATAATATCAGGTGTTGCTAAGTACTTACTAGCTAATGTTGTGTTAAGGACCCTAACTAGTTCAGGCTTAACCTTAGCTAACCCCTCAGGAGTTTCAACCCCACTAACATCTAACTTCACTGCAATTTCATCAAGAAACTCTACAGCTTTAGCTGCAGCCTTCTTATAACCCTCAATTATTATGGTTGGATGTATGTTCTGATCAAGTAGGGCTTCAGCCTTAGTTAGTAAAGTTCCAGCTAAAACTACTACTGATGTAGTACCATCACCTACCTCAGCATCTACAGCTTTAGCTGTCTCAACTAATAACTTAGCAGCTGGGTGCTGAACCTCCATCTCCTTAACTATAGCTGCCCCATCGTTAGTTACTGTTATATCACCGAAGCTATCAACAAGCATCTTATCAAGTCCTTTAGGACCTAAACTAGTCTTTAACACCTCAGCTAATGCTCTCGCAGCTATTATGTTATTCCTTAAAGCATCCCTACCATGAGTTCTCGACGTACCCTCCTTCAAGACCAGTACAGGTATTCCATATAGTGCAGTCATACTGTAATCCCTTGAAATCTATTTCAGATACTTCTATATAAACCTTAATGAAAATAACGAAGACATAACATTAAAAAACCTACTGAGAATATATAGTCCCGGTGTTTACGAAGATGTTTAAAGTTGACGATATAATTAACATCTATGAAAAGTATATAAGTGTTAATGATGTAGATAAAGCTAATTTCTTCATAGCTGTTCTAGTAGGTTTTTTAGGGTTTATGAAATATCATAAGGTTCTAAGCTCTGAATCTGTAGCAGAACTTGCAAGGACTTTAAGGATAGGTTTAATTGAAGGTCCTAACTACTTAAATCCGTATGTTATGGAGTTGCTTGGTATTTTAGAGGAGGAATTTAATGAAGTAGTATTTAATGAGTTCCTATTTAAGTTAAGGAGTATACTTAGAGAGGAAAGACTTGATAGACTTGAAGTCTAGTAGGAAGTTTTTATGTACCTCATGTAATAGGAGAGTAGCTGTATACTTAAGAAGGAGTTCTGGGGAGAGGTTATGTAGTACATGTTTTGAGAGGTCTTTAATTAAGATTGTGAAGAGGTCTTTAAGAGATGTAAAGGATTTAAAACCAGGTATTAAGTTAGCATCTTTAGTAATTCCTGAGAGGTTAGTAACTAGTATTACAACACTCTATATCTTAAATAAGATTGAGAGGAAATATAATTGTAAAGTAGTAGCTGTATTACCTATCAATGAATGCTACCGTGCTGTAGTAGATAACATAATCAACTCAATAATAAAACCTAAAGTAGGTATTGATGATGAGTTCATAGACATCATAAATTACGGGGATAGTAGATTAAATATTAGTTCTGTTGAAGTCTTTAATAAATACGTTAAACTTACTATTAACTCAATTACTAAGTATAACGTAATAGCTTTACCTCTCACACTAAATGATTTAAGTGAGATAATACTTACCTCATTACTAAGTCATTATTTAGAGAACATACCGACACAACCATCATTTAAATTAAATTCTCAAACATTTATAATACCTTTCTATAATGTCCCTGAATATGATGTCTACATATACTCCTACATTAGAGGTATATACGATCTAACCTTAGATGATATATTAACTTCATTAAGAGATACCTACATTAGTGAAGATCAAGTAATAGTTAAGGAGTTAGTTAGGGATTTAAGTTACAACAACCCTGAATTAACTCAAACCCTCGTTAAGTCCTTCAATAATATTGTAAGGAGTATAACATTCAATAATTAGATAGCAGGTCTTAGAGACCATCTAATACCGTGACGTTGTAATACATCCTTCATACTAATCTTCAATACGTAATAATCTAGTCTTAAATCCATAAAGCAATCCTCTTGTTCAAACACGTTCTTACCATTCAGATACAGACGTATTAAAGGTAATTTATTAATACCTTCATCCTCCTTAATAGTTGAATTATTAGGTACGTTCTCAATATCGAATAATGCGAAGTTAATTATATGTCCAATCCTTGATTCAAGCCTCTCAAACAGGCTTATCATATACCTCTTTACGTCTGTATTACCCTCTACAAAACCTATGAGTACTACATTATTCACTTTCACAAACTTCTTAAACTCATTAATATCTTGAAGTACTTTCAACTCTTAATTCATCCCCACACAATTCTCTATACTTCTGTTTAATTAATGTTTTCTCATCATTACTTAGGAGGACCTCTATATCTATACCTTCTTCTCTAAATTCTTTAGGGTGTTTTACCCCGTTATTATTTAACAACACATAATCATATCTAGTAAGCTCCTTTAACTCCTCACATGATACTGAACTAACATAATTCTTAAGTAACTCCTTAAAATCTAAAAACTCCTTAAGCTGTTTCTCAGTGAGTATACTACCACATACTAAGCAGTACATGTCCTTAGTTAATGAGTTAAAGAGGCATTTAGGACATGTCACTGGTAAAGTTTTTGAATACTGTTCTACCCATGCAATCCTCCATAACCTCCTAAGTACTGGTAGGAGATCCTCCCTACCTAACCTAATAACCTCCTTATACAACTTAGGTGCGTACTCTAACACTGCCTTACCTATGTTATTGACTATAAAGTCTAGATGTTCAGACTTAAGACTATCTCTTAAGTTTAGTAGAGCTATAGCGATTAAAGGATAGACATTCTCTGAAAACCTTCTAAACCTCTTAACCATTGTCTCAACGTCAGGTTTAGTTGTTGGAGATCCGTATAAGAGTTCTACAGGACGTCTAAGTATTTCTAAGTACTCATCCCTACTCAACCCTAAGTACTCTAACCCTAAAACACTTACTAATTCATCAACATTCTTATCTAGCCAACCATTAACATCAACTTCCTTCTTAACCTTAACCTTCTTCTTAGTAGATATAGCCTTACCTGAAGTATCCTCATCCTTTACCTCAGTAATTTCCTTACCCTTCTCCTTCTTCTTAGGCATACATCACTCCCTAAAGACTAAGATCGCTATAAAGTAAATTTATTTTAAATAGTACTTAGATACCTAGTCGTTAAAACTGTAGTGAAATCCTCAGTAAACCGACCCATCATCACTTAAATTAATTCAGACCCGGTTTCAATACATCATCAAAATATACTTACTTTCTCATTAATTATTAAATCTGTAAGCTTAGACATACTCATTAACTCACTCCTTACTATCTCCTCAACATCAGATTTAATAGCATAGAATTGAGAGTTATCATCAACTACTAACCTAACTAGAGCTATTAACGGTTCATCTATAGGCTTACCAATCTGACTTAAGATCTCCATATAGACCTCCCTAACCTTAGGTAACTCCCTAATAATCCTCTCACATGTAATCCTGGCTAAGACGTTATATAACTTACCAACATGACTTACTGGGTTCTTACCAGCTGTTGCTTCAAGACTCATAGGTCTTAATGGTGTTATTAAACCATTAACTCTATTACCTCTACCAGTAGCTCCATCATCACCATGCTCAGCTGAAGTCCCTGTTACTGATAAGTAGACTATACCTTTATCAGGTTTATCAGCTGTATTTACGTAAACCTCTACATCATATCCTGGAGCTATCTTAACAGCTAAGTCTGAAACCTTATTAATTATCTCTTCCTTAACTGATAAGTAATGACTTAAATCAGGTGTTAAACTAGATATTAACGCTGCTGCAATTGTAAGCTTTACCTTCTTACCAATACGTAACCCCATGACCTTAATATCCTCACCAACCTCAGGTAATGACCTCTTAAACTCACTACTGTTTAAGTACCTCTCAACACTTAATACTAATCTCTCTAGGGTTGAGAGTGGTGCATAACTAACACCAAAGCTAGTGTCGTTAGAGAGTGGTTTTGACCTCATACCTAACTTAAATATCTGAACGAGGTCTGCACTACCATACCTAATCTTATAATCTACTACTACATGTCTTTCAGGATCTAAGAACCTGAAATTCCTCCTCAACCACTCCTTAACAGCATTAATCACTATAGTACCTATAGGGATGTACTCTACGGAATTACCCTCACCTATAACCATATCAGTACCTCTACCAGCTACTATTATGTATATTGGGTGTAGTACTTCACCACCACCGAATCTAGGACTAGATTGACCTCCAACTAAAAGAACTTTATCTAAGTTATGATGGAGTATTACCCCATACTTTCTAATGTAGTACTTAGAAAGTTCTATACTTGATGCTTCAGCTGTAGCATCTGCTATATAGTCTGGATGACCTAACCCCTTCCTCTCAACTAACTCTACATGTTGATCCTCCATCGGTGTATAACTTAACCTCTCAACAACTATATTAGTAGACATCATCATACCAATAACAGTGATGCTACGTATATATTAAATTTTAGTACTACTTTATTATAACCTTTATTACTAGTAGTAATATTGTACACCTTACATCTATTGATTACATCGGTTACTAACGTTACGACTATCATATCTTAGGGTTATAATCTATAGCTACGTAAAGTATTTGACTACCTCTTATGAAGACGGTTCCGTACTTAGCTATAGGTGATCTACCACCGTCTGAGAACTCAGTACACTCACTTAAGACTACATTCATAGTTAAGTCAACCATAACTAACCTACCAACATACTCATAACCATCCTTTACCTTAACCAGTACATTCTTATTCATAGCCATCTTTAACGTTTTGAAGGGGTTCTCAACCTTCGAGGCACTCATCAACTAACTACCTCAAGAACTAACTACCTATTCTTAATATTTAAAAGTTTTTCAGGAATGGGGAGTACTGAAGTGATTAGCTAGATTTTAATTTATATGTTAGGAAAACATACAGATTTGTTGAGGTAGTTGTAGTGATTGATTATGGTGATGTAGTAGTAGGTATAGATGTCGTATCATCTGGTGTGAAGTTAAGTGATTATAGGTATGCTCTAGCTGTCTTAAAAGACGGTACCATGACTGTTTACGACGATGTAGGTTTAGGTAGACTTATAAGACTCTTATGGGAGTTAAAGCCTAAGTTAATAGCTTTAGATAATATTATGGAGTTAGGCGGTAGTAAGAAGAATGTCGTTAAGATAGTTAAGTTATTCCCACCTGAGAGTGAGTTAGTTCAGGTTACATTAAGTGCTGATGAATTTGTAGACCTACGTAGGTTAGCTTCTAAAGCAGGTATAGTACTTGAGCATGGTAAGTTAACACCTCAGAAGACGGCTGAGGTATTAGCGATCTTATCGAGTAAGGGTTATGGTAAGGTATTAAAACTCTTTGAGGATAGAATTAAAGTAGTTATTAGTAGGGGTAGGGTTCCTGGTTCAGGAGGTTCTAGTTCAGAGAGGTTTAAGAGGGGTTTAAGAACTTCAGTATTAAGTGCTGTTAAGAGGTTTAAGGAGGAACTCGAGAATAGGGGTATTGATTACGACTTAACTTTTAGGGAGAGTGATGGAGGTATTGAAAGAGCTGTATTCACTATATACACTCGGAGGAGTGAGATAAGTAGTATATTAAGAGTTGTTAAGGGATTTAACGTAAGTATTAGGGTTAAACCAGTACTTAAGAAGAAGTTCTTAAGTTTAGTAAGTAGTAACTTAACTACAGATAAGTTCATTATAGTTGGAGTAGATCCAGGTATAGAGACAGGTCTAGCTATAGTTGACCTAGACCTTAACCCCTTACTAGTATTAAGTAGTAAGAACTTAGATAGAGAAGAAATACTTCAGATCATCCGTAAGTATGGAATACCCGTCCTAGTCTCTACGGATAAGAACCCACCACCAGAGATTATTGAGAAGTTAGCTGCTAGTTTAAACTCTGTACTGTACTCTCCTTCAAGAACATTAAGTACTGCTGAGAAGGACTCCTTAGTATATGAGTATGTGGAAATCCATAAGTTAAATTTAAAAACTACTCATGAAAGAGATGCTTTAGCATCATGTTTAAAGGCGTATAAAGAATATGAGGAGAAATTCCTACAACTCATGAGTAGACTTAATGAGATAGGTCTTCACCCACGAAGGCTTCAGAAGTATAAAGCTGAGATAATTAGGGGGAGACCAGTAGCTGAGGTAGTAGAGAGGATAATTAACGACTACATCAGTAAAGGGGAGACTTACGGAAAGGAGAATATCGTTAGGATGATTAAGTTATTAGTTAATGAAGATATTGAGAGGAGGGATAAGGAGCTTATAGCTGAGATGGAGAAGATAGCTAAAGAACGTGATGTACTCCGTAAACGTGTAGTTGAGTTAGAGAGACAGCTTACACAGTTAGAAACAGAACTACATCTAAGAACCTTAGAGTTTAATTCTGAAGTTGCTAAGGATAGGGAGATCTCAGAGTTAAGACATAGGTTGAGAAAACTTACAGAACATCTAAGTAGTTTAGAGGAGCAAATAACAGGTATGGCTAAACTCATAGATAGTTTAAAGGAGGCATTCAACCTACTGTTTAACGGTAAGTACTTAATAGTGAGATCAATACGAAGATTATCAGTTGAAGAGATCTTAAGGTCTTCTCAAACCTTAGGTAATATAAAGGAAGGTGAGGTAATATTCGTTAAAGAATTACGTGAATTTAAAGAAGATTTAATGAAACTTATCAACTCACTAAAATTAAGGATATTAATACCTAAACCACTTGAAGAACATAAAGATATTAAACCCGTATATCAAGTAGTGATATATCCATGTAGAGATTATATAGAAGTAAGTGATGATGTAGTCCTAATACCTAAAGAAGTAATTAACGAACTAGAGAAGTATGAAGAGGAACTACGTAAGGAGATTATGAAGAAGAGTGAATTCACTCTTGAGAAATTACTAAACCTTATTGAGGAATATAGAACTAAGAGAATCATCAACATCTCTAACAACTCTAACTAAGTTAACTGTCATCACCTCTAACTTTAAATAATAAGTCACTCAGTTATAGTACAATATTAGAGAGGTTGAATGGATTCTATTAGGAGTATATATGTTACGATCTTGAGAGGACGATCAAACCTTAATAAAGACTGCTACAGTTTCCTAAATTAAATATAAGTTAAGTAGTGATAATGAGGATATAATACAAGCTTAAAAATACTTTAAAACCCTTTAATTCGTAGATATTGTTGAAAGTGTGATATAGGTTGAACTCTAATGAAGAGATTAAAGTTATCCTTAATAAGATAGCTAGTGTAGGTGTCTTAAGACCTATTACTAGCGTGAGTATAGTTTTAAAGTACTTAGGATTTGAGGAAGTTGATGAGCCTCTACTTAATGATTTAGTTAGTAAGGGATTCTTAAAACGTGATTTTATCGATAAGTTACTAGCATGCCCTAAATGTAGTTCTTTATCAATCATAACTAAGTATGCCTGCCCTAGATGTGGTAGTATAAACCTAGAGAAAACTAAGATAGTACAGCATATAGAATGCGGTTATACTGATAGTATTATTAAATTTTTAAGACCGGATAATACCTTAGTATGTCCTAAATGTGGTAGGGAAGTAAATGAGAAGAACATGAAGGTTTACATTCAATTTTTCGAATGCTTATCCTGTGGATTAAAGACATCACAACCTAACATAGTACATATGTGTGGTAATTGCGGTAATATCTTTAAACCTATAGATGCTGTACTTAAGTCAGTATATATTTACGAATTAAGTAGTAAGGGTAGAGAATTAATTGGGAAGTAACTGAAGTAACGCATACCTCTGAAGGATTTCAAAGATATAACACTCAAAACCTGCATAGTTACTAAACCTACAGTAACGATGACTTAACTACCAAATATGAATAATTGTATGATGTTAGGTGATACAACACTTAATAAGATATGGATTAATATAAAGTTTAAGGCTGATAGGATTAATATATATGGGAATGACCTAGTAATACTACCCTCAACACATTTACCATAGGATGATCCAGAAACTAACGCTATTACTACTGATGTATAATATAGTAATGTATACATAAACTCCACATTAGGTCTAGTAATAAATGTAGCTACGGCAGTATTTAATGAATTCATAATTAGTAGTAAGAACATAACAGCGAAGTCATATACTATTATAACTATTAATAATAGGATTAGATACTGTCTTAAAACTCTCCTCCTGTAATTCTTATATGAACTTATATTACTTAATATGGTAGAAGCCCTATCTAAAACATCAACTGCTTTCCCACCACTTTCCTCAGCTACAGAAAGTATCCTTAATATGTAGGTAAACTCCTTACCTAAATCCCTCTTAATAATACTTATAGCTTCGTCAAGACTATTACCTAACGCAATTAAGTTTAGAAACTTCTCAATAACATCTCTAAAGTAACCCTTTAAGTTCGGTAGTGTTAATGATATTGATTCATATAATGTAGCACCAGACCTAATATACGTTGCAACACTGAACATAAAATCGGTTATCTGACCCTCTATAGATTTAAACTTCTTAACCTCACCCATACTTAATATAGTTAATACAGTATATGTTATGAGTAGGAGTAAGGACATTATGACGGTATAGGAATAACCGTAAGGAATAACTAAATATGAAATTCTAATAACCTTAACATATCCTATCCCTACTAGATACATGGTTAAAATTATGAGGAATGTTAAGGAAATCACTAAAGATGTTAGTATTCTAAACCTAATCATAACTGAACCACACTCATCACATAGTCGACAAGTATATAATAGGCTAGAGATGATGAGGGAACTATTAATAATGTAGTAATTATCAGTAGGACGTATGGGTCTAAAATACCGAACGGTGCTAGAGTTGATGTTGATGCAATGATTGAAACTATTAATGGAAATATTAGAGCTATTACTACAAAAGCCTCAGATAAGATACTTACGTAATCTATCACCTCCTCCATCCTTGAACGGATATCGATGAAGTAATTATCTATTAAGTAATTAATAACTGGTAGGACGTCACGACCACTCTTACTAACATTACCTATAGTAGTTAGGAGTGAAGCAAATGATTTGCAAGGTGTTATTGATGCTACATAATGAAGTACTTCATCTAAATCCTTACCTAGGTATACTTCATTAGCTATTAACTCTAACTCGATATTAAAATCCCTTAACTCCTCAAAATCCTTAAGCCTGATGAGAGCTTTAGTAATTCCTAACCCAGCAACTATAAAGGTTGAGAGAAAGTAGAGAAGTCTAAGATACTTAGATTCTAATTTAAACCCTCTATTAGCGTAGACTATCTTAGGTATTAACAACATCATCAGTAACGATGCTGGAATTACTAAGAATGTGATGAGTAACGTAGTTACTATAGCATTAATTAGAGTAGTTATCATGTTAAGTATTATTAAACCTACCACAACTACTACAGCAATAATCATGATCGTGACATAAGCTACTACCTCCAAGTACCTTCTTAAAGATGTAGTTATACCAGAACCTATAACATACTTCTCAAGTTCTTTAAATCCTAAATACTTAACAAACTTATCAAGTAATTTAACTAGATAATTCGTAAGGCCCTACCTCTGACTCAGCTACTAAGTAGAGGGTTGTCCAATCAGCTCTATACGACCTAACAATATTTCGAAGTTCTGAAATACTTACCTTACGTTTAGCTAACCACTTCATTAAAGTAGCCCTCCTTAAAAGATCGTTGAAGACATCATCATAACTAACCTGTCTCCTCTCAGCTATCATTTTAATGACATGACTATGACCGGTGAATACTATAGAATCGTTACTCCGGACCCATCTAAACACAGTACTTAAGATTAAGTCTCCAGTCCTAGGGTCTAAGCCCTCAACTTCTTTAACCTCAAGAACTCTCCTACTAATTCCTTCACCAACCTCAACCTTACCTAAGCTTACATACACTCTAACTAGTTGTAGTAAGTATTTAGGTATGTTGAAGGGCTCAGCTAATAACCTCCTAATAGCTGTCCCCACATCATCAGCATGGATTGTTGCTAAACCACCATGACCTAAACTGATAGCTTGGAAGAAAGTGTATGCTTCCTCACCTCTAAGTTCACCAACAATTATTACGTCAGGTCTTTGTCTTAAAGCATTCTTAAGTAATTCATAGAGTGTAACATTTACAACACCTTCCTCAGTTGAAGTCCTAGTAATTAGTGAGACCCAATTCTCATGACCAAATAAGTTTAACTCAGGAGTTTCCTCTATAGTAATTACTTTAATCTCCGGTGGTAGGAGTAAAGCTATAGAGTTAAGTAGTGTTGTCTTACCAGCTGCTGTAGGACCTACTATTAAAGTACTCTGTAAATTCTCTATCAACAACCATAAATATGCAGCTACTAAAGGATCTAAAGTCTTTAAATTTATTAAATCAATTATTGTGTACGGTTCTGCCTTAAACTTCCTTATAGTGAATGTAGAACCTCTTCTAGATATTACATCGATAGTTACATGAACTCTATAACCTTCAGGTAGTATCACACCGTCAACTATAGGCTTAGCAATACTTACTTCTAAACCAGCTCTAAACAATAACCTACGTACAATAGACTCTAGAGTCTTAACATCTTGTAGGACTATATTAGTCCTTAACCACTCATAAACATTATGGAATACGTATATAGGTATATTAACACCACTACATACGATATCCTCTAACTTAGTATCTCTAATTAGGGGGTCTATTATCGAGTACCCTATCAAGTCCCTAGCAACATAATATGAAATCTTATCAATTAATACTTCATTACTTACCCTAATACCTAATAAGTTACTAGTTATAACCTTCTTAACAACTTCAATACCTTCCTCAACATTAGTTAAACTTCTTAACCCCCTACTTACTGAGATATTCTCAAAAATCCTCTGCTTAACAATACTTAACAGGTTCCTCTCTTCATCTGATAATGTAGGTTCTATAACATCATATACCTTCTGATTAGACTTATCAACATATATTAACGCGTATGAGTAATTCTTAATTAATGGGTAGAAATCAAGAACTTTAACTTCATCATATCTTAAATCTCTCTTAGATACTGACTCACTCTTAATGACCTCCCTAACATCAGACCCTCCTGACCTTTTAAACTTCTTCATAATACTATCCAACATTGTTTAACCCCTAAGTCACTGCGAAGACGTAAGACGCCTCATAACCTCTAGCAGTAGTTACCTTAGCTATATATACACCACGTGGTAGCAACATCTTCAACTCAACACTAACCTCAATAACATCCCCACCTCTAACAACAACACTACTTAAGTTCTGAGCTAATGTCAATCCTGAAGAACCGTTAATGATGTACACAGGACCTACCCTAACATCATTATTCACTAAATTCCTAACATAAATTTTTACTATATTACCCTCAATACTTACTGCCTCTATCCTCACCCTCTCACTTAAGAAAGGAAGTTCAGAAGGTGTTTGAGAAACTGTTGATGAAACCCAATTCCAGAGTATTAATGAAGTAGCTATAGATATTAGTATTAAGAGGACTGTAGCAATTATTGGTGATACACCCTTCACTAAATACACCGTAAATTTAATAATTATAGAAAATTTAATCTTTGAGGTTTAACATTATTACCCATAAAGTTTAATCTCTTAGAGTGTCTCATATCTCTAGGTGATTATTTTAAATTCTAATGAATTCTTCGAACAATACTCCACTCTGTAGTACTCTATAATTCATAGTTAGTTCAATAGCTTCTCTAACTAAAACTATCTTAGCTAGCATTGCTATAGTCTTAAAAGTGTTTGAGTCTTCAATAACTCCTAACCTAATTATTAAGTCTGCAATATATGCTAATAACTTATAGATCTCTTCATCAACTTGAATAACTACTATAGAATCTACTTTCTGATCCCTTCGTACTAAGACTGAGTAATAATCACTTACGTAGGATATAGCATCATTTATTAACACGTAGATTAAATTACCGTTACTTGATAATAACTCCTTAAGAACTTCTACACCCTTACCGAGGTTATTAATAAATGTAATATCATCTTTTAATATGTTGTACCTAGTTATCACGTCTGCATACCTTTGAGGTATATCATTAACTATTATATACCAATGATAATTCATGAAAGCCCTCTTAAGTATCTCAACACCTACGTGGAAAGTATATGTGTATGGATTACCTATTAGTAATATTATAGCTGATTTCGGTAACTTCATAGATAATTCGTAGAATATTTCGGTCAATACCAACACCTACACGTAAGCTACTACTTAAGACAGGTTTTCCCATCCCTAAAAACTTTTACTAATTCTTCAGATACGTTATAACAACCAATACCTCTCTTAATTAAACCCTTACTTACTAATTTATTAATTACCTTAGCTGGTTCTTGAACACCGTATAAAGCTTTCAACTCCTTCAAAGCTATTAACTCACCAACAGATCTATACCTTATGAAGTAATTAAGAGCTATAGCTTCATCTCTAGAGAGGTTATTAATAACATCTTTAACCCTACTATCCATGATCAATACATCCCTAAATTATAATGTATTAAACCACTCATAAGTATTACTATGGATTTAAGGTCTACGTTAGGGATTATAGACTAGTTAGAAAATGATGTTCTTAAGAATAACTTCATAAGTACACCCTGATGCGGGGGGTTAAATTTAAAAGGTTTAAGCCCTACATATGTAGGGGGTTGGGGGGCTATGAGTACTGTACATACTTTATTAAACTATGGGGGAAGGAGTAACTACAGAGTAGTTGGTAAACATGTCTTCGGTAATCTATATGATTGCGATCCTAAAATATTATCAGATGCTGATTACCTAGTTAAAGTTGCTGTTGAAGCCTCTAAAGAGGGGAATATGACTTTATTAGATGTTAAGTATTGGAAGATAAGTCCAGGCGTAAGTGTTGTAGCAATAATCCTAGAATCACATATAACTATACATACATGGCCTGAATATTGTTTTGCAACAGTTGATGTATATTCATGCGGTCACCATACACGTCCTGAAGATTCTTTCAAATACATTGTTAAGGCGTTAAGAGCTGAAAGATACGAATATAAAGTAGTTGATAGGTCATTATAATAATTAAAAAATATTTTTAAACCACACATAACCTACATTTAATTTTTTTCTAGGTTATTACGTGAGGGTTTATTAACCTCAGAAATATATTTAATTAGGAGGGTACAGGGACGTTAGAAAGCCCTCCAACCCCCGCGGTGGTTGGGGGTTAGGAAGAGATTATTAAATACCCCCAACACCGCTACAACTACCTCATATACACCTTCACACTATTCAGAAATTCCATAACAACATCCCCCTACTTTCAATATACGTGAGTAGTTCTGACCTCCTCCCAGCACCAGCAAGAACCTCGTCCTTTAATGCGTGGGGTTTAAAGCTACATCTAGGGGTTTAGCCATGGGCTGGGTTTCCAGCCTGTTATCCCTACCCCTCTCGGGACTTGAGGTAAATTAAGGATTTAAAGTATACCTACAATACTTAAAATGACGTACTAATGAAGGTTGGAGTTATTGGTGGTGGTATAGGGGGTCTTTACGTAACTCTTAAGATTATTAAGTACTCTGATGTAGAGTTGTTTGAGGAACATAATGTTGTAGGATATCCTAAACATTGTACTGGTTTAGTTAGTGAGGGAGTACTTAACCTCATAGGTAGTGGTATCCGGGATTACATCTTAAATAGTTTTAACATGTACACGTTAATACATGATTTAAGACCTAATAAATACTTAGAACTTAAGTTCAGTAATTATGTATACCTCATAGATAGGCCTAAGGTTGAGGAATACTTAAGTGATGAGGTCCAAGGTCGTGGAGGTATTATCCATTTAGGTATGAAGGTAACTTCAGTAAATCCTTCAGAGGCGTCGGTAATAATCAACAATACAGTTAAACGTAACTACGATATTGTGATTAACGCTGAAGGTGCTAAAGCACTCATCTCAAGAACTTATAATTTATGTTCAGAGGTTAATTACTTACTAGGATTACAGACAGTTGTAAAATGTAGGAATGAGTTGGATAACCCGTACGTGATCTTCGGTAGTAATATAAGTAGAGAGTTTTTCAGCTGGTTAGTCCCTATAGATGGTAACTACGTAATTGCTGGATTAGCAGATAGTTCTAGAGACCTTTACCCTAAGTTAATGTATGTTGTAAAGAAATACTTAGTTAGAAGGTATGGGTCCGGCTCTATATCTTTTAAGGAATTCTTCGGTGGTTTAATACCTATATCTACACCATGTAGACAAGTTATTGAGAGGCTCGTAGGGGTTGGAGATGCTGTCTCCACAACAAAACCGTTAAGTGGTGGGGGTATATACGCTATAGTTCATCAAGCAAGAATGTTAGAAGAATCCTTCAGGAATGGTTTAACAATTGATGATGTTATTAGGAGGTATAAACGTCGGATATCAAGACTTACAAATAATTTAAAGATCCAACATATAATTCGGAAACTCTTAACTATAAGATTCAACAATATTAGTGAGTTTGTGAGGTATGTTATTGATTCCGGTGTTAATAATATTACATTAGCTGATTACGATACTTACGTAGTTGACATATCTAAAAGTGATGCTTTCAAACTAATTAAGACTTTACTACTTAATATTATTTAAACTACTCAAGTCTTTAGATCATACTGCCCCACACACTCAATCACTCTTAATAACTTTATCACTTATTTAGATACGGTGTGGATGGTGAGGTGTGATGTATGTGGTGTGAGTAACGCTATCATCCTTCAGAGACATACTGGTAGGTACCTATGTAGTAAATGTTTTATAGATGATGTGAGGTCACGTATCTTAGATGAGGTAAGGAAGTATGAGATGTTTAGAGATAATGATAAGTTACTATTAGCGTTATCAGGTGGTAAGGACAGCTTCGTATTATTTGATGTGATATCAAGTATTCATGATGTTAGTAGATTAGGTGTTATAACAGTAGCTGAAGGTATTGTAGGTTATAGTAGGGATGAAGATATTATCTGGATTTTAAGTAGGTGTAAGGAGTTAGGGATAGACTGTATTAAGACCTCAATAAAAGACGAACTTAGTTACTCACTTACTGAGATTGTTGACCTATCTAATAAGTTAGGTGTTGATGTTAGTCCCTGTACGTATTGTGGGATGATTAGGAGGAGAATTATTAATAGATATGCTAGAGAGTTAGGTTATGATAAGGTATTAACTGCTCATAACTTAGATGATGAGGCTCAAACAGCATTGATAAACATATTAAGAGGTGATTTGAGTAGGTTAATTCAGTCACATCCTAAAGGACCTAAATTAAGCCCTCTCTTCATAAGGAGGGTAAAACCACTTAGGAAGATTTATGAGTGGGAGTGTGCTCTATATGCGTACTTAAAAGGATTTAAGTTTCAAGAGGTTGAATGCCCGTACATAACTACTAGACCTACATTAAGAGCTAAGGTTAGAGAATACCTCTACAGGTTAGAGACTGTTAAGCCTGGAACACTCCTAAGATTCCTAAACATCATTGATGATTTAGTGATTAAGTTCTTAGATAGTACTAGTAGACTACCAGACCTACCTACATGTAAAATATGTGGTGAGCCTACAGCTTATAACAGGAGTTTATGTAAGACTTGCGAATTACTCACTAAAGTAGGTGTTATAAGATGATTGTTGATAAGAGTTTATGGTCTAGGAAGAAGGAACTTATGCTGAGGAGGTTATTAGAGGATCAGGATATAGGATACTTAGATGAGGAGTTATATGATATCCTGTTAGAGTTCTTCAGGAGGGAGAATACCTTCACTATAAGTTCATGTAGTGGTAGGGTAGTGTTTATCGATACTCAAATTCCTTGGGTAAGGAAGGGATCAACTATAATTTTTAAAAAGCATAAGCCGATAACAGTAGAGGAATGCTTAGATATTATTAGTAAACCAGTACTACATAATCTCTGGATGATCGTTACCGGACCCATAATACATGTATCAACAGCTTCGTTAAGAGAAGCACATCTTATAACATCTATCGCTAGAACTGCTGGTTTTAAACATAGTGGTATAATCAGTATTAGACGTGATGGGATAATAATCGAGTTAAAAAGTGGTGTAAGCGTAACACAGATAATTAAATCAGGTGATACCATCTTAGTAAATCTAGACCGGATTAATGAGTTAATACAGATATGTAATAAAGTGTTACTAAAGGGTAAGGAAAGATTATACCGTCTTAGAGAATTATTAATAAAGTATAGAGGAGTTACTTAACCATTACTAATTTATGGAGCCGGGGGCGGGATTCGAACCCGCGAATAAACGGGTATCCATGACTGACTCACTGCAGCCCGCCGCCTTAGGCCGCTCGGCCACCCCGGCTCAATAAAGTAAAGTCCTCAAAACTTTTAAATCTTTCAACTCCCGTAACGATCTATAGTTGAAGTTCATGACGAGAGGGTTAAAGTATAGTAAGTTAGGTATTTATATACTACTTAATAATAACTTTTACGTAATACCATGTTTGGTGGGGGACTACGAGTTACAGTAAGAGGGTCTTAAGGGATGTGTTGGTAAGACTTAAGGATGTGGGTGTTGAGGGGGTTATCATAGGTAGTACTGTATTAATGCTTTACTTAAACCTTGATGAATTTGAAGATGATATAGATGTCTTCGTAACTAATTTCAGTCCTTACGCTGATGAAGAATTAGTTAGGAGTATAGCTGTGAAACTCGGTTGTGAATTATCTCAGAATGAGTGGGGGACACCATCACTTTACTGTAGTTTCAACGATAATGAATTAACTATTGAACTCCATGAAAACGTGCTTGACTTATACATCCCGGAGAATATCATAAAATCAGCTAAGGAGGTTAAACTACTAGATATTAAGGTTAAATGTATTAGTATTGAAGATTATATAGTCTTGAAAGCACGTGCTGGTAGAGATCATGACCTAGAAGATCTAAAAGTAATTTCCGATATGGTTAGGAGAGGTGATTTAAAGTTAAATATTAACTTAATTAAGGAGAGGATTAGGGAGGAATTTCCTAACGAGGAGAAATTGATAATGAGTAGACTTAGAGTTTCAAGTTTAAAGATCTAAATACTTAAGTAACGTTAATGTTCTCAGTAGACAGTAATTCATAGTTATTCATATTCACTCATCTAAGGCTTCATCCCCTCTTAAGCTAAGTATTCATAATCTTCCTCATAAGAGTACTATAGTTCATTTGAGTACTTGAGTTTTTGGAGATTTGAGTAATATTTAAATACTTTAGCTTAGTGTATACAGAATACTCATAGTTACCAAAAGATAAAGCACGGGTAACCACTACTGAGTTAGAGTACGTAGTACTACTAAACACTAATTTAATCCTAACCGCCCTTCTTACCACCAAATTTCTTCTTAGGTCTTAAATTCTTACTCTTACATCTACGGCATTTAGTAGCTCCTAAAGGATTAAGTGCTCCACACCTCCTACACACTAACTTATTATGTAATCTCTCCTCAACAATCTTGGTTTTAACTGGATCTGTTATAGGCATATACTGACACCTACACTATACCTATACTGTTGAACTACTTACTATCTCAGATTTTAAATCTTATTAGGTTTTACTTAAAGTTGTTTTAGTAAAAACTTATATATTCTAAGTAATAGATACCTGTGAGTGATTTAAATGTTTGAGGAGGAATGGTGGGAAGAAGAGGAAGAAGAATGGTGGGAAGAGGAAGAAGAGGAGTGGGAGGAAGAAGAATGGTAACTAAGGTTGAACCTAAGTCGTATTTTTAATTAAGTAATTTCACTTTAAGTCATCCCTTAATTGTAACTTTAAGTAGTTAGTTAGTATGATTACTAAGGTGTTAGTGATGGTTAGGATTGCAGTAATAGACTACGACGTATGTAGACCTAGTAAGTGTAATTTAGAATGTATACGTTTCTGTCCTATTAATAAGTCAGGTTCTAAGGCCATAGAATTATCCGAGGCTAAGAATGGGAAACCAATAATATATGAGGTAGTATGTGTTGGTTGCGGTATATGTGTTAGGAAGTGTCCTTATAAAGCTATAACAATTACTAACTTACCTGATGAACTTGAGAGAAGGTTAGTCCATAGATACGGTATTAATTCATTTAAACTCTACGGACTACCTACACCAATTAATAATAAAGTCTTAGGTATTGTTGGTAAGAACGGTATAGGTAAGACAACAGCTGTTAAGATATTATCTGGGGAACTCATACCTAACTTAGGTGTCTTAGATACTAAACCGTCATGGGATGAAGTACTTAAGTTCTTTAGAGGTAGTGAGATATACCAGTACTTAAGTAGGTTAGTTAATAAGGACTTACGTGTAGTTCATAAAATTCAACATGTAGATGTTATAAGAAGGTATGTTAAAGGTACTGTTAAGGATGTGATTAGTAGAGTTGATGAGAGGGGTCTTACTAATGAAGTACGTAAATTCATAAATTTAGATAGTTGTTGGGATAGTAATATAAGTGATTTAAGCGGTGGTGAGTTACAGAAGTTTGCAATTACTGTAGCATTATTAAGAGCTGCTGATGTCTACATATTTGACGAACCATCAAGTTATTTAGATGTTTGTGAGAGGTTAAGAGTTTCACAAGCTATTAGGGAGTTTACTAGGGGTAGTTACGTCATAGTAGTAGAACACGACCTAACAATACTGGATTACATCTCAGACTATGTTTCAGTAGTATATGGTGAGCCAGGTGTTTTCGGTATATTCTCTAAGGTATACTCAGTAGGTTCAGGTATTAATAACTTCTTAATCGGGTACTTACCAGCTGAGAACATGAAGATAAGGACTGAACCTATAGTATTTAGTAAATTCAGTAGGTCGTATGAGGTAAGGACTGAAGGTATATTTATGACATGGCCTAATCTGAGGAAATCCTTAGGAAACTTCAAGTTAAGTGTTGATGCTGGGAGTATTACTAGAGGGGAGGTTTTAGGTATAGTTGGACCTAATGCTATAGGTAAGACTACATTCATAAGGTTATTAGCTGGTGAGTTAGAACCTGATGAAGGGTATGTACCAACTACTGCATTAAGGATTAGTCATAAACCACAGTACGTTAAGACAGAATTATTTAAGTGGGAGACTGTTGAGGACGCCTTAAAAGACCTCTGTAACTCTTCTCAATTAGCATGTAGTGATTGGTTCCAAAACGATGTTATAAAGAGGTTAGGAGTTCATAAACTCTTAGTCAGGAGGGTTGATGAGTTAAGCGGTGGTGAGTTACAGAAGTTTGCAATTACTGTAGCTCTAGCAACTGATGCAGATATCTACTTACTGGATGAGCCGTCAGCCTTCATAGATGTTGATGAGAGGTTAACAGTATGTAAAGCTATTAAGAAAGTTATTGAGGTGAGGAAGGCTGTAGCTTTTATAGTAGATCATGACCTAACAGTAATAGATAATATCTCAGATAGAGTTATAGTCTTCAAGGGTATCCCAGGAGTTATAGGTAGAGCTTCAAGTCCTACAAGTCTAAAGCACGGTATGAACGACTTTCTTAAGGAGTTAAACGTTACTTTTAGGAGGGATAGAAGGACAGGGAGGCCTAGGATAAATAAACCAGGTAGTTACTTAGATAGGTATCAGAAGTCCATCGGTGAGTACTTCTATGAAGCATACTTAGAGGAAGTAGAAGAGTAGGACTAAAATCTAAGTAAGGATTCATATCCCTACCGTGATGGGGAATCCACTTAATATTAATGTTTAAGGTAACAGTATAGCAATTCCTATCAGTACTATACCTATTAATGCTAACATTAAGGTAAACTCCTTAACCTTTAAGTTTACCAGCCATTTACCTAAGGACAGCACACCTTTACCTACGTAAACTACTATAACAAGACCAACTAGAGTAATACCTACTAATGCTAGGACTTCAGAGTAACTACTAATTCCTGAAATCCAGTTAAACCACCCTAAGATCTTTGTTAATACTTCAACACCCACTATCGACACCTGAAAATAAACTCAAAACAGAATACTTAAAAGACTAGCCAGTAATTCTGTCTTAATTTAAGAATTACTAAACTAGAAAGATTAAGTTGTAAATTTCTTAAGACCTCATAAGTTCTAAAGTGATTACCTCCTCATACCTCTTACTCTTTTAGTAGTTAAGTCTATTTCAGCCTCAATAGCACTTACCTTACTCTTCAACCCATCAATACTACTTATTAATGTATTTAACTCCTCAGGATTTAACGGGTTTTTCTCTAGGAATTCTAAACCACTACTCGTTAACTTAAGCCTCCTTGTTACTGCATCTGTTTCTACTAACCCTAAATACAAGAGTATGTCTATATCATCTTTTAATTGCTTACTGAATGGTACCCCACCGATAGTTGTGAATGAGTACTTAAACTTGACCTTAGCCTCAGTCTGTAGTAGGTATACTAAGTTTATTAATGCTTTCTCAGATATACTCTCTAAATGTTTTATAATGTAAAGTAATCTTATTTTAAATTCATCATTTCTGATACTGTCTATAGTGATAACAGGTCTCGTAACTATCCTTAACTCCTTAGTCTGCTTCTGCTGTTGACTCATACTAACCCTACCTTATTACTACGTTACAAATTATTAAAGCTTAGTATTGACTTGATGTTTTTGAAGAACACTTTATAAGTTAAGCATTAGTTAGGGGTTAAATGGATCTTGTAGAGTTTATTAGAGGTTTGACTTTACAGGTAGTTGCTATAGCGTGGTTTATATTCGTACTAGCATGGTTTGTTGGTTGGGCTTTAAAAGGAGCACCAGTACCTTTCTATAGACTGAAAAGGGCTGGACAATCATTAGTTGAGGACGCTATAATTGCAGCATTTTGGTTAGCGTTAGGTAGTTCTATCTTCTCCTTAATCTCCTACATAGCATCAAATATAGCTCAACCAACACCTCCACCACCCCAGCCTTAAGCCTTAAGGTGTGTTAATATATGAATGACGATATGCTGTTATTAGCGTTTAGTCTAGCTATACTAACATATAATTTAGGGATCCTCCTTTACTCACTCCCTATACCTATAAAATCAATTAAGAGATGGGGTTCTAACTTAATAGTGGATGCTATATCATCATCTATACTAATCTCATGTTTTACTCTAATCACGAGCTTAGCATCAAGGATTTTAAACATCTTAGGAAGTGATTGGAGTAGTTATTTTATGTGGGTTAGTGGTAGGGTTGCATTAATATTCTCAGGTTTTTCAGTACTAACGTATATCTCAGGACTACTTAAGTATTCATACATAATCTCACTACTATCATCACCAATAAATGTCGTCTTAGGGTACTTATCAGCAGCACTCTCAGCTCTTAAAGTATTAGTATTCTTAGGATCCTTCATACTGAATTACTACAGTTACTTGATACTCTTAGGAGTTATTCTATACTCAATACCGTTTCGAATAGGTAAGAGTGTTGGGGCTTACTTAATAGCTATGTCTATAGTTTTTTATGTAGGACTACCTCTAATGCCTGTATTTGTAGAGACGTTCCAATCATCTATAAGTAGTGTAAGTTTAGAATCCACTGAAATTTCTGGGAGGGTTATTGATTTATCCGGGAATGCTGTACCTAATGCTGTAATTCAGTTATACGAAGGTGATGATGTTGTAGGGACCATACTGACGAATAATCAGGGGAGGTTTATCCTCGGTCGTGGATATGACTTACTACCTAAGAACTTCAGTTATAGGATCTCATTAGAACTTTACGGATTTACATTTATTACATCACCAGAGAACATCAGTAGTGATGTATGTGTAGGTAAGGAGTTATGTAGTTTAAACGTAAGTGTCCCAGGACTTATAACAACTGCTGGTGGGGCCTTACTAATACCGTTACCTACTAGTTCTAACGTATACGGTGTAGTAGTTAGAGATAATGAGGTGAACTTTACATTAACTACTAACCCTGACGTACTACCTACGGAGTTACTCATAGCCTACCCTAAAGGGACTAAGATGAAATACGTGATAGTTAATGATGAAGTGTTTAGTTGTCAATATATAACTGATTTCACCTGGTACGATATAAACATTAACTTATGTAGTGTATTACTATTAAGTAACGTGACTAACGTTAGAGTGATTTATGAGAAGATATTTAGTGAGAAACCATCAATTAGTGAGAGACGTATAGTAAGTATGAGTGAGATCCCTTCATTTATAGCTACTATGATCTCGATAGGTATGGCCTTCATATACTCATTAGTATTCCTACCATCACTTTATCTAATACTACTTCTATCAGTATCAGCATCTCTAGCTAGGTTCTTAGGTGGTAGGGGATTACCTATAAGGATCTTCTAGGTGGGTTATAATGATTAAAATAACTTACTTAGCATTAATTTTAGGTAGTTTATTAATACTGATAACTACAGCCTCCAACAATATTAAAATAATAACTTTATCAGTAATAATCTTCACATTAATCTATGAGATTATAAGGAGTAGAAGAGAGACTGTAATCACTTAAACTCAAGAACATCAATCTTATACCATATAACCTTACCCTTAAGTAACTCCTCTACGAATTCCTTAACATTACCTTCAACCTCAATGAAGTATAACTCATTAACAACCTTACTCCTAACGTAATTAAGTACTTTATACTTTGAGGCTATATTACTGTATATTTCATTAGCTACAGAACTATCATATGTAGTAAAGAATATTGAGGTCTTAACATATCCTTTATGTCCAGGGATCATACTGACACCTAATCAAGTAATTACATATCTACCAGTAAGTTTAAAACTCTGACTATTTACACTTTTAGGTTTTAACGACTTTAACAATTATATGCTGATGGAGTTGTTAGTAACGATGGGTATAATTAAGGATCTTCCTATATAGTGTCTTAATATTCTCTACCTCATACTTGAATACTTCCTCAACATCAACATTATTAGAGGTTAACATATCTAAGTTTTCTATAACCCAATCACAAGCTAAGGATATGTGAATATCCCTAGTTTTTAAGTTTATTAATAGTGGGTAAATCCTACAAGATAATGGTTTAACCTCATGAATTCTACATCTTCTCTCTTGGATGTCGTAGAAAGGACAGAACCCATAGATAACTAACTTATAAAATCCTTCACATAACTTAGTAATGTTTAAGTTTATACCGTATTCATCAGCTTTAAGCTTAAGGTTATGGAGTTCATCTTCAAGTATTATCGGCATTTCATCAATAGACACGAAGAAACAACAGTGTATACAGTGGTAACACTTAAATCTTAATGTATTACTCATGAAAACCACTCAACATTTAAACTCTATAGTAATTACATCACCATCAACTAACCCTAAATACTCTCTTAAGCATTTATCAGAGATTACCTCTACTACATTCTTAGGGTTTTTAGACCTGAAAGGTCTTACAACTATAACATCTTCTGAAATACCATTACGTCTCTCTAATATCTTAGAATACCAGTAGTAGAACCCTCCGTAACTTACATCACCTAACACTATATCATTTACAATACCTGGAGTACAAATACTCATCAACTCATCAACACTTAAACTACTTAACACAACATTTAACGTACCGTAATACGGTTTCGAACCTAAGATCCTACTTAATATATCGGTATATACTGGTAGACTAACGTACTTCCTCCCATCACCAATACCTGATACAACAATAGCTTCAACCCTCAACATCATAACCTCCTAAACTTCTTAGATATAGTATCAGCTATATATGTCGGTTCTGGTAGGTAGTGGTTCTTATATAGGCTAGGTGTTAACTTCATTAAAGACTTAATAGATATTTTATGTCCTATTGATACGTAGGTATCCTTACCTAACCATCTGTAGACCAACCCGCAAACCTCACCGTCAACCACTATATACTCTACACCATCAGCATACTTGATCACCTTACCATAAAGTAAGTTCTTAGCAACTCCTATACTCGTCAAATCTAATACTAAGCCTATATGAGATGCTATCCCAAACTTCCTGGGATGTGTAATTCCGTGACCGTCAACTACTACTACGTCTGCATCATGACCTAACTTCTCATAAGCTTTAATCATCAATGGTGCCTCCCTAAACGCTAGTAACCCAGGTACGTAAGGAATCTCAACAACTCCTTCAACAACTACATACTCCTTAAGCTGTAGTTGAGGGTAATTTAATAACGTAGCTACAGCTACCCCTACATCCCTAACATACGCTACATCTAAACCTACTACGCTATTTATACTTACTACATCGTATGTTCTATCAACTCTACTAGCGAGTACCTCCTGTAACTCCTTAGCCCTCTCTACATCAAATCTTGAGGACGTCACGAAATTACCTGGTAGAACTTCTCATAACTTCTATCCCTACCTATCACTACAACATCAACACCATCACCTGATACAGCATCTCTTGAGATTGCAGCCTTAATAGACTTAACAGCTAGTTTCTCAGCAGTCTCTAAACTCATATCCTTACTATACTCACTCTCTATAACACCTATAGCTATAGGTGCTCCAGTCCCTACAGCAGCGTAGTCATCCTCGATTAAGGAGCCTAAGGGATCCATAACAAATATGTGAGGTCCTTCAAGATCTACACCACCGAATATTATCTCAGATAGGAATGGCATGTACTTATACTGGTAAAGAATTGTAGAGAGTAACTTAGCTGCTGTCTTAACACTCATAGGTCTGGAAGTCTCTAACTCATACCAGTGGATCTCAACACTCATTAACCTACTAATTGTTTGGACATCAGCGAATAACCCAGCACATGCTAATCCAAACCTATCCTTTATTAAGAATACCTTCTTACCTACTCTACTCACTACGTAACCTCCGTAAGTAACCCTCTTCTCAGCAGCTAATACAACCCCCTCACCTACTCTAATACCAACTGCTGTAGCACCAGTTAGTACTTCCCCTCTATACGTCATATAGACCACAACCAAAGAAGTAGTGTTTACAGGAATATAAGATTTAGTGAGTAGTTTATGAAGGAGGTAGTGTTTGAGGGTTAACACGATCAGGAACGAGTTAAATAAGATATACTGGAGTAAGGGTTCGGAATTAAGTAGATACTCAGTATTAGTTATAGATAGATTATGTGAGGGTGGTTTAAGAGAGTATAGATTAGGAAGTAATATTAAGATATTAAATGGGATGTTAGTAATAGATGATACTGTAATACCGTTTCATAGGATAGTAGCTATTTTAAGAGATGGTGAAGTTATTTGGAGAAGAGATGTGTATCTGAAGAAGTAGGAAGTATAAGAATACCTGACTTTAATGAAGTTAGAGAATACGTACTTAAGGTTTATCAAGACCGTATAAGTGTTCCTAAAGGACTTAAGAGGAAGTATGTAGTGATATATCTATCTAAGATTGATAGGGTAAATTCCTACTTAGTAAATAGGGTATTAAATAATTTAGAAAAACTCTCTAAGATCAGTATTAGTAAGTTCTACCAAGAAATACTTAAGTTAGCAGGTATTAACGGGTATGAACAAACACTTAACATACTATACAGACGTATGAAGGTAATTAATAGATTATGGAGGGTATATAGAGTTGGGATTAAATCATCTCTAGATGCTAAGGAAGCGAGGAGGGTCTTTAGAGAGTATATCGGTAGGGTACTTTCAATATTTAGGAGGTCTAGTGATGAGTTAGACTTAATAAGAAGTGCAGTAGCTCTACTCTCGAAGATTCCATGCATAGATGATTTACCAACTATAGTTGTTGCTGGTATGCCTCAAACAGGTAAATCAACATTTGTTGGTAATGTATCTACAGCTAAACCTAAGGTATCACCATTCCCTTTCACGACTAAGGATATAATCTTAGGGCATATAGAGTTAGACAGTGTTAAAGTTCAAATAATAGATACTCCAGGAATTCTTGATAGACCTCTTAACGAGTTAAACCCTATAGAGAGGAAGGCGTATTTAGCGATTAAATACTTAGCAGACTACATATTATACTTTATAGATCCTTTAGAAGACTCCTACTACAACATTGAGAACCAGCTTAAACTACTACAATCAATAATTAACGAATTCGGTGAAGAGAAAATATTTGTAGTCATTAATAAGATAGATAGTGTTAAACCTGAGAGATTAGAATATGTTAAGAAGTTAGTAAGTGAGAGAACTAACACCTACATCTACACTATAAGTGCGTTAAAGAACTTAAACACTCATAACTTAATTAGAGATGTGGTTAGTAGGATTAGGAGGAACACCGTATAACCTATTATCAGAACCCAGCATCAATCATCAATCATAGCTTTCAACCCTCATCATCAGTAACGAATTATTAACCTACCCCTTAAACTATACGTACGAAGACTTCTACTATACTTAAATATAAGGAGTTTAAAGGTTTTAGTCATAATTCACATAGATTAAATGATCATGTTTTTAAGTACGTTGTTAAAGTATATCTTGATACTATTAGAAACATATCTAAATTAAGTTAATGATGACTACCTCCGGAACTGAAGGATGAAGTGAAGGCATTTATCTGATAATACACAAATAAACATACCTAGATTATTTATGAGTTATAACTAATTAGGTATTACTATAACTTAATGATAATCATTGTTTTAATTACTCCGTTAAAAGATATGCCTTAATTAAATTATTATATTGTTAATTCATTTGGTATTTGTTAAAGTATTACTTTAAAATTTATTAAGGAAGTCTTTATTTGTTAAAATCATAGTACTTTAAAGAATTAAAGTAATTTTTAACAGTAATTAACCATAACAATCATATGGTGATATAGGTCATGACAAAGAAGCCTCCTGTAAAAGTTAAGGACCCAACAACAGGTAAGGAAGTAGAGTTAGTACCAGAGAAGGTCTGGTCTTTAGCACCTAAGGGTAGGAAGGGCGTTAAGATAGGCCTCTTTAAGAGTCCTGAAACTGGTAAGTACTTCAGGGCTAAGGTCCCTGACGACTACCCAGCCTAAACATCACTAATCGCCAACGGAGAATATCAATAAAAATTAATTTTTTATTATATTTTATTCAGTTAATCTAAACTTCATAATTTTTAACTAGTTTATATCATTATTTTAGGGAGTTTAAGTTGAAGGTAGTAATAGTTTCAGATAGCCATGATAACTTACTAAATGTTGGTAAGTTTACCGCATACGTAACTAGTATAGGTGTGGATTTAATAATACATTTAGGTGATTATGTCTCACCATTCACCTTAAAGAAGTTCTTATCTCTGAATGTGAGATTGTTAGGTGTTTTCGGTAATAACGATGGTGATAAGTTACTACTCCTTAAATCGTTAGGTGATATTGGTGTGATTTATGATGCACCGTTAGAAACAGATATTGACGGGTTTAAGACGTTATTACTGCATGGGTTTGGATCTAGAGAACTTACTGAGAAGGTAGTTCGTTACTTAGCTAACAGTAGTGGTTATGATTTAATACTGTATGGGCATACACATACTTATAACGTGGAGAAATACGGTAGTACAGTAGTAGTTAATCCTGGAACTCTCTCAGGATATTTAGCTGAATATCCAACAATAGCTGTATTCGATACTAAAGACTTAAGCATATCTATAATTGATATAGATTCTCATAAGGTGATTAAAAACATAATCTTAAAGTAGATGTATTAAGAATTACAACCTATACTGAGAATACCCTACGTAGTATGAGTGATAAGTAACCTATCATCGGTATCTTCATAGGTATACCGTTAATTTCTAATACCTTACCGACTACCCTTCCTTGAGGAATCCCTAAAACTTCAAATTCTTGATAATCAGGTAATGGGTTACTATCACCTTTAGTTACGTAATAAGATGTTCCATTAAAATTATTAACTGAGATAACCCTATGAATTATATACCCATTACCGATCTTCTTCTTAAAGACTATGATATCACCTACGTTAATATTATTTGATTTAACTATAATTACTAAGTCACCTGTTTGGAATAAGGGTTCCATACTAGGTCCTTCAACTACCCCTAACATTATGAAGCCTAAGATATTAAGTACTATTATTAATACGAATAAAATCAGTAATATGTTGGTTATTAGGAACGTGATCTTCATCTAACCCTCACTCTATACTATCTAAATCACTTAAGTCTACCTCTATCACCTGTCCAGGCCTCTCCCTCCTCTCCTTATCTCTTAATGCTTTTCTAGATGTACTACCCTCAACCTCAACACCGCTATCACCAGCCTTTATCTTACTAACCACCCCTCTCCACCTAAACCCACAATTTACACAGTAGAAACTACCCATAATAGTTATCGTTATCCTTCCCTCAGAATCCGGTAAAGGAGAGACTAATTGCCAAGTTTTCTCAGGCTGGACCTCCAAACCACATTTAGGACACTTAACCATACGATCCTCACATCCACACACTTACTTAACTTAAGTAAATTAAATTTTAGTATTGGAGCCGCCGGCGGGATTTGAACCCGCGACCACCGGCTTACAAGGCCGGCGCTCTACCGTGCTGAGCTACGGCGGCTCATCCGGGATATATGCTTTGCGTTGAGCTTATTAAGCTTTATCGCCTTAGCGGACATTGCGCTAATGTCGACCTGTTTTGGGCGTAAATGATTGAATACGTTTCTGATTGTTAGGATTTCATATATTACATAACTTATAAGCTTGCACATAACAAGCTTGCGTATAGGATTAACTCCAGGTGCTAGAATTGGAGATACTAGATATAGCTAAAGAACTTCCAACATTTTACAAGGCGTATCTCCAAATAGCAAACTTTATAATTAATTCTCTAGCAGTGTTTAAGCCGAGTCAGGTAAGCAGATTTGTAGAAGAACTGATTAAAGCTTACGGTAGCTCGAAGAAGGTTCTCGTTGTTGGTGCAGGACGGAGCGGTCTTGTTGGAAGAGCTTTTGCT
>CAZZLT010000035.1:0-20926 GCA_964655125.1 uncultured Desulfurococcaceae archaeon | reverse complement strand
GATAGGGTTATATATGTACCACCACCTGATAGGAGGGCTAGGTTAGAGATCCTTAAAGTACATACTAGGAAGGTACCTCTAGCTAATGATGTAGACCTTGAGAAACTAGCTGAGTTAACTGAGGGTTACTCAGGTGCTGATTTAGAAGCTCTAGTTAGGGAGGCTGTGATGTTGGCGTTGAGGGAGAGGCTTGAGGCAAGACCTATATCTATGAATTACTTCTTAAGAGCTTTAAACACTGTTAAACCATCCTTAAGTAAGGATATAGTTGATAGGTATGTTAAGTTGTATGAGGATTTAAAGAGGATGATTATTTAGGTGGTGTTATGCTTAAAGTCATACTAATTGTAGGGGACGGTATGGCTGATAGACCTATAAGTAGTTTAGGTGGTAAGACACCTTTAGAAGTAGCTAGTAAGGATAATATACGTAGACTAGCTAGTATATCAGCATTAGGTCTTTGGGACCCTATAGCCCCTGGTGTAAGACCTGGTAGTGATACTTCACATTTAGCGTTATTTGGTTATGACCCGTATAAATTCTACCCTGGTAGAGGTCCTTTTGAAGCGTTAGGTGTTGGTGCAGACCTCCGTCCAGGTGATATAGCTTTAAGAGGTAACTTCGCTACAGTTAATGATGAGTTAGTAGTGATTGATAGGAGGGCTGGTAGGGCATTACCTGAGAATCAGGAGTTGGTTAAGTACTTAAATGAGAATATCGGTTATATAGATGATGTAGAGGTTAGGTTTTACTCAGCTACAGAGCATAGAGTTGCAGTAGTTCTTAGGGGTGATTCAATCTCAGCAGATGTTAGTGATACAGACCCTCATGAAGTAGGTTCTAAGGTTTTAAAGAGTAAGGCATTAGTAAATAATGAGAACGCTATTAAGACTGCAGAAGTTCTAAATAAGCTTACCTTAAGAACTTATGAATTACTTAAGAATCACCCACTTAATATTGAGAGGGTTAGGAAGGGTCTACCACCAGCTAATATAGTTCTTCTTAGGGGTGCTGGTAAGATGACCTACATACCTAAGCTTCAGGAGAGGGAGGATTTAGTAGTTAGTAAGTGTTTAGCTATAAGTGCTACGGCATTGATTAAGGGGGTATGTAAATTAGTAGGGTTTGAGGTTGTTACACCTGAAGGTGCTACAGGCGGTATAGACTCTAACTTCCTATCTAAGGCTGAGGAAGCTGTTAAGGCATGTAAAGCTGGTTATGACTTTATCTACGTTCATATTAAGGGGACTGACGCAGCATCACACGACGGTGATGTTAACGCTAAGGTAAGAGTTATTAATGAATTAGATAGAGTTGTTGGTTATATAGTGGATAGAGTTGATTTATCAGAGGTAGTTATAGTTTTAACAGCAGATCATACAACACCGATTGAAGTTAGAGACCATACAGGGGATCCTGTACCACTACTGCTGTACTCACCAACTATATTTGCTGATGGTATTGAGGACTTCAATGAGAGAACTGCTCGTAAAGGCTCTTTAGGTAGGTTAAGATGTTCTGAATTACTATATACAGTCTTCGATCAGGCCGGTAGGGTTAGGAAGTTCGGGGCGTAGTAGTTAAACATTATTGTTTTAGTGGGTATGTATGGTTATGACTTACGAGGGTAGTAAGTTACCGAAGTTAAGTTATGTGAAGAGTAGGTTACGTGAGGTTACTACCCCTGATTATAATAAGTTCATTAAGGAATTCACAAGTACTTTAAGACATATCATTAGATGTAGGTATAGGGTTTTAGTAGTTCTTTCAGGTAATGACTATGTAAAACTCATAGGTATAGCTTCTCAATTAATTCTTAAGTACATCAAGTACTTAAGTAAGGTTAGGAAGGATGTTAGTAATGTATCAATTCTCCACACATATCATGACGAATTCGAAGATGGCAAGAACATGGTTAAGATTATGGGGAAGGTCCTCAGGAAATTTTCATCTAATTACAGATACATCCCATTAGTTTATGAGGTTTCTGAGAAGGTCTTAGGGACTACCCATCAGGTATTAGTGATGGATTTAACACGTGATTTAAAACCTAATGACTTAGGTAGGTTATTAGGTGTTGTAGAGGGTGGTGGTTTAATAATTCTCTTAACACCTGAATTCAACGATTGGGTTAATTTAAAGACTTTATTTAGGTGTAGTTTAGTAGTTCCTCGTCACCCAGAACCTAGGTATATATTCATTAAGTGGGTTGTGAGGAAACTTTACGAACATGACGGTATATACATATTTGATGTAGATCGTGGTAAGCTCCTAAAGACTTCAGGACTTAGTAAATGTGTAGAGAGTGTTAAGAAGATTACGATCCCGGAACATACTACCTTCCCTTTAAGTCTTTATAAGTTAGCCTTAACTCAAGATCAGGTTGAGGTAATTAAGTTAATTGAGGATAACTTCATCAGTATCCCCAGTAAGTACAGGAGGTTAACTCTAATTATAACTGCTGATAGAGGTAGGGGTAAGTCATGTGCTGTAGGTATAGGTATTGTAGGACTTATAATGGAATTACTAAAGTTTAAGAATAGGGTTAGGGTTGGTGTAACAGCTCATGATATACTCTCTGTCCAGTCACTTATGAAATTAGCTATGAAGTCTTTAGATGTATTAGGTATTAAGTATAGGGTTATAAGTAGAGAAGGTAACGTGATCGAGGTTAAAGGTGATAGGTTTAGTATAGAGTATTGGCAACCTACAGATATAATTAAGTTAGGGTTAGATGTGTTAGTAATTGATGAAGCTGCTGGAATACCTGTACCCTTACTCCATAAGATGTGGTTAAACTTTAGAAGGACTATATTCGCTACTACTATCCACGGTTATGAAGGAGCTGGTAGGGGTTTTTCAGTAAGATTTCTTAAGAGGGTTAGGGAAGACCCTACAACTAAGTTAATTGAGTATGAGATGAAGGAACCTATTAGATACGCGTTGAACGACCCTATAGAGGTTTTTCAATTCAATACGTTATTACTGGACGCAGAACCAGACCTACTAGATGATCAGGACATTAAGTACGTGGATTACGGGGAGTATGAGTATCTGAGGGTAGACCCTGAATACCTGTTTAGTAGTGATGGTGAGAGTATTCTTAGGTCTTTATTCGGTATATATGTGTTAGCTCATTATAGGAATGAACCTGATGATTTAGGTATGTTAGCTGACGCTCCACACCACCATATAAGGATTGTTAAGCTTAAGTCTGGTAAGATAGTTGCTGCAGCTCAACTAGCTGAGGAGGGCGGTATACCTGATGAGTATATTGATGAGCTTCTTCACGGTGGTAAGATAGCAGGTAATATAATCCCTGATAGATTGTTGAAGCATCTGAGGAGGAGGGAGTTTGGTAAGGGGTTGGGTTGGAGGGTTGTTAGGATAGCTGTCCACCCACAACTCCAGGGTAGGGGTATAGGGTCCTTCTTAATTAGGAAAATTATTGAGGAGGCGTATGGACGTGGTTATGATTGGGTGGGGAGTGGTTTTGGAGTTAATAGAGAATTACTTAATTTCTGGCTTAAGAACGGGTTTAAAGCACTTCACCTATCACCTGATAGGAATCCTGTAAGTGGTGAGTATACGTCGTTAGTGATATACCCGTTAAGTAGTAAGTGGGTTGAATTAGTAAATCAGTGTTTAGAGGAGTTCATAGTGAAGTTTGTTGAGTCCTTACATGATGTTTATAGGGATTTCGAACCGGACGTCGCGTACTTACTCCTTAAGCAGGCACCATTCATAACTCGTAACTATAGTTTAAATCTAACTCAGACGCAGTTAGAGAGGCTTAAGATGTATGTTAGAGGTGTTATGACCTACGAGACAGTATGTGATGCTGTGGTGATAGCTTTTAAGAAGTTAATCTATGAAGGTAAGTTAAATTGTTTGAACGAGTCTGAGGCAGTATTACTAATATCTAAGGTACTTCAAGGACTTCCTTGGCAATCAGTAGCTGAGGTATTAAGGAGTAGTAAGTTGAAGGTTGCTGAGACTCTTAGGGTAGTTGTAGCTAAGGTTATTGAGGTCTTATACGGTATGAAGCTTACTTAATAATCACTAACAGTCCTCATAGTAGTTAAGTTACTGGCTATTGGGGACTTACTAATTAGTTTTAGAGGATTGTGTTGAAGGTTAGATAAACTATATTATTAAGGCTTTAATTCACGCCTAAGAGTATAGCAGTCTACTGCGGTCCCTTGTAGGAGGATTTAAAAGTATAATACCTCCACCCACATCCTTAGTTTAGCATCTTAATAACTCGATTAAGGGAATTATCTAGAACACTTAAATAACCTATTTAACGGTGAATGTTATAGGTGTGTAGAAGTATGGAGTATATATACGCATCACTCCTACTACACGCAGCTAAAAAGGAAATTAATGAAGAAAATATTAAGAAAGTATTGGATGCAGCAGGACTTCAAGTAGATGAAGTAAGGGTTAAGATGGTTGTTGCAGCACTTAAGGAAGTTAACATAGATGAGGTATTGAAGACAGCTGCAGTAACTCCAGTAGCAGTAACTCCGGCAGTAACTCCAGCTACGATACAACAACCACAACCTGCTACTGAGAGTAAGACTGAGGAGAAGAAGGAAGAGGAGGAGAAGAAGGAGGTAAGTGAGGAGGAGTTATCTCAAGGACTAGCATCATTATTTGGTTGACCTTCAGATACTTGGATTTACCTTGAAACACTAATCCTTAAGTTTTACCTGATATAGAGTGTAAACTTATTCCCCACTATTTTTAAGGTCTTTAAAATAATTATTAATTGAGTAGTTTGACTGTAGGAGCTAGTGATGTTAGGGGATACGACCCTGTAGAACTCTCGCTTCATATCTACCCTAGGGTATGTAAACGTGTAGGTAATGTAGAGTTACGTAGGTATTATAGGTTTAGAGGTGGTAGATGGTATGGGGGTATAGCTACAGCTGATGTTATTGGTTGTAACTTAAGTTGTCGTTTTTGTTGGTCTTGGAGATTCAGAAGTAATTACTCACTCGGAAGTTTTTACGAACCGTTAGAAGTCTACAGTAAGTTATTAAGTATTGCTAAGGACCGTGGATATAGGTATGTTAGGTTAAGTGGTGCTGAACCTACAATATCTAAAGACCACTTAATAAGTCTTTTAAACCTCTTCAGAGATAGTAAGTTTGTGTTCATCTTAGAAACTAACGGTATCTTGATAGGTAATGATGAGTCCTACGCTAAGGAATTAGCTAGATATGATAACTTAGTTGTGAGGGTATCGTTTAAGGGTACAACACCTGAGGAGTTTAACTTATTAACTGGTGCTAGACCTGAGTTCTTCAACCTACAGTTTAAAGCTTTAATAAACCTCATAAACGCTGGTTTTAAAGCTGGTAAGGACGTGTATGCAGCAGCTATGATAGGTTTTAGTAGTGATGAATCTATAGTTAAGTTTGTTAAGGAGTTAAAGAGTATAGACCCTGGGTTAGTTGATGTTGATTGGGAGTACGTTATCCTATACCCACATGTTGAGGTATTACTGAGGAAGTATGGTTTAAAACCTTTAAGGTCTGTAAGTCCTAACTCTATACCTCATGAGATGATTTAAGAAGGTTGGAGTCATTATAGTGGTTATTTACGGATGTATTTAACTTTAAGGAAGTGTGTAGCACAGGATATGCATGGGTCGTAATTCCTAATAGTTTGTTCAGCTAGCCATTGAGCACTTTCTCTATCTAAGGTGATAAGCTTCTCACCAAGTGCTAGTATATCCTGCTCAATACTTGCTAAGTTCTGAGATGTGGGTGGTATTATATTAGCATTGACTATATAGCCCCTACTATCCACTTCATACCTATGGTATAGCATACCTCTAGGAGCTTCTGTAATAGCTGCAGCTACACCCTCCTTAACTACACCGTCTACGTATGGTTTACTAGGTTCTCTATACCTCTGTATAAGCTCCTCTAACTCTAGGACTGAGTGGTATACCTCTGCAGCTCTAGCTATGATGCTTTGGAAGGTGTTATACAGTGGTGTTTTATAACCATGAGATTCCACAACACTTCTAACCTCACTATCTAGTAAGTCGTAGTTGTTGTTGAATCTAGCTATAGGGCCGACTACGTAATACCCACGATCCTTCAGCTTGTACCTAAGTGATGTTGAGTACTTAGTTTGTTCAACTATTAAGTATGATTCGAACTCATCCTCAGATATATTCAATCCCTTATTCGAAACTACCCTACCATGAAGTATTGGGTATTCCTTAACACCTCTTAACGATAGGAACTCTATATCACGTTTAAACTCAGGTATAGGTAGTTTAAGTACCCACTCAAGTACATCCTTAGCGTAAGTCTTCATCTCATTTATATTCTTAAGTAATTTAGTGAGTTCATCCTTCCTAACCACTCTATAGAAACCACCAACTCTAAACGATATTGGGTGGACTGAACGACCTCCGATAACCTTAATTACGTGATTACCCCATGCCTTAAGCTTCAACCCTTTCTTCACTATCTCAGGGTTCTCCCTAGCTATACCTAGAACTGACTCATACCCTAAGAAGTCGGGGGCGTGGAGCATTAGGACGTGTAGTAAGTGGCTTTCAATCCACTCACCAAGGTAGACAATCCTCCTAAGTACTTCTATCTCATCAGGTATTATTATGCCTAAGACCTTCTCTAGAGCTCTACTAGAGCTCATTATATACGCTATCGGACAGATACCGCATATCCTAGCTGTTATATCTGGTACTTCATAATACTTCCTCCCTCTTAGGAATGCTTCGAAGAATCTTGGTGGTTCGAAGATACCTACCTCAACCCTTGATATTTTACCGTCGTCAATTTCTATATATAGGCTTCCCTCACCTTCAACTCTAGCTAAGTAGTCAACCTTAATCACATTATTCATACTCATCAACCACCTCCTTAAACTCTTTAGCCCAACCAGTAAATTGCTTAAATATTAATTGAATATCTTTAGGTCTAATACCTAATTCCTTAAAGTAATTATTCAGTGCTTGAGCTCTAGCATCAACTGCTGGACCGTAGCACCCGTAACATCCTCTCTCATAGGACGGGCATAAAGCACCACATCCACTCATTACTACAGGACCTAAGCACGGTACTCCCTTAGCCACTAAGACACATACATTCTCCTTAATCTTACACTCAATACATAAGGGACTTACAGGAAGTGTAGGTCTCTTCCCCCTAACTATTTGGAGTATGAAGAGTAGTAATTGTTCCTTACTTACTGGACACCCACGTAATTCGTAATCAACTTTAACGTACTTTGATAAAGGCTCGGCATTCTTAAGAACTTCTAAGTACTCAGGTCTTGGATATACGTATTGCTTATACTCGTTAACGTTTGCCCAATTCCTTAACGCCTGGATACCTCCAGCAGTTGCACAAGCACCTATAGCAACGACTAAATTACTTTCCTCTCTAATCTTCTTAATAACCTCAACCTCATGTGGTGTGGAGACAGCTCCTTCAACGAACGCCACATCGTAAGGACCTGGCTCAACCGCCCTCCTAGCCTCGTAGAATAATGCGAAGTCAACTATATCTACTAGTTGTAGTAGTTCTTCCTCCATGTTAAGGAACTGTAGTTGACATCCATCACAGCTAGAGAATTTATAGACAGCTACTTTTAACCTCCTCATATCTGATCCACCCAGAAGTACTTACTTATGAACCAGAGTGGGAAGACCGGACCGTGTTTACAGATGAAGTATGGCCCCATCTGACAGTGACCGCAGAGTCCGACACCGCACTTCATCCTCCTCTCTAAGGATAGGAAGATTTTATTCATCTTAAACCCCTTCTTAAGTAGTTCCTTAATTGCGTACCTCATCATTATCTCAGGCCCGCAGATAAAAGCTATACTATTTTCAGGGTCTACGTTGATAATCCTTATCAGGTTAGTTACTACACCGACATTTCCTCTCCACTCACTTGTAGGTGTGTCGACGGTTAAGTGTAGTTCTGTATTAGGTATTGATTCGTAGTCCTTATACTCGTAACTGTATATGAGGTCTTGAGGTGTTCTAGCACCGTAAAGTATTATTAACTTACCGTACATGCTTCTATTACTAGCTATCTCCCTAATAACTGGTCTTAATGGTGGTAGTCCTATACCTCCAGCTACGATCACTACATCCTTCCTCACAGCTAACTCCATAGGCCAACCAATCCCGTACGGTCCTCTAAAACCTACGGTATCCCCCTCCCTAAGCTTAGTAAACGCGTAAGTTACAGAACCTACGAATCTAACTGTGTGTGCTACGACCCTCCTCTCACGGTCGATATCACTAACTGATATAGGTACTTCACCAACACCATGTATGTATAACATATCGAATTGCCCAGGCTTCGGTAGGTCTAAACCTGCTGGTAGTTTGATGTAGTATGTAGTAACATTAGATGTTTCAACCTTGATGTTAGTGATAGTTGCTGGTATCGGAACTAGTGAAGCTGGTGAGGTACTCATACAGCACTACCTCTGAGTACCTTCCTAACCGATTCCCTTATATCTATACCTGTAGGACACCACGTCACACACCTCCCACAACCTACACAACCGTAAGTACCGAACTGTTTTATCCAGTAGGTAAACTTATGTAGGATGAAGTGTCTATACCTAGCCCAGAGGTCGTATCTGAAATGTCCTCCAGCTACTTGTGCATATATGAAGTTCAGACACCCGTCCCATACTCTAACCCTCTTAGCAGATCCGTTGAGTTCAGGTATGTCTAATGTATCAAAGCAGAAGCATGTAGGACATACCATATTACAATTTGTACAACCTAAGCATCTCTCAGTTATTTCCTTATACACCTTCGACTCAATATTAAGTTCGAGGAGTTCTGGTAAGTTCTCTAGCTCAAAACCGGCTTTAGCCTTATCAGTAGCTCTACGTATAGTTGATTCAAAGTCTCTATAGGTGTTATCATCGATAGGTTCAAGCTCTAGTAGGTTAAGGAGTTTTAAACCAAATTCACTCCCAGCCTCAACAACTAACTTACTCCCGAGTTTAGTGAAGGCTATATCAAATCCGTTCATAGCTCTAGGACCTGTACCCATAGTAGCACAGAAGCAGGTATTACCTGGTTGGGTACAGTTCTCAACTATAACTACTAACTTCTTCCTTAGAGTTGTGTAATAATCATCTACATTCAGTAACACTCTATCTAGTACTTTAATAGATGCTAAGTCACAAGGCTTTATACCGAAGAAAGCTATACGGTCCTCAGGAGCTGTAGGGAGTTCAACCCTCCACTCCGGTGATACTGTGAAGAGTAGATGTTCAGGAGGGTAGAGGTATCTCTTCGGTGAGTCAGGGCCATGTCTATAGAAGCTCCCTGGAACTAACGAGTACTTACCAGGGTTTTGAATATCCTCAACATTTCTAGCTAGTTCTTCAATGGAGTCCAACCTAGTAAGTCTTAATACGTTACCGACTACTTTATAACCTACTACTATGTAATTAAGACGTTGCAGCTCCTTGAAGAGTATTTCTAGAGAGTCATACATACTTACATATAGACCTGTCAAAGACATGGTCAGACCACATATACCTTAGATCTACATTTTTAAACATTAAGTTTAGCATGTATTGTTATAGTCGTTAGTGATGATGTAGTTTAAAACGTATTAGTTAGAAGATCTTGGAGGTCTTAAAAATGAGGGTTGAAGATCTTGAGAGGGTACTACTAGCTAATATAGGGTCTTTATCAGAGGCTTGTAGAAGTATATGTAGGTCTGATGTAGTGTATATACCGAGGTTAGAGGTTGGTAATGTTTTAGATGGATGTGATTATTGTTTGCTAAGGAATTTAATTGATTTAATTAATGTTAAGTCTATTACTATTGTTTTAAGGGATGGTGATTACTTAGAGTTTCTTAAACTTGATGATGCTGTTATTGAGTTAGGGTCTGAGGCAGCATCTATACTAGCGTTAGATGAGTTTGTTAGTAGGGTTATGGAGTTAAGAGAGTTTAATATGATATCAGATGAGGATGTTAACTCCTTAATAGAGTGGTTTAGTAGGTAGTGTGGGTTGTTAAGTATTAAGGAAAGTTAAAATATTTAAGGTTTAGTAATGTTATGGTGATAGTATGAGGTTGTACATCGCCTCAAACGATGATATACTACAAGGTAGGGTTACTGATGTATACTTTGTCAGAACTAAAGAGATCTTGATAAAGAAAGGGTTATCAGATGTTAGGGTTAGGATGGAGTTTCACGTTAATGGAGTTCCTAAAGGTTATGAGTGGGTAGTTTATTCCGGGTTAGAGGATGCACTTAAAATACTATCTCAGAGGCCTGTAAATGTTTACTCCTTACCTGAAGGTACTTTAATACCGTCTAACCACCCAGTACCTCTAATGGTTGTTGAGGGTAGGTATGTAGACTTTGTTGAGTTAGAGACTGCTGTCTTAGGTATTTTAAGACATTCAACTAGTGTTAGTACTAAGGCTGCTAGGATTAAGAGGTTAGGTATGGATAAGAAATTCATATTTTTTGGGTTAAGATCTGCTCACCCAGCATTAGCTCCTATGCTTGATAGAGCTGCATTCATTGGTGGGTTTGACGGTGTTTCAGGTATTATGAGTGAGGAGTATTTAGGTGTTAAGCCCTCAGGTACTATGCCTCACTCTCTTATAATAGTCTTCGGTGATAATGTAGAGGCTTGGAAAGCTTTTGATGAGGTTATTCCTGAGGATGTACCGAGGATAGCTCTAGTAGATACTTTCGAGGATGAGAGGATGGAGGCTGTTAAGGCTGCGAAGACCTTAGGGAAGAGATTATTCGGTGTTAGGTTAGATACCCCCAGTAGTAGGAGGGGTAATTTCAGAGAGATAATTATGGAGGTTAGGTGGACTCTAGACTTACTAGGGTATAAACACGTTAAGATAATCGCTAGCGGTGGTATTAATGAGAAGTCTGTACAGCAGTTAAGAGATATTGTAGATATTTTCGGAGTCGGTACTTCAGTAGCGTTCCCTCAACCAGTTGATATAGGTGCTGATATTGTTGAAGCTAATAAGAGTGGTGAGTGGGTACCGATCTCTAAGAGGGGTAAGTTACCGGGTGCTAAGAAAGTTTATAGATGTTCTACATTAGAGTACGAGGTAGTGCCGTGGAACTCTACACCGAGTAAGTGTTTTGAGGATGTTTTAGAACTCTACTTACAGGAAGGGAGGTTAGTTAAGAAGTTACCAAGTCCTCAAGAGTTGAGAGAATATGTATTAAGACAGCTTAAGGACTTACCAGAACCTACACCTACTGACTAATAATTAAATTTATAAAATTTAAACCCTCACAAGTAATAATTATATGGTGCGGGGGTGCCCGAGCTAGGTCAAAGGGGTCGGGCTTAAGACTATTTCCAGCATAGTGGGAGACCCGATGGCGTAGGCCTGCGTGGGTTCGAATCCCACCCCCCGCACCACCTTAATACCTTATGAGTGAGGTTACTTAGTAGTTTAAAGCTTAAGAACTCTGAGGTGGAGGTTTAACTAGATGATGAGTGGTGATGGCTGTGATTGATGAACTAACACACTTCTCTGATAGCTAGGTCTTCAACTAAACTTTAAAACTGAGTAATTGAATTATTGTGTTGGTAGGGCCCGTAGCTCAGCCAGGATAGAGCGCCGGCCTCCTAAAGATCAGGGGACTCACTGACGGTCGGGGAAGCCGGATGTCGGGGGTTCAAATCCCCTCGGGCCCGCCACAAACACCAGTTTAATGAAGTTTATTAGTTGTAGCTCTGTGTTTGACTTTGATGGATAATGTTAATGAAGTTAAACTTTAAAAGATATAGTATTAAAATTAAATGTTGGAGTGCGGCGGTCGTCTAGCCTGGTCTAGGACGCTGGCCTGCCAGGGTCTCTGGGGTTCCGTAGAGCGCCAGAAATCCCGGGTTCGAATCCCGGCCGCCGCACCATAAATTCTCTCATCACTTCCTGTTAGGTGGTATGAACTCAAGTAGTGATATATATGAGGAGTTAATGGGTGTTTACGACTCAATATCTAGTAGTTACTCTAGTCTTAGGACTGTAGCTTGGGGAGTTGTTGATGAGGTATCTAGTTCTGATGGGTGGGTTGTTGATATTGGTTGTGGTCCGTGTCAGAATGGGGTTAGGTATTCTTTAAGGAATAAGTCTAAGCTAGTATGTCTGGATATATCTTATGGGATGCTTAAGAGGTCTAAAGTACTGATTAGTAGGTTAGGTGATGATTTAGTAGTTCGTTCTGACCATGTTCAAGCTGATATGAGGTCATTACCTCTTAGGGACTTATCTGTTGATAGGGTCTTACTAATAGCTTCTATAAATCATATACATCCGAAGGATTTAGGAGTTGTGTTGAGTGAGTGTTATAGGGTGTTGAAGGAAGGTGGTGAAGGGTTGATAACTCTTTGGGCTTTAACACATCCAGTAGTTCTAAAACATGTTCTTAAGAACTTAATTAAGTCCTTATTTAATCCTAGGAATTTAGGTAAGGTGTTCGATATTAGAGTTCCTTGGAGGAGTAAGGGTGAGGTATTCCTAAGGTACTACCATATATATAGGGTTTGTGATGTCTTGAAGTGTTTAAGGGGTGTAGGCTTTAATGTTGTTAAGGTAGGTGTTTACAATCCTCATAAGAGGTTATTACCTGAGAATTACTACGTATTACTACGTAAGTAGTTTCGTCATGTAGGGTGAGTTCCGTTCCCTCCAATAACCTAACCTCCTATAATACTCTCTAACACCAATACCTGAAAGTATTAATACCTTCCTCTTATCATACTTACTATATGCTACCTCCTCAGCTTTCCTAAGTAGTTTAACCCCTACACCTAAGTGTTGTGTGTCTATATCACTCGGTCTCTCACCTACTGGTAGTTGAGGTCCGTACACATGTAACTCCCTAACTATTGCTGTCTTACCATTTATCTCAGGTCTAAAGGCTTTTTCAGAAGGTATTCTTAACCTTAATAACCCTACTAACACGTCGTTCCGGGTATCCTCAGCACTTATGAATACTTCAACACCACCACTAGCCTCATACTCAGTAACTAGTACTTCAACATTAGTTAATTTCTTACCCTTAAGTAGTAATGACCTACCAACTTCTCTAAATCTAATCTCATTAATCTTAATACCTTTACTTAACGCTCTCAACTCTACTAACTCACGTAGGTTACCTTTCTTAGGACCTGCCTCAATATACTGTACTGGTAGGTCTCTCTGAATCCTCATAATCCTAACCCACTTAGGTATGTAGCGGTACATCTCAGAGATTAACTCTATAGCTTCCTCATCACTTAACGCTTTATACTTACCCTCAACCCACCACTGATATAGTTTAGTACCTTTAACAACTAATGTAGGGTATATCTTAAGCATATCTGGTCTGAAGTCCGGATTATCGAATAACTCCTTAACCATCTCTAAATCCCTCTCAAAGTTAGATCCTGGGAGCCCCGGCATTATATGGTAAACAACTTTAAATCCTGAGTCCTTAAGTAGTTGAGTTGCTTTGATAGTCTCCTTAACTGTGTGTCCCCTCTCAACTATTTTTAAGATGTCATCATATATACTCTGAACACCTATCTCAACCCTAGTACCTCCTAAGTACAGTAACCTATTCACTACATACTCACTTATATGGTCAGGCCGTGTCTCAAAAGTAAGTCCAACAACTCTAATATTAGCTGTCTCATTACGTAGTTGAGCTTCTTCTAAACTCGGGAGTTTCTCAGGTCTATCCTCAGGATACCTATTAAACGCTTCGAAGAGTGAAGTCACAAACCACTCCTGATAATCCTCTGGAAGTGCTGTGAACGTACCACCCATAACTATCACATCAACCTTACTAGGTCTATACCCTAAATACTCATACTGTCTCAACCTAACTCTAACCTGCTCATACGGATCATAACCAACTCTTAAAGCCCTCATCAAAGCAGGTTCATCACCATAGTAACTCTGTGGAGTACCGTACTCAGGACCTCCAGGACAGTAGGCACATTTACCGTGAGGACATGGATAAGGTGTAGTCATAACAGCAACTACAGTAACACCTGATAATACCCTAGACAACCTCCTACAACTACGTAACCTATCGACAACAACTTCAACCATTCACACTCTACCTAAATAACTAATTAAATTACAAACTAAAACCTTAATAAGCACAATATAATAAGTAGTGAGTAGGTGCCGCGGTAGTATAGCCCGGTCAAGTATGCGGGCCTTTCGAGCCCGTGACCCGGGTTCAAATCCCGGCCGCGGCACTAAACAATAGAACTTGAATTCATAACTAAATGTTAGTTATTGTTTTAGTATTGGAAGCCGTAGTTAATTTCCTAGCTCCACATCACTACTGAAGTACTGTTTCTTACCTACCCCGATGCTAGGGTAGGGACTTAACCTCATTTTCTATAGAGGAAACATTTATGGTATTGTTTACTGTTTATAGGTGTTGTAATACTTCTTGAGAATGTTAGGTCTGACGATTTGAGTTTTGTTATGATGGGTTGTGAGAGACACTGACTCTTCAGCTCTAGTTAAGTATCTCTCTGAAGTTAATTGGGGGAAGGTTGGAGACCTCCTTGAGCAAGAAACACTACTCAGTAAATGTTAGAAGCTGGTCTATCTGCTTTAGAAGTCTGGTACTTCGACGTATTGATATACTTTATCTAGGGCTTTCTCATACTTAGTTCTGTGGTTTATTAAGAATTTACTTAGGAGTTCTGCAGCTCTTAACTTACATTCACCGCATAGTATATGACCTCGTCTACATTCTTCGTAAATCTTACTTAGTTCGTGATCGTCAGGTATTAGATGGTATGCGTAGAACTCATAAACTACACATTTCTCAGGTTCACCACCTAATCTCCTCTGTTCTTCAGCAGTAGCTCTACCACCTGTGAATGCCTTCATTAACTTCTGAGTAGCTGTTTTAGGGTCTTCATCTAATGCTATATAGCTTTCAGGTCTTGATGAACTCATCTTACCACCGTCTAATCCTGTCATGAATCTATGGTATGTTGATGCTGGCGGCTTCAACCCTAACTCATTCTCAAACCTCTGAGCAACATCTCTAGTTAATCTTATGTGGGGGTCTTGATCAGGGCCTACAGGTACTAATACGTTCTTAAGCCCTCCGAAGTCCTTTAACTGTGGGTGTAGTATGTCTGCTATTTGAGTAAGTACTGATACTATCTTACCTACTTCTAAGTCCTCACCGTAAGTAGCTCTTAACTCAGCAAGTGTTAACTTCCTAGAGATTAACTGTATGAATCTATAGTACTTAGGGTGGTAATTTGATTGGAAGTAGAGGTGTAGGTTATCCTTACTTAACCCTAAAGCTATGTAATTAGCTACGTAATCGTTTAACGCTATATCAATAGCTTCCTTCCTACTAACTCTCCTAACACTATATGCCTCAACATCAGCTATTATGAGGAATATCTCAGCACCTAGGCTTTGATAATATATTATCTGATCTATAAGCATCTTATGACCGAAATGCATCTTACCACTAGGCATTAACCCAGTAACTATAGCTATTTTCTCCTTATTCTTCAACGCGTTAATGATTATGTTGAAGTCTCTATGCCCGAATATAACCCCCCTCCTCATCAGCTTATGAGGTTCTACTATATTCTTAAGCTCATCAATAACATCACTAAAAGGTCTTATACCGAATTCAGTGAATAACTTCTCGTACTCTTTAATCATTACGTGAGACCAAGGATCTATCCTAAACTCCACAATACCTATCGCCCTAATAACATCTGAGGAGGGTGTTTATAAGATTTGATAGAAAGCTTTATGTAAGGTGTGATGTTGAAGGATATCATCAGAGTTAGTACTGGTATTAAGTTACTTGATGATGGTTTAGAAGGTGGTATTCCTAAAGGTAATTGGGTAGTAATTACTGGTGAACCAGGTACTGGTAAGTCAATACTCTGTATGCATTATGCTTACGCAGGGTTACTAAGTGGTGACCCAGTAATATACGTTACTACTGAGGCTGAGTTTAGAGATGTTATTAGACAGGCTAGGCAGTTCAACATGAACTTAGATGATTTCAACACCTACTACTTAGGTGATGAGAAGCCTGAGAGACAGCCTCAACTAGTAGTTGTAGATATATTCAGTCTCCTTAAAACTGCTAAGCAGTTAAGTGCTGAGGCTGAGGAGTTAGAGAGGAAGAGGAGGTATGCAGCGTTAGAGATTGAGACTTTAATCGCAGCTATAAATGAAGGTTATAGAGTTTTAGGTCTTACTGATGAGAAGCATAAGTCCCCCTTAAGACATGTTAGGTTAGTAGTTGATAGTATCTCAGCTTTCTGGGCTGATAAACCTGTAATGGCTAGGAAGTACTCATACCAACTTAAGATAGCTACTCATAGGGAGAACGTAACAGCATTACTAGTGAGTCAGTACGCAATGACTACGAAGTCAGTTTACGGTGATTCTAGAGTAGGTGTTAAGGTGGGTAGTGATATCTATGAAGTAGCTATAGAGGACTTATTCAACGAACTGTTAAGGTCTAGTAACTTAATACGTACTAAGGATTACGACCTAGTTAACACTGACGGTATTTACACACTATCATTAAACCCTAAAAACTTAACAATTAACTGGTGTAGTGTTTACGCTGTAGTTAGGCATAGAAGCAATGGTTATTTGTATGAAGTTGTTTTAGATGATGGTAATAGTTTGAAGGTTACTGAAGATCATTCACTATTTACTTTAGATGACGGTGTTGTAGAGGTTGTTAAGGTTAGTGATTTAAGAGTAGGTGATTACGTTCTAGTCGCTGATGTAGGTACTTCAGAACATACGCATTACAGTACTGCTGTGTTGAGGAGGGTTAGTGATATTAGGTTTATCGGTGTAGTTGATGGTTATGTGTATGACTTATCAGTAGAACCTTACGAAAACTACGTAGCTAATAACGTAGTAGTTCATAACTCTACATTCGGGTTTGGGTTAGAGCATATAGCAGACGGTATATTCCACCTATGGTTAGATAATGTCGAGGATGTTAAAGAGATCCGTAGATACTTAATAATTAAGAAGATGAGGATGACTAACCACTATAGGGGTGCGTATAAAGTAGATGTAGTCCCTGGTAAGGGACTCATACTAACTAAGTTACAGGTGTGAGGGTGTGGTGGGCCCGCGGGGATTTGAACCCCGGACCCCCCGGTTATCAGCCGGGTGCTCTAACCAGGCTGAGCTACGGGCCCCTAAAAAATTTAGAAAATACTTATTAAATCTTTTACTTAAATCTCAGGTCTTGCTGAGGACGGTGTCAGAGGGATTCGTAGACATCATCTAATCAGTAAGGACGCCTCACATCACTAAATTAATTCTTACATAATCACTTATATGTTTTGAATTAGTAGATATGATTGCTGTAGTTAAGGTATTAACTTGTATGACATGGATCGTTAGGTTAGATCCTTTAAGACCTGATAAGGATGTGATCTGTAGGGTAGCTGATATTTTAAGGGGTGGTGGGTTATGTGCGTTCCCTACAGAGACTGTATATGGTTTAGGTGCTGATGGTTATAACAGAGATGCTGTTGTTAAGGTATTCAAAGTTAAGAGGAGGCCTATGGATAACCCGTTAATAATACATGTAGATTCTGTAAGGATGTTTGAGGAGGTTTCAGAGAATGTTCCGGAGACTGCTTATAAGCTTATTAGGAATGTTTGGCCGGGGCCTCTGACCTTAATAGTTAGGAAGTCTTCGAAGGTTCCTAAGGAGGTTACAGCTGGTAGGTCTACAGTAGCTGTTAGATGTCCAGGACATCCAATAGCTTTAGAGTTGATAAGTACTTTAGGGAGGCCTGTAGCAGCTCCAAGCGCTAACTTAGCTGGTAGGCCGTCACCAACTACTGCTGAGCATGTGATTAAGGATTTAGTAGGTCTTATAGAGGTTATAATCGATGGTGGTGAGACCTTCTTCGGTATTGAGTCAACTATAGTAGACTTAACTACAGACCCACCAACACTGTTAAGACCTGGTCCTATAACTGTTGAGGACTTAGTTAGGATTTTAGGTAGTGATGTTAGGGTACCTAACTTTGCTAGGGGTTTCTCAGAAGCTGAGGTAGCTTTAAGCCCAGGTGTTAAGTATAGGCATTACTCACCTAATACACCTTTAATACTTATTGAGGCTAAGGACTACAGTGATTTAAGTAGATTAGTTAGTACTGTACTCCGTAAGGCTTCTGAGGAGGTTTCTAAGGGTTTGAGGGTAGCTATAGTATGTAGTAGTGAGACTATGAAGTACTACTTAAGTAGTGGGTGTAGGTTACTATGTATTGGTTCACGTAGTAACTTATATGAAGTAGCTCATAACTTATTCAGTACGTTAAGACTTATAGATTCGTTAGGTGTTGATATAGCTATTGTTGAGGGTTTTAAGGAGTTAGGGTTGGGGTTAGCTATAATGAATAGGTTGAGGAAGGCAGCTACTTATAAGGTCATCATAGATTAATTCTTCTTAAGTAATGCTATGAAGTATCCTGGAGTTCCATGTATGTGTGGGTGGAATCTTAGTAAGTACTCACCCCATAACTCATCAACTAATCCTCTAGTACCAACCTTAATATACGGTTCAACTACTTCTAATCCTAACTCCTTAATAGCTCTCCTAATATTCTCCTCATTCTCCTCAAGTGTTACTGTACATGTTGAGTAAGTTATTAACCCACCCTTCCTAACAATCCTAACAGCCTCACTAATGAATTGGAATTGATACTTAGATAATGTTGTTATGTCCTTATACCTCTTAACGTCGAATACTTTAGGTATAACTCCTAAAGTACTGCATGGAGGGTCTATAAGTACTTTATCAGCTATTAACCACGGGAAATCAGTATGTAGGTACCTACTATCAGCTTTAAAAACCTTAACACTACTTAAGTGTCCTAACCTACTTAACTCCTTAATCATGTCCTCTACCTTCCTCAGTGAGTGGTCGAAGGCGTATACCACTGCCTTACCCTTAGATAACTCTACTAGATGTCCTGTCTTACCACCAGGGGCTGCACACATATCAACAATTACCTCATTAGCTTGAGGATTTAATAACCTACTAACTAGTATTGATGGTAGTGATTGAGGGTATATCAAACCCTCACTATACTCAGGAAGTTCCCTAACCTTAATAACCTCATATAAGGACTTAATAGTCTTAACAGCAACTCCCTTACTACCCTTCTTAATATCCTCTGAATCAACTATAGCGATACCGTAAGCTATTACATCACCGTAGGGGGTTAAGATATTAACTTCAGAACCCTTACGGAACTTACCACCAAGGACTCCAGGGATGTAGAGGTCAGAACCGAGTATAACTGATTCAGAAGCTTTCTTATCAGCTATAACGTAATTACTTACTGAAGGTATGTTAGGATTATGTCTTACTGGGAAGTATATAGCTTCATCAAGGTACTCATCCTTATAAACCTCAATACCTCTAACCCTCAACCTCCTAATTAACTCATCAGTAGGTGTCCGTAAGGTATTAACCCTAACGTAATATCTACTCGGAGGTCTCTTAAGAGAATCTAAAAACTTGTAGAGGTCATCACCGTAAACCTTACTTAAAGTACTTATTAATTCCTCATCATAGTCTATAAACACTGTAGCTACCATACAGTACTCTATGAAATAATCTAAAAGGTATTAAACAAACTAAAGATGTAAACCTCCTCATAGATAATGGAAGTAGTACTTAAGGTTTGTAGTAGGGTTGTAGACTTTATTAAGTGAGTTTAATTATGTTTAGACCTACCCTGAACTTCAGGACTTAGTCTTTAACTGTTGAGTTAGAATGTCTTGAAGGTCCTAAACATATTATGGAGTTAATTATGTTATATATTGAGGTATGTACATTAATTTTTAGTGATAATATGAGGAGGGAGTTAGTTGTATTTTCAATCATTCTCATGTTATTAATAGTAGTTTATGTTGTTCAGACTACAGAATTACGGAGTGAGGTTAGTAGGCTTAAATCCGAGAATGAAGTGCTTAGGAAGACTTATGAGTTTCAAATAGATCAGATTAGAGTTTATTATGAATCCCGAATTAGTGAACTTCAAGATGAGGTAGGTAGATTAAGTATTTTAAATGATGAGCTTAGGGAGGATTATGAGTCTAAGATAAGTCAATTACAGGTTGAGATTAAGAAGCTTATAACTTTAAGTGAGGAACTTAAGAATGATTATGAATCTCGAATCGATCAACTTAGGAGGAGTTATGAGTTTCAAGTAAGTCAGCTTCAGGTTGAAGTAAATAGATTAAATAATCTAAATAACTTACTTAAGGAGAGTTATGAATCACAGATAAAAGCACTTAATAATGAGATTAATAAGTTGAACGTCTTGAATGAGGAGCTTAAGAGGAGCTATGAGTCTCAGATAGATCAGTTGAAAGGTGAGGTTGAGAGTCTTACAGCTATGAATTATGAGCTTAGAAAGAACTTAACTTACTACATGGACTTACTCTCTAAGCTGAACTCAGAATACTATACAGTTATTAGTGATTATGAGTCTCAGATCAGTAAACTACGTTACGAACTTACAAAACTACAGTATAAGCTTAAATATGCAGTATTTCCAGTAGAACTCTTCATTATGTCTCAAGATGAGATCAATAACTTCCTCATTAAGTCAATTACCTCCGTAAGTAATTTATCTAAACAATTCGAGACTAAACAATCAGTTAATGAACTCCTTATGAGGGTATTTGAATATACTGCAAATAATACGTATTATCAATATGATTCTATAGCTATTAGGTCTGAGAATGTTGTTGGAGGTAATTATTGGAAGTTAGCTAATGAGACGTTGATTGATTTAGGTGGTGATTGTGAGGATTTAGCTGTTTTAACATACTCACTAATTAAACCATAC
>CAZZLT010000034.1:0-4012 GCA_964655125.1 uncultured Desulfurococcaceae archaeon | reverse complement strand
TACTAACACATAGAATCTGGATTGAGAGAATCCAGAAGAGGTACTCAAGGTCGTGGAGGTTCATCAAGGGTGTTAGAAGAGTCATCGAGAAGCACGGGAAGAGGATTAGGAGCATATCGTGGGACTACTCACATAAAATCGGAGACTTAATCGCTGAGTTGGCACTAAAGCACAGCTCCATAATAGTGTTAGAGGACTTAGAGAAGCTGAGGGATAACGCTAAGAAGGGCAGGGAATTCAACAAGAAGTTCACACACTGGTTCTACCGCAGAATACAGTTCTGCGTAGAGTACGAAGCTAAGGAAAGAGGGTTAGAAGTAGCCAGGATCAGCCCTAAAGGAACCTCATCAAAGTGCCCTAGGTGTGGTTACAAGCTAGCTGACAACAGCTACAGAACCCTAAAATGCAGTAAATGTAGCTTCATAGGGGATAGAGACGTAGTAGCAGTTGTGAACCTCTACAAGAAGTTCACATCTAAGTACTCAAGATGTGGGGCTCTAGGGGTGCCCCCGAACGCCCCCAAGCCCGATGAGGCCCCGAGCGGGATGCGGGGGAACAAAGATGAGGCAATGAAAATCACATCAACTCATATAAACCTTATGAGAGCTGAACCCCTTATACACACCTATATCATGTAAGATAGCAGCTATATAGAGAGTTCTCTCAACATCAGTTTTAAGACTTAACAAGTTATAATGTTCTAACTCACTTACTAATTCTACAGAAAGTTCTAAGACCTTAGATACGTGACCAACACCTCTACCAAACCTAAAATTCTTACCGATCTCAATAACCTTAGATAGAAGTACTGTAGGGACAGCACCTAATAATCTATCATAGAGTCTTAAAACTCTATGCTGTTCTTCACTCTCAACAAAACACGGATTTATGGATCTAGCCTTAATTAAAGCTTCCTCATACTTAAGTCCTTCAGTACTCATTAAATAAGCAGTAACTACAGTCCCACTCCTACCACAACCACCGCAACAGTGAATGAGTACTGGCTTCTCACACTTACTTATGAAGTCTATAACCTCATGTAAGACTATTAAATTCGGTGTACTGGAGTCAGGTATTGGTATGTGATAGACGTAAACACCTTTTTCCTTAAGGACTTCAGGATCATACTTAAATTCACGCTCTTCAACTAAAGGAATAACAGATTTAAATAAGGATACGATCTTATCAACATCATCTTCAGTAGGAATTGAAGATGTTGCGAGGATGTTAGGGATGACCCATATATAATTAAGCATAAAGATCTGATAGATGTAGTTGACTATGGTTTAAATACTTTAAGAATGTATAGTTAGTTTAAGTTAATGATGAAGTTATATCTATTACTTCCTTAAGTTTATCTAATACTCCTTTCTCAACGCATATACTGTTTAGGTAGTCCCAATCTAATCTATCGTACCACGTGATTAGGAGCCATAGAGCTTTATCTCTATCCTCTGTAGAGGTCCAGTACTTCCAGCTAGTTAAGTATGTTGTTATGAGGTCTTCAATAGGGTCTATATAGATGTGTAGATTATCTACGTAGAGCTTCGTCGGCTTCTTCCTCCTCATATATGTTGTTGAGACTATATCTATAGACTTAAGTGAGAGTACTTCATATGTTGGTAGGTAACCTCTACCGATCTTCTCAGAGAACCTCTTTAGGAATTCCTCAATAACATCACTACAACCCTCAACTACTATATCGACATCCATAGTCCTATAGATCCTACCAGTATATAACTCTACTGCAAAACCACCTGTAATGACTATCCTACCAAGACCTCTACCCTCAATAAATGTATTTAACCAAGCTGTGAAGTATAGATACCTCTTAGTATCTTCAGTTATAGTACTTAACTTAGGTAGTATAGACTCCTCAAATAACCTCAATAACTCATTAACTATAGACTCCCTACTCACCTCCTCAACCTTAAAACCCTCACCTCCCCCCACTCAACCACCTCAATATAAGTACTAACAAGTTCCTTAGCTAGAGTAGCAAGTCTTAAAACATCATCTAAACTCCTACTACTAACTCTATACTTATCACGTTGACGTAGTAGGTATACTAACTTATAAGCATCTCTAAAAACCTTACTACCCATGTGAATCACATTCTATAATACTTCAAGGAATAATTTATATTCATGTGATAAGCATTTAAGTTATGAGTTAATTAACGTCTTAGGTGGTTTTATGGGTAGTGAAGTCATCATCGCTACAACTGATTACATACCTGGGTATAGGGTTAAGAAGGTTTTAGGATTAGTTAGTGGTAGTGTTGTTAAGGCTAGGAATATAGGTAGGGATATCATAGCTGCTTTAAGGAATATAGCTGGTGGTGAGGTTGTAGAGTATACTGAATTACTTGCTAGTTCTAGGGATGAAGCTATTAAGAGAATGATTGAGAAAGCTAAGGCATTAGGTGCTAACGCAGTAATTGGTGTAAGACTCGTTACGGCTAATATAATGGGTGGTGTAGCTGAAGTATTAGTTTACGGGACAGCAGTAATTGTAGAAGAAGAAAGTAGGTATTAACTACTTGTAGGTCCTCCTGAATAGAGGTTATCTTCAAACATACTCTTTTTATAGAAAAACAATTACCTATAATTAAGAACTTCATATCCATAACACTTCAACCTATAAGACATAGGGTTTAAACACCACAACTAATCCTTAATTAACTTCATAACCTCGTTTCAGTTACTGTCTATACATGATAAGTATAACTTATGAGTTAAAACTGTTTAGGAGTTATTAACTTACTCCAAAATCCCTTAGCCATACTTAGTAATGTTATACTAACTGTGAAGGTTATCCCTGGGGAGGTAATTACTAGGTAGGTATTAAATCCTAAGTACTTAGTTAGTAGTTCTATAACCTCAGGTGTTAGGTCTCGTATGAGTATTAATGGTATTAGACTTAATATGAGTATATACGTTAATCCAGTAATTAATGCTGAGTTTAATTCCTTAAGTTTAAGTCTTAATATGAGGAAGCCTTGAAGTACTCCGAATAATGACCCAAGTATTAACTGCTGTATTATCTGAACTATAGGTATTATAGGTTTTAAATTATTGATCATACCTCTAATACTACTTATTAACTTCTCTAATTCTTCAGTAGGTATGTTCTGAGGTATTCGTGAGTAGATTGTAGCTTCTATGAGTTCAGGTATTATAGGTAGTATAAGTAGTAAGTAGATTATCGATGTTATAATACCTGTTATGAGTCCAGCTATAACACCTCTTAATGCGTAGTTACTGTAATTACTCATGAGTAAATACCACTTAAAATCCTTATAAATTATTAAGTTAAGGACTTACTAGGTGTTTACGTGGTTATCTTAATCCCTATAGCTATATCGTTGATTCCGGGATTCATAGCTCTCTTACTGATTTCTAGGAAGTCATTTACTCTATGGTTGATAGCATTATTAGGTGGTGGTGGGTGGTTAGTAGCTTTAATGCTTAGACTACCGATACTCTCACTACTAACTCAAAGTCCTTACTACATACTCATAGCGTCGTTAATGGCTGGAGTTTTCGAGGAGTGTATTAGGTTCTTAATACTTAGGTTAGGTATTATAAGTAAGTTCTCCTTAAGGGGTTTCACCTCATTAGGTCTTGGGTGGGGTTTAACTGAGGCATTACTAATCTATGCAGTACCTGTGTACGTATCTAGTATGATATTTAATTATTACGGATTACTAGACCTACTCCCAGGTGCTTTAGAGAGGAATTCAGCCATCATAATACACTTATCACTAACACTACTCATGAGCTTAAGGATCGGGAGTATTAAACTACTAATCCTAGCAGTAATTCTACACTCACTAATCAACTACTTAGCTGTGTCATCATTAATACTGTTAGATAATGTATGGTATGTTGAGGGAATAATAGCATTAATCAGCTTATCAATCTTCATACCAATACTCCACTTAAGACTTAAACAACATCAATAACTTACCCTTAATCTTCTCTTATTGTTTCTAATATTAGCGGGTAGG
>CAZZLT010000033.1:0-19368 GCA_964655125.1 uncultured Desulfurococcaceae archaeon | reverse complement strand
GTTACCCTCTCAGTTATTGTTGTTGTTAATGTTTGAGTTATTGTTGTTGGAGTACCTACAGTAGTAGTTATAGTTACAGTCTTAGGTGGTGGTACTGCTGCAGTACCTGCGAAATAACCAACAACACCAGCAACAACAATCAAAACTACGAGAACTACAACTAAAGTAGGTGAGACCTTAGCAGACATACATACTGCCCTGAAATATATACTTTTAAGTTTTTATTTTTTATCATATTAGGAATGAAGGGATTACTCACCAATATATGTCTTCCTGATATAGTCGTTCTTAAGTAGTTCTTCACTAAGTCCTTCTAAAACAATCCTACCCTGTTCAAGTAGGTATGCCCTATCAGTTGATTTAAGGACTTTAACTACGTACTGTTCTACTAGTAATAAAGTTATACCGAGTCTACTTAACTCATTAAATACCTCATATATTTGAGTAACTATCTTAGGTGCTAATCCTAGGGAGACTTCATCAATTAGTAGTAGTTTAGGTTTAGTGATTAAGCCTCTAGCTATAGCTAACATCCTCTGCTCACCACCACTTAAAGTACCTGCTAGTTGATTCTTCCTCTCCTTAAGTATTGGGAATAAAGTATAGATTAACTCTAAAGTATCATTTAATTTCTCCTTAGCCTCCTTAGTAGTAGCAGCTACTAGTAAGTTCTCAAGAACTGTTAATTTAGGTATGACTCTACCTCCCTCAGGAACTAATGAGATACCCCTACGTACTCTGAGGTGAGTAGGTATATCTGTAATATCCTCACCTTCGAAGAATACCCTACCGTTAAACGGTTTTATAAGTCCTACTATAGTTTTAAGGAGTGTTGTCTTACCAGCACCGTTAGGACCTATAAGAGCAACTCTCTCACCACTACCCACCACTATATTCACATCCCATAAGACCTTAAGTAATCCGTAACCAGCACTTAAGTCATTAACTCTAAGCAACAAACTCCTCACCTAAATACGCTTTAATAACCTTCTCATCCCTCATAACCTCCTCAGGAAGTCCCTCAGCAATCTTAACCCCGAAGTCCAGAACTACAACTCTATTACATACCTTCTTAATAGTCCTCATAACATGTTCAACAATAGCTATAGTTACACCAGACTTATTAATCCTTAATATCACGTCAAGTAATTCATCAGCTTCATGAGGTTTTAAACCAGCCATAACCTCATCAAGTAGTAGTAGTTTAGGTTTAATAACTAACGCTCTAGCTAACTCCAACCTCTTCCTCTCAAGTATAGTTAAACTACTAGCTAAGGAATTACGCTTCCCCTCAAGACCTACTAACTTAATAACCTCTAACACCTCATTCAAGTCAGTACCTCTAGAGAGTGCTGCTATCCTTAAATTATCAAGTACTGTTAAGTTATTGAATGCTTTAGTTAGTTGGAATGTCCTAGCAATCCCTAACCGAGCTATCTTAAACGGCGGTAGTCCAGTAATATCCCTCGACTGGAATATAACCTTACCACTATCTGGTCTGTAATAACCAGTAATACAGTTGAATAACGTTGTCTTACCAGCACCGTTAGGACCTATAATACCTAGTATCTCACCATCATTAATATCTAAACTAACATTCTTAAGAGCCCATAAACCACCAAACCTCTTAGATAGATTACGTACTTCTAGTAAAGCCATTCAACCACCCCTAACTAAATACTTACTATATATGGATTCCAGAATACTGTATATACCCTTAGGTAAGAACCTAATAATCAGTATCAGTAGTAATCCGTAGATCAGTAGGTGTGAACCTACGTAGGTACCTCCTAAAGTAATCCTTAAGTACTCACCTATAGGTGTTAATATCACTGAACCTATTAACGGACCCCAAAAACTGTACATACCGCCGAAGATACCTATTAAAACCATCTGAAGACTTGTATCGAGTCCGAAGGCTACGTAGGGGTTTATATACCTGAAGTAACATATGTAGTAAGCTCCTCCAACACCTACGAAGAAACTACTAATCATTAAAGCTAGTAACTTATACCTAGTCACGTTAATACCTATACTAGCACTTACATCCTCATCCTCTCTAATAGCTGTTAAGTACTCTCTAAACCTACCCATAAGATTAATAATAATCATCAACACCACATATAAAGTAGTTATTACGTAGTAATATGCTTCCTTACCGAGGAAGTATAAGGTGGTGATACCCTCCGGTAATACAGGCATCCACACACCTAAAGAACCACCAGTCAATTCTCTTAAGTATATGAAGAGATCCTTCATTATCTCTGTAAACGCTATAGTAGCTAATGCAAAGTAAACACCTCTTAAACCATACCTAAAACACGGGTAACCAATAACTACACTTAATAACGATGCTGTTAAACCACTAACAAGTAAATTCATTAGGGGTGGTAATCCAAACCATACAGTCAGGAAGTAAGTAGTGTATGCACCAGTACCGAAGAAGGCTGCATGACCTAATGATAACTGACCAGCAGCACCACCTAATATACTCCAAGCAGTTGATAAGTAAGCCCACATAACAACTAATATGAATACATGCATTATATACGGAGGTAACGGAATTATAGGTATTAAGTAACCTATAAGTAGTATCAACGTTATAGGTATTATACGATTAAGTTTTAAAGACTTCATATAGACCACCTAAACCCTCGCCTTCTCACCAAACAGTCCTGTAGGCTTTATGAAGAGTATTGCTATGAAGATCATGAACGCTACAACCCTAGCAATCTCTAAACTAATTAAAGCGCCTACGAATGCCTCTATAAAACCTATGATGAAACTACCTATTAAAGCACCTACGAAACTACCTAAACCACCTAACACTATTATTATCCAAGCAATTAAACCGAAGGTACCGCCGACCATAGGGTTAACCATATATATAGGTATTAATAAGGTACCGGCTATACCAGTAAGTAGAGCTCCTAACCCGAAAGTAAGTGTCTGAATTACTGAGACATTAATACCTAGTACTGAAGCTATCTCAGGGTCTTGAGCTACAGCTCTAATCCTCCTACCTACATCAGTCTTCATCAACACGTAGTAAAGTGTGAGGGATGTTATTAAACCACCTACGAATGCTGCTAACCTAGTACCTGGTATGTAGAGAGAGCCTAAAGTAATCGTAGGTACGTAAACACTAACACCTCTATAATCAGCACGCCATAGTATTAAAGCTAAGTTCTGAAGTACTAGTATTAAAGCTGCTGTAGTTAGTAATTGATTAACCTCAGGTGCTTTAAGTATAGGTTTAATCAACACCCTCTCTATAGCCACACCAACTAAGAACAACAACATCGCTACGATAGGTATGGAGATGTAGGGGTTTAAATTATAGAGTGTTGTTAACCAGTAAGCAGAGTACATACCAAGCATTATTAACTCACCATGAGCGAAGTTAATAATCTTTAAAACACCGAATATTAGGTTTAAACCTACACTTATGACTGCATACATACCACCTAAGAGTAAAGCGTTAACACATACTTGAGTAAATGTCTGAACATCCATTAAGTACTTACACCTAAATACCTAGTAAGTGAAGGTTAATAAGTATTGACTTAATAACTATACTTAGTATATAGTTCCTCATTAATTGCTTGAGACAGTATGTAGGACTCATAAACTAACTTCTTAATTAACTCCTCCCTAACCTCCTGCTTACTAACCCTCTTACCCATACTTAAGGAAGACCTAACCGAGTAATTCCTTACTATCGCTGTATACACTACGTTAACAATACCTAAACTACTAACTACGTAACTACCTGAAACACTCACTAGTTGAGTATCATCGATAGGTTCTGAGAGTAAGTCCTTAATTAAAACCCCATAACTACTTAACACATTACTTATACGTGTTGATTTTATAGTTAATGCTGTAGTTAACGGTATATACGTCTCAAAACCACTAATCAACTCTATATACTTAACCTCAGCTCTAACTACTGACTTCTGAGTAAGTACTTTATTAAATACGTTAACTAAGTTGTTGAAGTTCTCAAGTAAGTCACAGTTATCTATTGTTAAGTCAATCCTAACTAAACTACCTGAACCACCACTTACTGTTAAGTCTATATTACCTACTCTTAAGTATATCGATGACTCTGTAAACTTATCGTATGCTAATACCCTACCCTCCTCAAATAAAGTCACTAAATCACATACTAGTTCTGAAGCTCTAACATTCCCTAAACTAGTCGTTAACTTAGTGAATAACCTACCCTCAAACATTCAACTACACTAAAAATTCTTAAGTACTGAAGATATTAACCTTTATCAAGTATTAAGGCCAAGACCTTAAAACAACCATAGAGTTAGTTGTTAAGACCCCCTTACTACTCCTTATCTCATCTATACATTTATTAAGACCTGCTATATCCTTACTAACACTCACGACAACTATATCGTACTCACCAGTAACTTCATAGACTCTATCAGTACATGTAACCCTCATTAAGTTCTTAGAGACCTCAGGTACAGGTATTGATGATTGAGTCTTAACAAGTATTACAGCTCTAACCTCATTACCTATACTGTAGTCTATAGTAAACCTCCTAATAACTCCAGCCTTAATCAACCTATTAATCCTCTTACGGACTGCAGACTCACTAAGTCTTAACTCCTTAGCCATCTCAGTATATGGAGTCCTAGCATTCTCCCTCAAAATACTTAAGATCTTAATATCTACCTCATCTAATACTACATCACGACTACTCAACCTCTCACCACAGTACCGTTACCGTTTAAAGCATTATTTAAAGGATCTTCAACTAAACCTGAAGATATTATCACCTCACCAACACCACTAACTACAGCGTTTGAAGCCTCAATCAACTTCCTATTCATACCGGCACCAACCCTACTAACTATACTCTCAACCTCACTAACCTTAATCTCCTTCATAACCATACCATCAATTATCACTCCAGGTACGTCAGTCAGTACTACTAACTTATCAGCCTTAAGTGTTGAGGCTACTTTAAAAGCTACTTGATCAGCATCTACGTTAAGCATAGTACCCTCATTATCTATAGCTATAGGTGCTATAACTACTGTATAGCCTAGACTTAATAAAGTCTTCAGTAGCTCTACCCTAACCTCAACTACCTTACCTGTGAAACCACCATCTATAACCCTCCTCCTACCCCTCTCATCAACTACTACAATCCTCTTCTTCCTCTCAGCTATTAATGTAGGTCCGTCAGCACCTGAAATCCCTACACACCTAACACCTTTAGAGATTAAACTAGAGACTATCTCCTTATTCAACTTACCAGCCATAACCATAACGTAAACCTCAAGCTCATCCCTATCAGTATACCTACTCCTAATACCTTCAGGTGATGTAACGAACTTAGGTTCAACACCTACCCTCCTACAGAACTCAGTAACTACGTTACCACCACCATGTATGAAGACTAGAGGTACGGTACGTGCGAACTTACTAACACTCTCAATAACGTTACTTAAGTTCTTATCTACTACCTTACCACCAACCTTAACTACGTACATGAGGTACACCTAAGGCTTTAGTGGTGGGTACTTAAGACCTAAAGTCTCCTCAAAACCTACTACAATGTTGAACGCCTGTATAGCCTGTCCTGCAGCACCCTTAACTAAGTTATCTAGAGCTACAAAGGATGTTAACCTCCCTAACCTCCTCTCAACAGCGTAGCTAACGTCAACGTAGTTACTACCGACTACGTACTTAGGGTCTGGGTAACCAGGAGGTACAGTCTTCACAAACCTAACGAATGGTTCCTTAGAGAAGGCCTGTACGTAGTACCTCATCAACTCAATATCATCTACGTCCTTAGTAAGCCATAGATGAGTTGATGCTAGTACACCCCTAATACTACTGACTGCGTGAGGTATTATAGAGACTTTAACTGAGTTGTTAACTAACCTACTAATCTCTTGCTCAACCTCAACTGCATGTCTATGACCTTCAGCTTCGTAAGGTCTTACAGCACCCTCCCTCTCAGGGTGGTGGGAGCCTGGAGTAGGTTTAGCACCACCCTCACTACTACCTACCTTAACATCAGCTATAACCCTACTTAAATCTACAATACCTGACTTAACTATAGGTAGTAATGACAGTATAACTGCAGTTGAGTTACAACCAGGTGATGCGACTAGACTAGCACCTCTAAGCTCATCCCTATGAATCTCAGGTAATCCGTATACAGCCTTACTCAGTAGGTCTGGGTAGGGGTGTTTAAACCCGTACCAAAACTCATACATTTCAGGGTTCTTCAACCTGAAGTCAGCGCTTAAGTCAATAACTTTAACACCTACCTCAAGTATCTTAGGTACGTAGTTTACTGAGACTCCATGAGGTAATGCTAGGAATACTACATCAGCTTTATTAGATAGTTCATCAACTCTAAACTCACTGAATTTAAGACCTCTATAATAACCTCTTAAGTTATAGTGTATGTGATGTACTGGCTTACCGACATACTCCCTAGACGTTACGTAAGTTACCTCAACACCTGAGTGATTAGTGAGTAGTCTAAGTAACTCACCACCTGTATAACCTGAAGCACCTATAATACCTACTCTAACTACCCCCATAGACTACCTCCTAAGAATACCTACTAAGTACTTAACTATATGTTCATGAACTCTAACACCTGTAGCCTTAATAAAACCCTTAAACTCAGGCACGCCATTCACTTCATTAACGTAGTAGCCATCACCTACTAGTAAGTCAACACCAGCAACCTCAGCACCTACAGCTTTAGAAGCCTTAATAGCTAACTCCCTCAACTCCTCATTAGGTGGGTATGACTCAACACTACCACCTAAAGCAACATTACTCCTCCACTCACTACTATCTGAAGCCTTCCTCAACATACAGCCTAATACCTCATCACCAACAACAATACATCTAACATCACTACCTAAACCTACAACCTCCTGTAGTATGTGAGTCCTTACTACAAAATCCATAAACTCCCTATGTTCTGAAACAATCTTTAAATCAATATCATCCCTTACATAACTAACTAACCTACCCCAACTACCTATCGGTGGTTTATCTATCAACGGAAAACCTAACTTAGTAGGTACTTGCTTAATAGCTAGTGATGATAATGCTATGTAGGTCTTAGGTATCTTAATACCCTCCTTAATCAAGTAACTATAGGTTAATACCTTATCATTACATATGTACAGAGCTCTAGATGAGTTAACTGTTAAAGCACCCATAGACTCAAAAGCTATAGCTGAGTATATAGCGTTATACGCTGATAGAGGCCTAATAAGAACTACACTATTATTAAGTACACTACCATCAGTTAACGGTAATAACTCTGAATCCACCTTAAAGATACTAACGTTAATACCTAAGTTGTTGAAGGCCTCAATCAATAACTTCTCATCATATCTTATAATATCTACAGCTATGTAGTAACTCATTTAAGCCTTCCACCTCGGGGACTTAAACAAACCCCGATACCACAGTCTGAGAACATCATCTTACTACTCCTTCAAGTCCTTGAACATCTTAATAATTATTAGGAGGGTTTAAAAACTTTAATTAAAGTTTATTTAATTAAATACTGAAACTTCATATTTTATACATCAAATCGGTAGTAATACATGAATAAACTTCATTAAATACTCAACAAATTTAAAATACCTTACAACTTAAGTAGGATTTAAAGTTAAACGTTTAGATAGTTCTACTAGAACCTATACTCAAGACCTCTCCTAGAGATATACTCATCACTCTTAATACTTATGAAGTAAGCTACTACTACGTATAGAGGTAACGTAATTAATGATATTTGAAGAAGTGTATTAAGTTCGAATACGTTCTGCCCGTAGGATGCTCTAGCAAGTTCAGCAACTATAGTTAACGGGTTTACTAGGAAGACGTAACTACTTGTTAGGATGTTCGGCGGTATGACCGTACCTACAGCTATTAACATCTGAGCTATTAACATCCACGCAGAACTCACCCTACTTACTGTGTATACGTACGCAGTTATCGACCCTATGAGTAGGTACGTAGGTATTAAGGATATTATAGCTATGATGAAGAGTACTGGGTTTTTAGGGAGTACTTCAGGTAACCCTATGTTTAAGTAGTTGGATAGTCCTAAAGCTAATAATATGTAACTCAGTAGTCCGTGGACAGTAATATCTATATGAACACCTGTTAAGAGGTATGCAAATATGTTCAACCCATTCTCCCTAAAAATATCTGTAATTCCTTGATTAACATTCCATCTAAGGAACTCAACAGTTGCTGATATAGCAACACCACCACATGACATAACAAGAAGTCCTGGTATGAATGTCTGGAATGCCTTAACAACATCTTGTGATAACATCATGACTGGTGTGAATATGAATATAAACCATAAGACAGAATTCACTAACCAAGCAATATAACTACTTAAGTGTATTCGAGCTATGTAAGTCCCAATATACATTAACTTAAAGACCTTAGTTAACACCCTCATAACTACCTCCTAACCCTAAACTCCAACTTACTACTGAAGACAGTAGTTACTACTAAGTAAGATGTTAAGAGTATCACAGCTACTGTTAAGAATGTTAGGATCTCCGGAAGTGATAGACATATAGCAACTGTTTGTAGGACTCTACTAACATATGGTATAGGTGTTATGTATGCAAACACCCTCAGTATTAAAGGTACTACATAGGTAGGGATGTATATACCGGAGCCTGAGAGTATTAAAGGAGGTAGTAGGTTAGCGACTACCCAAGGACGACTTACGTTAGTGTAGAAAGTTATTAACGAAGCTACTAACGTTATGTATAGTCCTAAGATTATAGCTGATATCTGAAGTGATAACTCAACAATTAGGAATACTAGGAGTCCGTAGAAGGATAACGCATAGATTAGTACTGGTAGTAAGTATATAGTTATCCCTAAAGTCATTAGAGAAGACCTAACAAACGCATTAGCTAGTAGGTAATACTTCAACGTTGTTGACCCTAGTATGAGTGGGCCTACATCAATAAATTTAAACTCAGCAAATATTACGTGAGCTACATCATTAACACATACAGCTACTACCGGGACTATACTTGATAGTAGGATACTCACTAGTAAAGCAGTACTTAAATCTAACTCCATACCAACAACACTACTAAACCTTAATACAACTATATTCACATCACTAATACTCATAGGTATTAAGATAATCGATAATGAGATAAATGATGCAAACACCCATGAAACTACGTAATCAGCTAAAAACCTCCTAAACCATACTAACTCCCTATAAATTAAAGCTAACACTATGTTAAGTAACCCTATAAACACCACCTCCTACAAGTCCTACATAAACATCTTCTAAGGTAGGTTCTCTTATAGAGATATCTAAGACTTTAGTATTACTCTTCTCCAGTATGTTGAGGAGGGTCTGTACTAACTCCTCCCTACGACTCCTCACATACATCGTAATCCTTAAAGACCCACCTAAATCCTCAACTGATATACCCTCTAAAGGTAGTGAACCCTTAAAAACTTCTATGAAGTCTCTACCTACATCCTTCAAAACTAAGGATACCTTATACAGTAATCCGAACTTAAGCTTAAGTTGTTCAGGCGTACCTGAAGCTACTACTACCCCATTATTTATTATAGTTACTGATTGTGCAACCTCCTCAACCTCATACATGTTATGACCTGTTATCAGTACTGTCTTCCCATCCCTAGCTAACTCAGTAATTAACCTACGTATCATCCTAGCACTCTCAACATCTAATCCTAAAGTCGGCTCATCAAGTAATAGTACTTCAGGGTCTGAGAATAAGGCCTTAGCTATAGATAGCTTAGCCCTCATACCTAAACTGTAGGTGAAGTACGGATTATGTGATGCCTTCATACCCTCTAAACCTACTAACTCGAGAAGTTCTTTAGCCCTCCTCCTCGAGTAACTGATTGAGAAACCCTTAAGTAATCCATAAAACACTAAGTTCTCATAACCTGAGAGTGATGGGTAGAAACCCTTAGAAACATCTAATGATATACCCACCCTCCTCCTAACCTCATCAGCTTGCTTAACAACGTCAAACCCAGCAACATATGCTTCACCACCATCAGGTAGTAATAACGTAGCTAAGATCTTAATAGTAGTTGTCTTACCAGCACCGTTAGGGCCTAACATAGCGTGGATCTCACCCCTACTAACACTAAATGAAATACCTCTTAGAGCCTCAACAACCTTCCTCCCTCTAAACCCCTCCCTAACCTCGTAAAACTTCTTAAGGTCCCTAACTAAGACAGTACTCAAAGACTACACCATCAATTAATCAAGAGTAGAGGAATTTATTAAAACTTTAAAGTAATTATCATTAGTGGTAGGTCTCATGACTGGGAAGGTCGTTAAGACAGGAGTTGCTGTACCGGAGGGTATTATGTCAGAATTCGAAGAACTTATTAAGACTTTAGGGTATAGGAGTAGGTCTAGAGCTTTCCAAGACGCTATACAGTTATTCATAACTAGTAATAAGTGGGTGAGGTTAAGTGGTAGGATAGCTGGGTGTATAGTAATAACTTACGACCATGAAGAACATGAGGTTGAGGAGAAATTAACTGATATACAGCATAACTTCCTAGACGTAATATCAGCTACAATGCATATACACCTAACTAAGAAGTACTGTATGCTCATAATAGCTTTAAGAGGTGATGTTGAGGTTGTTAAGAAGTTATATAATGAGTTAAGTAGTGTTAGAGGTATTACTAATATACAGTCAGCATTTACTTCAGTACCTACTTAAGGGATAAAAGTACTGAATGGATTAATTAGTTGGTGTGTAGTGTGGTTAGTGATGCATATATACTGATACCTGTAGGGGTAGTCCTAATACTAGTAGGTACTATACTAATATTCTTGGATTTAATGAGGAGGGCATCTACTAAGGCTGGTGGAGTTAGTGAGAAACGTGTTGAGGCTGGTGGTGCTGTAGTAGTAGGGCCTATACCTATAGTATTCGGTAGTAGTAAGGAGGTTACTAAGGCTATGTTGATCATGGCTATAATACTTACGTTACTAGCAATTATATTAACACTTATAAATCTTCAGGTGGTGGTTAGATGAACCTAACATTACTAGGTATCACACTCATAGCCCTCGGAATGGTAATACTGTTACTCACACCCTTCATCCCCTTACAAGTAGGTGGTACAGCACCTAACGTTAGCGGACTTACATGTATAGTTGTTTTCTTCATACCTATATGCTTCTCAGTAGGTCTCCAACCAACTATAGCTGTGGTATTCGCTGTAGTTATAGCTTTAATCCTCGTCTTATTCACATTCATAATCTATAAAGTGTTTAAGAGTTTAGTAAGTACTACAGGGTTTTAGGAAATTATGAGAGAGTATAGTGATAGGGTTACCTACGTTGAGGATAATTCAGAACTTGCTTATAGAGACGGTAATTACGAGTTTAACAGGTCTGTAGTTAGGGTTAGTGCTGTAAGGAAGTTCAGTAATGGTCAGTGGTTCATAACTTCATGTCAGGGCTGTAACGCTGATGTGTTAATGAAGTTCATTGAGTTACTACCTAAGAGTGATAAGGATTTAGAGTTACTAGATACTGAGTTATACGTCGGTAGTGTAAGTCTCGGTAAGAGTATTAACGAACCTACGGAATTACTAAGAGTTGCTTCAGAGGTCTGTAAGGAATTAAGGAATTCCAACGTAGTTAGGTGTGAATTCATACTCAACGTAAGAGAGTATAGTAAGGTTATTGAGAGAGATGTTGGTGAAGCACGTGAGAAGAAGGTCTTAGCAGAATTCATAGTAGGTGTTGTGAGTAAGGGTTTAAGGTACGGTTATGGTGGGGTACATAACGTATTAATAGCTACTCCAGAAAACGTTAATACAGCATTAGTTGATAAGTTGATTAGGAATGCGTACAGGAAGAGTTTAATTAGTTGTAGGAGTAAGTCTTTAAACCCTGTAGAAATCGGTAGACAGACACTAATACTTAAACCTGAAGTAACTGCAGCATTAATCCATGAAATATCACATCTACTTGAAGCTACATCACCTAATAAACTACTACTAGGTTCTAAGATATGTAGTACTAACGTAGACATCTACGATAACCCGCATGAGATCACATCACCAACTATAAGGTTATTTGATGATGAGGGAGTACCAACTAGTAAGAGGTCGTTGGTAGAGAACTGTGTAGTAGTTGATTACCACCACAATAGGTTAACAGCTAAGGAATTCGGTAGTAAGGCTGGTTCAGCATACGGACTATACCACCCACCAATACCCTTCCACACAACCCTAGTTATGAAGGAAGGTGATTGGAGAGATGATGAGATAGTATCAGATAGTAAGAAGGGGTTTATAGTTGATGGTGTAGTTATGGCTGAGACTGAAGGCTCGTACATCAGGATAGTTCCTGAGTATGCAGTATATGTAGAGAGGGGTGAACCTAAAGACTACGTAAGGGTGAATAGTGTTAAAATACCGCTTAAGAGTTTAACTACATTATCAGCTATTAGTAGGAGTAAGAACCTTAGAGTAAGTTATGAGAAGAACTACGTCGTTGCTGAGGTTGCCCCGACAGTAAGGTTAGAAGGTTATATAGAGTGATTAACTAAACTACTTAACTAGTCTTAAAGCGTTATCACTAACTAACCTCCTAACATCACCTAAACCTAAGTTAAGTAGTGCTGTGTAGGTCTTCTTAACTGCTAACGGGTCTGAAGGATCTCGACCACAGTCACTATTAACTAAACCACGATCTATTAACTCCGGATACTCCCTCACTAAACTAACTACATCATCAATACTTAACTTACCTGGCTGTACTGTAAGTCCTATGAAGGAACCTAATTTAATGACTTCCTTAACAACCTCACGTGATATATGGTCAATAACTACTCTATCCAATGATATACCACTCAACACTACATAATTAACTACCTTCTTAGTAATTAACTCCTTATTCTTACGTGGTGTATGGATTATAACAACCTTATCAAACTTCTTAGCAAGTCTAAGCATCTCAGAAAATACTCTAACCTCATCATCAAAACCTAGTTCAAGACCTACCTCACCTACGAAATCAGCTCTAAATAACCAATCCTCAAGATCTTTAAACCCCTCTAGATTAGGTGATGGTATGTTCCTAGGGTGGATACCTAAACCAACACGTAACTCAATACCTAATTCCTTAAACCTTAACGGTTCTACCTCAACTAACCACCTGAATAAATCCACTAACGTACTGTAATGTAGTGGTTTTATAGGTATGTAAGCTAGTATGAATACTCTCTTAAACCCCTCATCCCTAATCAACTCAAGCGTAGAGTAATTACTTACGAAGTGGTGGGTGTGAGGGTCTACAAACACCTACATCCCCGAATTAAAACTTAAGAATTAATAAATAAGTTAGTAGTTCAACCCGTAAATCTCTAATAACTTCTTCGGTGGTTTAATAACTAGTGCTGCAGCCCCCTTCAAAACAGCCTCACCACCAAACTGTGTAGGTAGTATCTTAGGGAGTCTATTCACTACGTAATTACTTAGTAGATTATGTAGTGGTTGAATTAGTAAGTCGTAGTTAGCTAGGGTTAGAGAACCACCAACAACTATTAATTCAGGGTCGTAAACATTTATAACACTAGCGAATCCTGCAGCGTTAATCCTACATAACTCCTCATATACCTCTACAGCTACTTCATCACCTTCCCTAACTAACCTAAAGAATAACTCAGGTGTTATTGATACCTCCCTAACTAACTCTGTAAGTACGGTCTTCTTACTAGTGACTATATTCTCCACATAGTATTTAACATATCTAGGGATTCCACTACCTGATGCGTAGGCTTCCCAATGACCTAAACCACCACAACCACATCTAAGCCCATCATACCTAACAACTATATGTCCTACCTCATGAGCGTTCCCATCCTTACCTATGAGTAAGTCACCATCAACTACAACCCCACCACCTATACCAGTACTTAACGTTATGTAGACTAAGTTATCGATGTTAACACCGTAGCCGAAGACCTTCTCACCCCAAACACCAGCTACGCAGTCATTAACTACTAACACGTAGTCAGTCCTGAAGAACTCTATAAGAGGTCCCCTCAACCTAAAACTCCTAATACTTAGGTTTGGTGTGTTGATGACCTCACCCCTCCTAATATCTAGAGGTCCTATACTACCAACCCCAACACCAACTAGTTGGTGTTGGTTAAGCCCTAACTCATTAATTAACTTACTAGCTAAATCATATATACACTCAGCTATTGTGTCAGGACCACCAGTACCTGGAGTCCTCACACAAACTGACTTGATGAGTTTACCGTCAATCCAGTACGTACCGACTCTTAAGTTAGTAGCCCCTACATCTACAGCAACTACGTACTTCAAAACACATCCCGAAAATCAAGTATGTTTAAACATTATGTATATGTTATCACCTACGTGTATAGCTCCAGGCTCTGGAGGCTTAGAAGTTACCTCAGATACTCTATGGAGGTCTCTAACCTCCTTAGCTATAGGTTCGAGGTCTTCAGTAACGTATATGACTGCGTTAAGGTTCTGTGAGAACTTAATGTTATTCTCCTTCTTATACTTCCATATTAGTGAGTTAACCCTCATGAACTTAGGTATTAAGTCTGTATAACGACTCACATATCTAAACTCATCATCAGTTATTAACTGTACGTGAACACCTTTAGGGTCGTAAAGCATCCTCCAGATGTAGTCTGTGACGAAGGGCATTATCGGAGCTAATAACTTAAGTACTGTCTTAAGAGTCTTATGTAGTACATACCATGAAGCTCTAACCTCACCCTCATCATAATCCCCGACACCGTAGGCTCTAGTCTTAACAGCTTCTACGTAATTTGATGCGAATACATCCCAAGTAAACATGTATAACTCATTTATAGGTTCGTAAACATCTAAGTTACGTTCGTAGGAGTTAATAACTTTAAGACTAACCTCCCTTAAATACCCTAGTAAAGCCTCATCAATAGGTCTTAACTTAATACCATCACTAACGTCAGGGAATGAAGATATGAATCTAGCTATATTAACTAACTTAGTTATGAATAGGAAGCCTGTCTTCACAGTCTTCTCAGACCACCTATAATCACTACCTAACTTAGATGCTGCAGCTGCCCAGAACCTAAACGCGTCAGCACCGTACTTATCTAGGTATGGTTCTGGGTAGATCACATTACCTTTACTCTTATGCATAGCCTCACCCTTCTCATCAAGCCCCATACCAGTAATCCTAACCCACCTAAACGCTGGCTTACTAGTTAGTTGGTAAACCCTTAGTAATGTGTAGTAGAGCCAAGTCCTTATTATATCATAACCTTGAGGTCTTAAAGCATTACTTAAAGCCTTAATAGCTAACTCCCTATCCCTTAAGTAGTTAACTACGTAGAGAGGACTTACTGATGAGTCAAACCACGTATCGAAAGTCTTAACCTCACCATCTAGGAATTCCTTAGACGCACCACAGTTAGGACAACTACTTACTGGGGCTTCCTCAAGCCAAGGCCTGTAGTACCTACCTAACTCAGGAACTACTCTATAACCACACTTCCTACAAATCCATACAGGTATCTCAGTACCGTAGTACCTAGACCTAGATATAGGCCAGTCCATACCTATAGAATTTATCCAGTTAATCAACTTAATCTTATGTTCCTCAGGCTTAAACTCCATCTCGTTAATAAGCCTCAGTAACACATCTTTAAACTCTATCTGCTTAAGGAAGTACTCCTCACTACTTATATACTCTATAGGTGTCTTACACCTCCAACATACTGGTACGTCATGTACGTAGTCCTCAGCCTTTATTAAGTACCCATTACTAGAGAGTACCTCTACTACCTTCTCCCTAGCCTCCTTAACTGATAACCCCTTAAGGAACTCACCAGCAGCTTCATTCATAACACCATCAGCACTTATTAAAACTCTAGGAGTAAGTCCTAACTCCCTAAATAATCTAACATCGTTTATATCACCATAACTACATAACATCACTAACCCCGTACCGAACTCAGGCTTAGCATAACTATGTTCTAGTACTGGTACTGACCTACCGTAGAGTGGTATTATTAACCTCTTACCGTTAAGCCACTTATACCTACTATCACTTGGGTTGTATATAACTGCATCACAAGCACCTATTAACTCAGGTCTTGTAGTAGCTATTACTACGTAGTCGTTAGAACCTTCAACATTAAATCTAATGTAGTATAGCTTAGTAAACTCCTCTACAAACTCTACCTCAGCCTCAGCTAAAGACGTCTTACACCTAGGACACCAACTCACAGGTCTCTCAGACACGTAGATTAAACCCTTCCTCCATAACTCAATAAACGTAGCCTGAGTTAACCTCCTATACTCCTCAGAATCAGTACCAGACCTCCAGTAATCGAATGAACATCCAAGCCTAACCCACACATTAACTAACTCCTTCTCAAGCTCGTCTAAGACCTCCCTACATAAACTCAAGAACTTAACCCTACCCTCACGAGTCTTAGCAATCTCAGCAGCTACTATGTTAAAACGTTTCTCAACAGCTACCTCAACAGGGAGTCCATTCCTATCAGCGTAAAACGGTACTAAGACCTCATAACCCCTCATCCTGAAGAACCTTGCAATCATATCTATTTGAGCGTAATGTGCTGCTTGAGCAACACCCCACTTACCTGAGGGGTAAGGCGGTGGTGTATCTATAACAACTAACTTATCACTCCTTAAATCCACAGGCTTCTTATAAATACCTTCAACCTCCCATAACCTAATCAACTCTAACTCCTTACTAACATCCCATCTAGTAACATCGAATTTAGGTCTTAACTCAATCACTACTACACCTACGACTAATTAATTGTTAAACCTTTAAATATTACAGGACTTACTTACTCATACCTAGAAATTCTTGAATCGTGGATATACGTATGTTACTACTTAATGATTTAGTAGACCTAAACCATACGGAGGTATTAAAATTAAGAGATTAAGGTACCCTACTAAGAATTCAAACACCATATATCAAATTACAGTACTACCGATCTAGACATCGTAGACTTAACACATCTTTAAATCTTGACAGGTTTAAAACGTAGTTCCTACTAATCACTATAGTGATGACTGTGGATGTGTTAGTAATTGGTCATAGAAACCCAGATACAGACTCTATAGTCTCAGCTATAGCGTTAGCTGAATTCCTAAGTATTAAGGGGTTTAAAACTATACCTGCTAGAGCTGGTGAGTTAAATATTGAAACACTTAAGGTACTCAATGAATGCGGACTTCAAATACCTACTCTAGTAGAGGATGTAAGACCTAGAGTTACTGATGTGATGACTAGAGATGTTAAGTACGTCTTTAGAGGGACTCCTGTTAAGAAAGCTATAGACCTACTGAATAGTATAGGTATTAGGTCTATCCCAGTAGTTGATGAGAACCTCAGGGTTTTAGGCTTATTTAGTGTTGAGAGTTTCTCTAGGACATACTTAAGAGACTTCATAAGCTTGAGGGTGAAGTTAGTTGATGTACCGCTTAAGAATATTGTTGATGTAGTTAATTGTGATGTAGTACTTGGTGATTTAAGTAGTAGGGTCTCTGGTTACGTATATGTAGGTGCTATGAGTATTGAGACTATTAAGAGTAAGTACTCATTCAAGGATAGTATAGTAGTAGTTGGTGATAGAGTTGATGTCCAATTACATGCTCTAGAATCTAGAGCATCCCTACTAATAATTACTGGTGGTTTAAGACCTCCTAATGAGGTTGTAGGTAAGGCTAGGAGTTTAGGGATACCGATACTTACATCACCTTACGATACATACACTACAGCTAAGTTAGTAGATTTAAGCAGACCTGTTGAGATATTCATGGATAGAGCTGAGGTAGTTAGTGAGAACACGTTAGTTCAAGACGTTATCAATTTAATGAAGTCTAAACTAGTACGTAGTGTCTTAGTTGTTAATAGTTATAACAGGTTATCAGGTATAGTCACTAGGAGTGACTTAATCAGAGATTATAGGAAGGTAGTAGCTCTTGTAGACCATAACGAACTATCTCAAGCAGTTGATGGTGTTGATGAAGCTAAGGTAGTAGCTGTCGTAGACCACCACAGAGTTAGTGGTGATATAAAGACTAGAGAAGCTATATTATTTAGGGTTGAACCAGTAGGTTCTACATCAACTATAATATGGAAGATATTACGTGAGCATAGCTTAAGACTTAAAAACAACATACTTAAAGCTATACTCTACGCAGTACTATCAGATACACTACTCCTTAAATCCCCAACAACTACTGAAGACGATATAGACTGTGTTAACACACTATCTAGAGAATTAGGTATTAAGTTAGAAGACGCTGTTAAATTCGTAAGGGATGCTATAGCGTTAAGCGAGCCTAAGGATGTTGAGGATATTATCAGATACGATATGAAGGTCTACGATGAAGGTGGTTATAAATTCGCTATATCTCAAGTATTTACAGTAAACCCTGATTACTACATATCAATGAAGGATAAATTAATATCACGGATTAATGAAGTAGTTAGGAATGAAGGTATTAAACTATTCATATTATTAATAACTGACTACATAAGTAATACCTCCTACACCGTAGTCGTAGGTGATACTACATTATTTGAGGAGGCCTTCTCAACTAAAGTTGTAAACAACTATGTAGTACTTGAAGGCATAACCTCAAGAAAACAACAAGTAGTTCCTAAACTCCTTAACATAATAAGTAGTAGGAGGTAAGTAATCCTTATAGTGAGTGTAATCCTACTGGTAGAAAACTTAATCTAAATCCTACGAAGGATTTAGCCCTAGTATTTAAGGTAACTTAGAATTATTTAAAGATATGAGGATTTCCCTAAGAGGGTTATAAATCCGTATGTCTCCGGACTCCTAAAGCTGTAAAACGGTAAATCCTTAGCTAATGACTCCCTCATGGAGGGTATGGAGTGTTTAGAAGTTAAGAGACTTAGAACTTTTAACACCTCCCACGGAGGAGTGAGACCTCAATCTATAGGTGAAGCTCTATATAGATATGGTGAATACCTATCCATAAATATTCGGAAGGTAGGTTAGGTTAATTCAATATTTTTTAATTTCCGTAGTTACTATACTTAACCACTACATTTATAAGTAAGTCTTTAAAATAAGTCCGGGGGTCGTATGAGGAACCAATTCCAATATCGTCTTTAGGTAGTTCTGTTGATGTTTTAAGGAGGGTTTTAAAGAGGGGTTTGAATGATAATCAATTAATTCTATTGAGGGAGTTAAGTAGTTGTAATTACCGTAGTTTAACACATGCATTAAGAAGTATATCTAGGAAGTATAA
>CAZZLT010000032.1:0-29276 GCA_964655125.1 uncultured Desulfurococcaceae archaeon | reverse complement strand
AATTCTAAAACATTTAAAAACTCCTAACCATCTTTAGATATTGGCGGCCCCCACCATACCCGCCAGGAAACAACCCCACCCGTCACTCCCCGGAAGTGTAGCTAGCCCCCCTACGAGAGCCAGGCGAGAGCGCGCGGCCCGCCCCGTCCCCCCCCCCTAGCCTAGCGCGGCTAGCTTAACTGCCGGGATCGGACGAGTCCGGGTGTTTCCTAGCCGCTATGGTCGGGGCCGCCAATATCTAAAGATGGTTAGGAGTTTTTAAATGTTTTAGAATTTTATGGTAGCCGGGCGGGGATTCGAACCCCGGTCACGGGGGCCAGATTCGGGGGTAAGTTAACGACTTACCTGCCCCGCATCCTTGACCGCTAGACGACCCGGCTTCAATAACATATGTTTTAACTAATTTATTAAGTTTTAACCTAATTACGTAGGGGGCTAGTGATGTCTTGGGTTGATGAGTATGTTAGGAATGTCTTCAATGTTAGGGTTAGTGATGTCTATGTAGTTGCTTCAGGTTTAACTACTTCAGGTCCTGCACATATGGGTACTGTGATGGAGTTACTAATACCTTACAGTATTTCTAGGACTATTAGACGTTATGGACGTAAGTCATACTTCATATTCATAGCTGATACTCTTGATTCATTAGATAGTATCCCAGCACAACTTAATCGATTTAAGGAGTTGAGAGATTATTTAGGGAGGCCTCTCTCAATGGTTGTAGACCCGTACGGATGTCATGAAAACTACGCTCACCACTTCCTAGATGAGGTGTTAACACTTATGAAGAAGTTTTCAATAGAATGTGATGAGGTCTTAACAGCAGATAAGCTATACTCTGAGGGTTGGTATGATGATTACGCTAGGTTATTCTTTAGTAGGTTAGATGAGGTTAGAAACATACTTGAGACTACATCATTTAGGAAACTACCTCCTAACTGGATGGGTGTGGTAAAACCTATATGTGGTCGATGCGGTAGGAATGATACAACTACTGTTAAGTCATTTAATAATGACTTGATAGAGTATGAATGTAGTGCATGTGGTTTTAACGGGGCTACAGCTATAGGGGATCATAAGTGGAAACTCTTATGGAGGCTTGATTGGCCTTCACGTCAGGACTTCCTAGGAGTTGATATTGAGGGTGGTGGTGTAGATCACTTCACTAAAGGTGGTTCTTGGGATACAGCTAAGGAAATACATAAGAGGTTATTCAGTAAAGAACCACCGATACCCTTCAAGTTCGGTTTTGTACTGATAGAGGGTAGGAAGATGAGTAAGAGTAAGGGGTTAGGTTCATTATCTGAGATTTTAAAGTATATACACCCATCAGTAATTAAGTACTTCCTACTTAAGCATGACTTAGAAGAGAATAGGAATTTAAGATTAGATCCTAAATTCCTCCTAACACTCTATGAGGAGTATAGATTAGTAGGTGAGGGTAAGTACCAGGATGTTAAACAGTTAAGAGCTTGGGAATTAAGCGGTAGTATGAGGTGGAGTATATCATTTAGTGAGTTATTAGTCTACTATCAAATATATAGGGATTGGGACGTAATAACTAAGTTAGTTAAGGATGAATTCGTAGTGAATGAGTTAAGAACGTACGTAGAGAACTGGGTTAGTGATGGGTTAGTACCTGAAGACTATGAAGTCCAGTTAAAACCGTCAAAACCACCAAGTGATATGAGGAAGGTAATACTGATATTTAAGGACTCTATAGATGAGTCTATGAGTGATGTAGATATACATAATAAGGTGTATGAAGTAGCTAGGAGTAATAGTGTAGAACCTTCAGAACTATTTAAATCTATTTATATGATGTTATTTAGTAGACCTAGAGGGCCTAGGTTAGGTAAGTTCATTAAGGTATTAGGTGTAGGTAGGTTTAAAGCCTTAGTAGATGAAATACTAAAGGATAACACCTAAGGTATTCTAAATTAATTCTGTAATATATTTAAAATTCGGTATATTAGCTTAATCACAACTGCTATACACTGATATCATCTCATATAAGTTTAAAAACCCTAAAACCATAGAAGAACGTATGTCGTATCGGAGTTGAAGTACGTGATGGAAAGTAGTAAAGTAAATGTAATAAATTTAAAACCTGGTATGGAGAACGTGCATGTTGTTGTAAGAGTTCTCAAAGCAGGAGGCCCTAAAGTTATAAGGACTAAAGCTGGGGAAAGAACTATTAGTGAAGCTTTAGTAGGGGATAATACTGGTAGGGTAAAACTAACTCTATGGGGTAACACAGCAGGTAGTGTTAATGAGGGTGACGCTATAGAGATTGTAGGTGGTTGGACATCAGTATTTAAGAATGAGATTCAGTTAAACGTAGGTAGTCGTGGGAAGGTAAGTAAGGTTGATGACTCACTAGTACCTGAAGTCAGTGAGATCCCGGAAGCCATGCCTAAAGCAGCTGGGGAAGGTTGGGGTAAGAGGAGTGGAGGTTTTAGAAGACCTCCTCAGAGAGGCGGTAGGGGTAGGTCGAGGGGTTGGGAATGAGTCAGAAGGAATCAGTTTATGAGAGGATTAGAGAACTTAAACCATCTAAAGCAGGTAATGAGTTAGGTTTCGACGGTCAGAACTACTTAGTAGCTCTAAGTGAGAATGACGTATACGCATTAGCAGCTGGTGCTTACTACGTATGGTCGTTATGTGATGGTGAGAAATCAGTAGAGCAGTTAGTTAAGGATATAGTTACTGAGTTAAACAGTATTTCTGAGAAGAAAGTTAGTGAGGATGAGTTGAAAGAACCTATAGCCTCAATAGTTAATCAGTTAGCTAAGGTTGGTCTAGTAACACTTAGGTAATACTTAATAATTCATTAACTATAACCTAATATTTTTAACTTTTAACTATACATAACTTAAGTGGAGTATTTACTTAAGTTGAAGCTTCAGTTTCTTCAGTTTGTGATACCTTGTTAGGAGTGATTCCCTCATCAACTAAGACAGACTTAATACTTAATTCATCTCCTTTCTCAATAGCTTTAAGTAACTTATAACCTAACTCACTCAACCTATAAACTCTGTAATTCCCTTTAGAATTAACTAGTTCTACTATGTTAAGAGCTTCTAGTATATGGAAAGTTGCTAATACCTCATACCTAGGTAATCCGGTCAGTGAGACTACATCACCTGGTGTTACTAACCTATCCTTCATGCTTGAGAGTATGTTCTTAAGCCTAAGCCTAAACTCACTCAATCAAACCCACCGTTAAGTAACACTCTCTTAACCTATACATAAAAGACTTACACCTAATCAAAACAGTGAAACACTTTATAAGTTACGTAAAAGTACTGGGGTGTGTAGTAAGTGGTCAGTAAGTATGTAGCTAGTAAATTAAGGTCTGGTGTAAGTGACTTAATAATAATCTTAGCATTAATAGCAGTTGCGATACCAGTAACATTCACAGTTCAGCAGTGGTTATCATCTCAAGCTAATAGAGTAGCTACTTACTCAACAACACCTAAAGTAACAGTTAATCTAGTATCAGTAAATTACGGGTCAAACACCTTCATAGCAGTTGTTAAAGTAGTGAATTCATGGAAGAACATCATAAATCTAAATGATGTGAATGCTACATTAATACTGTCTAACGGAACTACTATTAAGTTAGATAGGAGTAGTATTTACGTCTTAGGTGATACGAGTTTAAGTCCAGGTAATGAAGCTACTATAGTGTTAAATGCATCAATATCAACTAAGGTAGCTACGATAGTATTCCAATTCCGTGATAATCTAGGTAATATTATTCCGGCAGAACTAACTCTACAGTAAATTAAAATTCTTTTTTGGTGTTAATCATGAATAACTTCAGTTTTGAAGTTATTGATGAGTATAAGGTTGGTGTAGCTAATGTTAGAATAGTTAGGTATCCTAATAATTCATATCAATACCTAGTTGAGGAAGTACTTAGTAAGGATGTGGAGGACTTAATAGTTAAGAATATTGATAAGATACTGAATTCAATACCGTATAATGAGGAGATTAACGAGTTAACATTATCTAAGGTTATCTCTAAAGTGTTGAATATTAATGATAAGGATATGGTTAAGTTCATATATACTCTTAAGAAGGAGCTTAAGTATAAGAAGTTTCAGGTTTTGATTGAGGATCCCTATATAGAGGATATAACGTTATCTGGTGTAGGTCCTGTATGGGTTAGACATAGTAAGGTTTTAAAGGTAGATCCTGAGGCAGACTTCATACCTACTAATATAGTGTTAAGTGATGTTAATGAAGTACTTAGATATATAAACCTCTTCGCTGAGAAAGCTAATAAAATGATAACTACTACATCACCTATACTAGATGCTAATCTACCTGAATGTGATGGTGGTCATAGAATACATCTAGTACTACATGATGTAAGTTTAGGTAGACCTGAAATAACTATTAGGAAGAAGAGGAGTTACGGGGGTTTAAATCTTAAGTCATTAATTGATGAGGGTATGATATCAGAATCTATTGCTAGGTACTTAGGCTTAGTAATAAGAGCTAGAGGTAGTATAATGATTATAGGACCTCCAGGTTCTGGTAAGACTACATTACTAAGAGCTCTACTCTACACATTCATACCATCTTCTTGGAAGATAGTCATAATAGAGGATACTCCTGAGATAGACCCCCTACCTAAGAGTAATTGGATTAGGTATGTAGTCCCAACATCAGACTCTACATTAGATCAACTCACACTATCGAAAGCTGCTTTAAGAGCTTCAGTAAGTAGGTATATTGTTATAGGGGAGACTAGAGGTGCTGAAGCTCAAGTACTAGTTCAGGCAATGAATATGGGTTTAGGTGGTTTAACAACATTCCATGGAGGTAGTGTTAAAGAAGCTATAGTAAGACTTACAGGACCTCCAATAAATCTAAGCTATCATCAAGTAAGTATGTTTTGGACTTTTGTTACAGTTAATTACGTCCTCGACGGTAAGACTTTAAGGAGGGCCGTAGTAAGTGTTGATGAACCTATATATGATGCTGAAACAGATAACATAATAATTAATAACCTCTTCACATACGGTGATGAAGTAACTTATGATGAGGTTTTAAGGAAGAGTATTAAGCTAAAGAATAACGGTGTTTTAACTCAACAGTTAGTAAGTGTTATGATGTAGGAGTTCTCACAATGTACTTACTGAGGTATTATCTAGAGAGTCTACAAGACCTTAGAGTTAGAGCAGGTTTAACCGTAGTGGATTTGAAGAACCTCTTAAAGATAATTTTACGAGATATGATTATAGTACTACTACCTACAGTAACCATCACTACATACGCATTATATGTTGGAGTTATCGAGTTAGGTACAACGATAATATTATTAAGTACCTCCTTCTTCACAGCCCTCATAATACCTCATCTGAAGTATATACTCGTAGTTAGGTCTAGGAATAAGACCTTAGAAAGAGAGATTGTATACTTCATAATTTCTGAGTCGATAACGTACTCAAGATCTACGGAGTTAGTTAATGATTTATGTGGATTAGATGGTTGGGAAGGAGTGTTTCCGACATTAGTTAATGAGGGGTTAAGGTTGAGGGTGTATAGGAAGTTCTTAACAACTATTGAAGCTATTAACTTCTACATTAGGTATACATCATCAAGTTTTATATCTAAGATATTAAGTGATTACGTATTAGCGTATTCTAAAGGTATTATAAATGCGTGGTTTACTCATACATCATCTGAATTGCTACGTAAGTTGAGGAGTGAGGTTAGTGCATTAATGAAGTTGAGGACTACGGTAGTGTTGATGATGGGGGTAGTAGTTAGTTACTTACCAATGCTTACGTTCTCACTATCTGTAATTACTGGAGGGGGAGAACTAACTAATGTATTAGTTGTCGTACCCGTACTTATGATACTCTCAATACTCATACTCCCTAGTAATACACAACACTTAAGGATGTATAATACCTCTACATTAGAAGGTAAATTAATTACTACCTCATCATATGTGTTGATATTCCTAACAGCAATCTCTACATACTTAAGCTTAGAAAACATTAGTTACTTAATCAAGGTTACAGCTACGGTATCATTAATTAACGGTATATTAAATCTAGTTAAATTTTATAACATCATAAGTGAAGTTCGTGAGTTACCTAAGGTCTTATACATGTATGCTGAAACACCTTATATCTTAGTAAATCCTTTAAACGCTCTTAAGGAAGTATTAAGTAATTGTAAGTCTAGGAGTTTGAGGGAGTTAGGTAAGAAGTTAAGTTTAAGTAATGTTAAGGAGGGTACCTCCACTCTTAGATCATGGTTAAGTAGATACGTATATTACGTGATTATTAAGTCATTAACTACTGGAAGTTTAGGTAAGGAGCAATTACTTAACTTAAGAGTCTTAACGTTAGATATGTTAGAAGATTTTAAACAGTACTTAATCAGCGTACTACCACTTATAATGATGTCTTTATTAATGCCTTTCTTCATGGTCTCTATGACATCATTAGCTAACGTAAACATCAGTAATTTCATCTTCTACATATACGTAATAGTAGTTACGTACTCATTATACGTAGATTACATAATATTCAACACCTTCAACAGTACTTTAATTACTGGAATTACCCTCCTAACCTTAAGTATTAGTTGGTGTTATTAGATGAAACTCCCTGATCTAGTGAAGACTGTAGAGTTAAGTACTTTACCTAAGATCTATAAGGTTAAAGACATAATCAGTAAGTGGGTAATTCTTAAGAGTCTAACATATAATAAATTAATTATTAAACCATTAGTTAGGAGTTTTAATGAAACACCTTACGTAGTAGTTAACGATGACTTAACTATTAATGATGTGGGTTTATGGGTGTTAAATGATGGTAAGTCTTCGAAGGTCTTGATAGGTAGGGATGATGAGTTAGTAATTAACAGTAGGTGTTACACATTTACTAATGACTCAATAATCTGTATAGACGATACTAACATCTCCGTAGTTAATACTGTAGGAGGTAGTGAGGAAGTCTTAATAAGTGGTTATGATAGTGTTGATGTTAAGTCCTTATACGATTCCTCAATAACTGTAGTTACTCGTGACGGTAGGAAATACGTTATAGTACCTACACTTAAGGAGAAAGTTATGGAAGTTCAAGACCTCCACTACGTAGATTCTAAAACAACAGCTATACTACTCATTAAGTATAAGAGGAAGTACTTCCTACTAATACATCATAAATACTTAGGTATTAGTAAGTTTTATGAGTTAGGACGTTGTGATGATATTAAGGATGTATTAGTTGGTGATGGTTTAGGAGTCTTAAGATGTGGTAAAACTACTTACTTAGTATCTTATGATGAGTTACTGAGAGTACCACAACTAAGTTTAGAACCTATAGCTAATGTAGGAAGTGATTACATACTCTACGAATCCGATTACGGTGTATTAGTTAGATTTGATGGTAGGGAATTCAAACAACTACTATTCTTAGAGAGACCAAATATTGTGGGGAAGATATCCAATAACGACTTAATAGTTATTTCTAAGGGTTACCCCTACATAATCACTGATAACGTATGTAAGGTTATAACTAATCAGAAGGTAATATACGGTAGTACTGGGAATGACTACATAGTACTTAGGACGTTTAAGGAGTTGGAAGTATATAGTAAGTTAACACATATAGCATCATATAAACCATTAGATTGTAGGTTAATCAATAATAACTTAATATGTCTTCAAAATAATAAAGTGTATATCTACGATTTAGACGACCTCTACGAAGCTAAGGTAGACTTAAATGATGGGTATATCAGTAAGTACCCGAGCTTAATCATAACTCCGTGGTATTCAGAGTCTAAGTTAGTAGTAAGAGGTCCTGTAGTAATTGAAGAAGTTAAAACATCATTTAATTCTAAAGAATTTAACGTTAAGCCTTTTAAACTTGGTAAGGAACTAACGTTTAAAGTCATATACGATACAGTATTAACACAATTTAATAAAGAGTTTAAGGTGAAGCTTAATAACGTAGAGCTTAAAGATATAAAAATCAACTCCATTAAGTACTCACCGAGTGGGTCGTTAAATAACTCCGGTGATAACTTACTAGTAAATCTAGTGTTAAATGTGCATAACCCAACACCTGAGGAGATACCATTACTTATTAAGTATATAACAACTCAAGAAGATAGTCACGAATATAAGACCTACACATACCTCCTTAAACCAGGAGGTAATGATTTAAGAATAAGTAATACTTTAAGGACTTCTAAAAACATCATTCAAGTACTTATAGAGTTTAAGTGGTTTAACCGTAATGAAGGTTTAGCAAAGTTAGTACTTGATTTAAGTAAGTACTTAGTGAGAGAACCTGTTAAGGAGGTTAACTTTACCATAAGAGAATTAAGTGATTGCTTATCTAAACTGGTAATCACACCATCTTATGAAGATGGTTTAAAAGTACCTATAAATGTAGTAGTTACATGCTCAGATAATAACGTATTTAAAGGTGTTAATGAATTACTCTTTAATAAGTGCTTACTACCTGCAGTAATAGAATTCAGTTATAGTTATGAAGGTTTTACATGGAGGAGGTATAAGGTAGTTAAGAATTTAAACTCTATAGACCTGGATATAAGACCTAGTACTGAATATAGCGTCAGCATTAGTTCAAGTAGTAGGTGTGTTAATGGGTTCTTAGTGAGTGAGACATTACTTAATGTCGGTATTGAGGAGTTAGTGAAGGAGTTATCTGTAGAACCTTACGTAGACATAACTCCTAAGATTAAAGTCTCATATAAATTATCGACTGAAGGGATGGTATTAACTGTATTAGGTAGTAGTGTGAGTTACTGTAGGGGGAGGGAGGGTCTACTAAGTATAGACTTCAACGATATTACTAAGGACTTAATAATAGTAGTGTTAGGTAATGGTATTAAGAAGATATTCACAGTAGACCATAATGTATTAATTAGGAAGTTCTTAGAGTTAGGGGTTGTTACTGGAACTCTTCTTAAACCTAAATTACTAGGTGGGGATCTTAATGAAGTTTATAAAGTTTATGAAGAATTCATCAGATACTTTGAAGTTAGGTGATGTGAAGATATTTGATAATGGGTTAGTAATGTTTAGGAAGTCTGATGATGAAGTATGTTATAAGAAGATAATTAAGGTAGTTAATGTAGTAACATCTATTAATGACTTAAGCGATCAGGAAGTACTTAAGTACTTAAGGACTTACTTCAACTCTTTAAACTTAGGATTCCCTATAGAGGTAAGAACTATATTTAAACCTATTGATAAAGAGAAACTACTTTCAGAAGTTAATAAGAAGATTCAGAATTTATTAGTAAGTATTGAGGTTAACCCAGCCAATATTAAAGCTAAGACAGACCTAGACAGACTTACTAGGTTTAGAGATAGGATATGTAGGTACGGTATACAACCATATGATGTACTAGCTTACTATGTAGTTGAAGCATGTAGTGATAAGGAGGAAGAAGCTTTAAAACTAGTTAATTCTAGAACATCACTACTTATGAAGACCTTAGAATCCTTAGGAATACTAACTAGTGAGTTGAAGGGTGTTGAGGGTAAGGCATTACTTCAAATATTTTTTCGAGGTTACCTCAGTAGATTCTATGACTTAGTACTGAGTAAGTTATTAAGATTTAAATTAATGTCTAGGGTAGCATCACCACTTACTGTAGTCTTCAACCCATACCTAATAAACTCACGTACTAAGTTTGATTTAAGAAGTTCTGGAGTTTACTTAGGAGTTAATATAGTAACTTCTGAAAACGTATTCTGGAATGTTGAGAAGTGTTTAAACCCTCACATACTAGTTATAGGTCCTTCAGGTATTGGTAAGACTGAAACATTAATAACGATTTTAGTTAGGACGCATATGACGTACTCAACTAAGGTATTCGTAGTTGATGTTAAGAACGAGTATAGGGATAGGTTATTGAGGAGGGGGGTGAAGGTAGATGTTATTAACTTAGGAGTTGATGTAGGTTTAGGTATTAATCAATTAATTAATTTAATACCTAAGACATTTAGAGCAAGTTACTTAACAGAAATTATAAGTGATTCGATATTTACGAAGGATGAGAAGGATATTGTAGCAACACTTTATAAAGTACTTAATGAAGCGTTAGAATTCAGTGATATAAACCCTAATAACTTTTGGGGAGTTATTAAAGACTTTACAGGTATGGTTGATGATGACTACATACAGTATAGGTTGATGAGGGTTTTCAACATATTAGAATCCCTAGATCGTGGGGTACCGTTAATCAACATATTAAGAAGTGTTGACCCTATAACCCCAGTAAACCTATCTCAAATAACGTTACTAGGTATAGACTACTTAAACCTAGCTATGTCAGTACTCTTCAACACCATACAGATCCTCTACATGGATGTAGTTAGAGAAAGTCACGTACCTAAGATTCAGGTAGTTGTTGATGAGGCATGGCAGTTCCTACTAGGTAGGAAAGAACTCATACTTAAGTTATTAAAATTAGGTAGAGGTTACGGAGTCTCACTAGCTCTAGCTACTCAAAGCTTACATGACCTAGGTGAGTTATGTAGAGAGTATATAGAGAATTCAGGCTTACTAGTAGTCCTACCATCATCTGATACTGTGTACTGGAAGGAATTATCAAAGTTTATGAAGTTATCATATGATGAAATACGTGATTATACGTTAATGTTGAGTAAGGGTGATGCTCTAATCAGGATACTCCCAGATCCAAGACCAATACCTACTAGATTAGATCATGAGGTTTAATGAAATTACGTAGCAATACTGTTTTAAATGATGTAGTGGTATAGTGGTTTACTCAGGGAGTTGTTGTTCTTCAGAACGTTGGTTATGGTGGTATCAGTTAACACATTACTACTGACTTCATATATACTAATATTAGTTAGTATGGGGTTAGAGGTCTACATATCTACAGCCTTAGCATTACTAATGATTCTAACCTCAAACATTCTTAGTAAGTTTAACATAACTATAGGTAATGTTAGACTTGATGATGAGTTTAGGAAGGCTAGTATGGTTAGAATAGGTAGTGAGTATTTAGTTCAGTTAGTACGGTTTAAAACTATGAATAACATATCATTAGAGTTTAACTTAGGTGGTTTTCTAATACCGTTAACACTCTCAATATTCATATTAATGTATACAGCATCTAATCAAGGGAATACAGCGTTAATTACTACGTCATTACTAATAATAACATCCACATTACTAATTAATAGAGTTTCAGTAGTTATTAGAGGTGTTGGTTTAGCAGTTCCAGTGGTTATGGTCTCGTTAATAATCTCATTAACAACTATGTTAGTAGCTATAATTCTTAAATCCCCACACCAGTTATGGTTACTATCGTACGTAGCGTCATACACCTCAGTATTAGTTGGGGTTGATATGATGAACTTAGGTAGGGTTATGGTATATAATGTTAGGAGGGTAGTAGTTGGTGGGCTTAACATATATGATGCGTTATCTGTAGTTCCAGCATCTACGGTATTAGTAACGTATGTAATCCTCAGACTACTTCAGCTATAGTGTTTACTCAGATATAGTTATAAGTAACTCATACTTCCTAAAAACACCTACAACAATCTTAGAAAGCTTAATCAACTCCTCACCTCTAACCCCCTCAATAATTACTTCAAACTCGTAGAAACTAGGTATTGTTGAAGTCCTTAAATCCCTTATCATAGTCTTAAGTATTAAGTCGTTATGAGACCATATCAAACTAAGTCCTACTTTAACGTAATCACCACCATAACTCTCTACTAACACCTTAGCTAACTCACTAATACTTAATGAGATCTTCTCAGGACTCTCAGCTCTAACCACATACCTAACTTTAAACGTCTTTAACACCAAATAACAATAAATACAGTGTTTTAAAGTCTATAAAGGGTTAGGACTGGATGGGGTATATAGCTTCAACAAGAGCTGAAGTTGTTAGATTAATGAGTAGACTCTCCAATACTTTAAAGTGTGGTGAGAGGGTTGAAGTCTTCTTAACTAATGAGGAACTCATAACTATAGTACCACCCGAAGCTATATCAAAGGGTTTATCACTTATAGATGCTTATGAAATTAATGGAGGTATAGTTGTAGTTATTGAGAATAGATTTAGTAGGTGTTCTAACGTCTAAAACGTAGGTGGGGTGATGTCTAAACAGTCTAACGTTATTGATGATGTTGATAAGTTAATATTGAAGATGTTGTTAAGGAATAGTAGGACTCCTTATAAGAGGATTGCTGAGGATTTAGGACTTAGTGAGGCGACGATATACTTAAGGATTAAGAAGTTAAGTAGGTTAGGTATTTTAAAGGGGTTTACAGCTAATATAGACTTAAGTAGGTTAGGTCTTACAGTAATGGCTTTCATCATGTTGAAGGTCTCACCAAGGAATTATGAGGAGACTTTAAAACGTATAGCTAACTCATCCGGGGTACTTGAAGTTTATGAGGTTTCAGGTGAGTATCAAGTCTTAGCTAAGGTCGTAACCTCAGATAATAAAGAATTAGCTAGGATTGTTGATGGGTTAGGTAGTATAGATGGTTTGATAGAGGTTAAAGTCTTATACGTTATTAGGACGTTACGTACACCTTACGAAGCTTCGGAGTTAATCACCTATATCTAATTCTTAAGGAGTTTTATTACGTAGTCAGCGATCTTCTCAGCAGGATTTATACCTGTAGCAGACATAAAGCCTGACCATTGAGGTGCTGCATTAACCTCAAAAATTATGTAGCCATCCTCACCCTCACCGATATCTATCCCAGCGTAATGTAGTTTTAAGGTCTTAACAGCTTTTAAGGATATCTCAACTAACTCATCATCAATTCTCTCGATCTTTACAGCTTTAGCACCTTGAGCTATGTTAGTCTTCCAACAACCCTTCGGTGCGTACCTATAGTAAGCACCTAAAACCTCATTACCTACTACAAAAACTCTAATATCTCTTTCAGGTTTAGGAATATACTTCTGTATATATACTGGTTGGCCGTGGGTTAACCAAGTCTTAGCTACTGTGAAGACTATATCAGGGTCTGAAGTCTTAATAGATCCGTAACCCATACTACCCATCATAGGCTTAATCACGACATCACCCCACCTCCTACATAACTCAACAGCTGTGAATACATCCTCAACTACAGCTGTAGCAGGTACTTTAATACCTGTAGCGTTGAGAGTTATTATTGATGCGTACTTATCACGAGCCCTTAACATAGAGTCTATAGGGTTAATAATTAAAGTCCCTGAAAGTTCTAAGTGTTTGAGGGTATCAACACGTCTGAAGATCTGTTCTAGAGTTGCTATAAAACCTAAACTCCTTATGATTAGTGAGTCAGTACTTACCCCCTCCTCACTACCGTAAATTACCTTAGCCCTACCCTTATCAATCACAATAGAAAGTCTTGAAATCCTAAAATATACACTCTCAACACCACGCTTCATAAACGCAAGCATTAACTGTCTAGAACTTAAAGTCGGTACTGGTGAGTCATGAACTATACCAACCCTCATCTAACCCCACCCTAACCATAATTAACTTAAGAACAAGTCTTAAATCCTATTTATGAGTGTAGTTAATCATTAAGTTAATATTCTAAAGATCCTTTACAGACTTCCGAATAATTCAGTATTAAATACTGAAGTTGAAGTACTACGTCTTCAGGTTTATGAATAGTTGATGACCCAGTTTAGCAACATTAGTAATCCAACACCTCATACTTAACAACCGAAAGCCTCGTCCTTTAGGGCGGGGAGGAGGTCAGTCAATACGTACCGTAAATCGGTACATGCTGTGATAGTATGTCAATAAGTAGTTTAGCCCATTTAAACTTCCTTAACTTACTTATAGATGCTACAGTATCTGTTGATAACCAAGGTTTTGAGTACTTACCTATAACACCGTTAGTTAGGTTAAAACCTACTAATCTTATAGTCTTAGCTCTAAAGTAGTATGCTAGGTATACGGCTCTATCACCATCAGTAAAACCACCGTAAATTCTTAACACACCATTAGGTATACATTGAGTAGTACCTACTATAGGACCTTTAACTAACTTAACATAACTTAATAACCTACTTACGTTATCACCGTGTGCATGAACTACATAAACTAATTCACTATACCTTAAATCACCTACTCTTAAACCATCTAAATCACTTACAACTACGTGAGGTATGTAACCAGCATCTAAACAACATCTTAAGGCACCATCAGCAGCTACTATAACCTCTGGGGTTGTATCTAAGGACTTAAGCTCCTGTAGGCATGTAGGTCCAGCACCAACTACATATACGTGGGAATTGCTAATTAGTTCTAGTAGGTAGTCCTCCACCTCATAAACATTACTTAACCTCCTAATTAACATGTTAAGTATTACTGAAGCGTTATAATCATCAAGATAGTTAAAACCTAAGTCAGAACGTATTAAGTCATATATGTAAACCCACTTAATACTATCTCTTAAATCGTATGAGAACATAATTGGTAGTTACCTCTTACTAACATCTATATTTATTTATCCTTAAATTTTAATTGTTAGGAATTAGGTGATGTAGTTAATGTGTGAGTTATGTATGGAGTTGAAGAAGTATTTAAGGTATGGTCATCATGAAGCAATAGTAACTACAGTAGATAGTTTAGGTAATATTAACTCAGCACCTATGGGTATAGAGTTAATAGATGGTTTAATAGTATTAAGACCTTATATGAGTAGTAAGACATACTCTAACTTAGTAAGTACTAAGGAGGCTACTATAAACATAACTAACGATTCTAAACTCTACTACTACTCACTATTCACACCTCAAACGCTTAAGTACTCACAGTCTAAGTTGGTTAGACCTCCTAGGATATTAGGTGATGTAGACCTATATATAGAATGTGTAGTAACTAACATTGATGACAGTAGTAACCCACCGTTAATCTACTTAAGAGGTTTATGTTGTGACTTAGGTAGTGGGTGTAAATTAGCTTATAGTAGGGCTAATTCATTAGTAATTGAGGCACTAGTACATTACACGAAATTACCAGTACTCATCCGTGAAGGTAATATAGACGGTGTTAAACGTAGAGTAGATATAATCACCTACACATACGAAGTTATAGAGAGGGTTGGGAGTGAGGAGCTTAAATTAATTATTAGGGATATATTAGATAAGACATTTACAATTATTAAGGATTTAGAGTCCTAGAATTCTACTCATTAGGTGCTAGTACTTTATGAAGGCATTATTCCTAGGACTCTTAGTAGGACTTCTAATGGGTTTCGTAGATACTTACGGATATGCAGTAACTGGTTATACAACTGCTGAGTTATCACCTATAACATCAGCTATCCTCATATACACTCTATACTTACTACTGTTTAAGGAGAAGATACCACTTATAGATCACTTCCTAGCAACTGTCTTAGCTACAGGATTCTCACTAACAACTACTATAACTTCAGGTATGTATGTAACCTATACAATACTCTCTAAAGTTTCAGAACATGATTTAATTAAACTACCTGAATGGACATACTTTAAGGGTTTCTTAGACATCAGTACAGTTTCATTCTTCTTATTCGCAACATCTATAACTATATCTGGTGTGTTAATAGCTCATGTATTCCATAAACACTTTATTGAGAGGGAGAGACTACCATTCCCTATAGGTATAGCATTAACTCTAACGTTGTCTATGGTTAGGTTATTAAAGTCTAAGAACGTCATAATACCGATATTAATAGGGTTTATACTTGAGTTTTTATTCCTTACGATATCACCATCATCTATAGATATAACACCTATTATACAGTCTATATTCCCTGGAGTTTCAATTGCTATATCTTTAGATGTAATGATTTTCTTAATAGCTCTCTTAATACCTCTGAATACGTCATTAGGTATTGGTTTAGGTAACATAATTACTTATACCTTAGTAACCCCCTACCTAGTATACCTAGGATTACTCCAACCCCTACTCACTATGAGTTCTCAAGAATTAGCTATAGCTTCATCACCTCTAATAGCTTCACTCCTCATAGGTTCTATAATAACTACAACAGTATTCTATATGGTTCAAGAACGTAGACTCTACATATCAACTATTAAATACTTAAGTATGGCTAGGTATGAGTTTAAGAAGTTGTTAATAGCTATAGTTATACTATCAACAGTTGTAATACCTTTACTCTTAACATCTACTGATATCTTAAGTCCTCTAACCTTATTAGTAGTGATTTTCTTAATACCTCTCTACATCTTAATAACTTTAATGACTGTAAGAGCTGTTGGTGAGACAGGTACTACATCACAATCAACATTACCTGTTATAACGTTAACGTTATTTATGTCTGGTTTTAGAGGTGCTACCCCATACATATTCTTAGACCCATATACTGGAGTTCCTATGCCTCAATTTGTTGCTGGTACATCAACAACACTGTCTAAGTCTGCTAAGGTATTAGGTGTAGATGTTGAGGTTACATCATACTTACTAATGCTTGCTATGTTAGTCAGTGCACCGATAACCTTACTCTACGGTCATTTACTACTAAGTATCTACGGTGTTGAATCAACTAAGTTTAACCTAATACGTTGGTTACCTACAGTTACTTGGATGAAATCACTATATACTGGAGATTTAAGTACGTTTAACTTAGGAGTTATCTTACTAGGTATCTTAATTACTGTAGTGTTGGGTTTAGTCTTCAAGTTAACTAAGTCTGCTATATCGTTATTCTCTATAATGTTAGGTATCACTTTAACACCTGATATAGGGGTAATATTCATAATTGCTTCAATAATTAAGTATGTAGTCTTAAGATTAGGTAGTGAAGTATATGAATTCATACTAACTAATACTGCCTTAGCATTAGCTGGTTGTGGTGTAGGGATAACAGTACATACATTACTATCTATGTTTCCAGTGGTGTGAGCTTTGTTAGAAGTAGTGATGATGGTAATATATGTCGTTGTTCTCATCATAACTATCACTGGACTACTTAAAATTCTGAAATTCCCACTACATGAAGTTAAGGAGGAGGTAGTAGAATTCCGTAAGGATATAACATCTAATATAGTGATCATATATAAAGTACTTAGTGAATTTGTGAGATCACCAATACTTCTAATATCATTACTAATACTATCTACTTCCTTACTACTATCAGCTACATCAGCTCAATCCAGTCTATCAGTAGTATCTAGGGATGTAGGAAATACAAATACTTATGCTATCTATATAGGTTTTAAGGATTTAATACCTCTAGATGAGTTCAAACAACTACTAAATATATCTGAGTTTACTGATGTAAGATTCTATATAAGGTATATCTTAAGTAGTAGGCTTGAGTTATTAATTGATGATGAAGTAGTAAGTATTTATGCATTAGTAGGTGTCCCAACAAATTATACCTTAGATGATGTAGTAGTAAGTGATGATGTATTAGTTATCGGAAGTATTAAGTATGTAAACACTACCTTATACATAGGTAACAACCCCTACATAATCACCTCAGTAAATCCTAAAATCATAGAGGATTTAAGGATCTTTCATGAGATACCATTACTACCTATTCAAGCATACTTAGGTACTAAACCTATTACCATCCCCGCAGGTAAGGTCTTAATAACTACGACATCAAGTATAGTTAATTTACTTCGTCTAGATAAGTATTCAGTTACAGATGTTGTTATAGTGTTAAGGGATGGGTTAGGGAGTTATGATGTGGAGGTTTTTAGAGAGTTGATTGAGAGTTATAGACCTACTATTATGGTGTTAAGGGATAATATCTTAGAGGTCTTAAGCGGTTATGGATTACCTACTAAGGAATCCTTACTCTCATCTCTAATCTCAGCTTTAATATCATCGATAGTATTATCAGTAACTTTTATAGCTTTACAGCCTAAGGTTAGGTCAGTATATGATAGGCTAAGTATTTTAGGTTTTTATTCATGGCCCTTCACAACATCATTAACTATGCTCGTAGCTGTGGTACTCTTAGTGTTGGGGGTTACAATGCTTGTTATTATAAATCAGTTATTCGGTATTTACTCAACTATTAACTCTGCTATAACCTTCATCTTATCATACATAACTACTATAGTCTTCATCAATAAGAAGGTATTTAACTTAAGTACTACTGAAGCTGTATTAACTCCTGCCTCAACTAAGTTTAACTTAATCGTTAAAGGTGTTGATGTATGTTACATACTAGAGTATATCTCTAACTTACTAAGAAATGATGAGTTCTTTGAGTTAAGGGATTTAGACGTTAAATGTGATTATAATGGTGGTTTCCTACATACCTCATGTAGATTTAAAGGTGTTTGGGGTATTGGGTTGGATTTAGATGTGTTTGTAAGTAAGTATAGTGGGGATAGTCTAGAGTTATCGTTTAATATCTCTACATGGAGTATTGAGGAGTTATCTGAGAAACAGTTTGAGAGTATCTTAAGATTATATACTTCTAAACTTCTCGGAGGTATTAGGGTATGGACTTTAAGTCAGGAGGTCTGACAGCTATTAAGATACTTAGTAGGGGTAAGGGTATCTACATAATCATTACTACCTCATCCCTACTCCTATACTACCCACTATTCGTGAGGAACTCAAGAATAACCTACTTATTAGTGGTGATCAGTGTCTTAAATGCTTTAGTAGCTGTATTAGCTGATATAGATACTCATAACTCACTATTCTACACATTCAGAATTTGCGGTGCAACCCCCTCAATATTTACGACTTACATCATAACAACATCCTCAGTAATTACACTCATAAGTTTAATACCGATTTTAATTTGTGTTGATGTGTTTGGAGTGTTTACATCGTTATTGATGAATACCTCAGTAACCTCATCATTACTTTATATGAGTTATATTAAGGTTAAGAAGTACTCTTAACCATGGGTATGGTTAGTGATGCGTGAGGTAGCTGTACTCCTTAAGGATGTTTGGAAGAGCTATAAATTTGGTGTTGATGTAGTTAATGTTTTAAAGAATGTTAATGCTATATTCATGCGTGGTGAAGTCATAGGTATTCACGGCCCTAGTGGTTCTGGTAAGACTACATTATTAAAAATTATTGCAGGTCTTGAAAGACCTGATAAGGGTGAGGTTATAGTCTGTGGTTATAATTTAAACTTACTTGATGAGGTAGGACTATCAATGATTAGGAATTCAGTAGTTAGTTATATCCCTCAAGACTACGGGTTGATTGAATCATTAACTGTTTTTGAAAATATAGAACTCCCCCTACTCATTGCAGGAGTTGATAAGTCTAGTAGGTTAAGGAGGGTAAGTGAGGTTATTAAGTATATAGGTCTGAACGGTAAGGAGGATTTAAGACCTACACGTTTAAGTGGTGGTGAGAGACAGAGAGTTGCTATAGCTAGAGCATTAGTTACTACACCATCAGTACTACTAGCTGATGAACCTACAGCAAATCTAGACTGGAATAACGCTATTAAAGTTATGGAGTTATTCAAGGATATTAAGAAAGACTTCAACACAACAATAATAATAGTTACCCACGACCCTAGAATACTTGAATTCGTAGATAGATCATTGACTATGTTTGAAGGTACGTTAAAAGAAGTAACTCCTAAGTATTATAAATGATTATAAATAATGATTATAAATTTTAAATTACATCTAAGAAATTTAGTTCATTAAAATATTTAAATAACCTCCTCACTGTATTTTAAGGTGTTATTGTGAGTAGTAAGGAGTACTTCAAACTTGGTGAGGGCCCTGCCTTAGAGGTTGTTGATAAACTACCTACACCTGAGGAAGTCTTTAAAGTTCCTAAGCTAACTGGTTGGAAGCTCTTTGCTACAGTATTCGGACCTTCATTTACTGCTTTAGGAGGTGCTTTAGGTTCTGGAGAGTGGTTGATGGGTCCTACAGTTACTGCCTTGTACGGTACAGACCTATTCTGGTTTATATGGGTTGGCTGTATGTTCCAGACCATATATAACATAGCGTTCTGTAGGTTTACGATGCTTACTGGTGAGCCAGCCCTAGTATACTTCGCTAGGGTGTACCCAAGGAAGTTTTGGATAGCTTGGAACGTAGCGGTGTTATTCTTTGCATTAGCATGGCCTGGCTGGGCATTAGGTGCTGCTACAGCATTAGGTGCTATAATACTCGGTAGAGTTCCTGGTGTTGGTGTACCACCAGAAGTAGCAGCTGCTGACGCTATGTTCGTACGTTACTGTGGTATAGGGCTATTCCTATTTACGTTCTTCGTAGTTATGTTTGGTGGCAAAGTATATGACACTTTAGAATATATCTTTAGATTTAAGGTACTATTCGTTACTTTCTCAGTATTTATACTAGCTATAATTTATGGTAAGCCTGAGATTTGGTCAGGAGCTCTAGCAGGGTATGCTAAGGTAGGGTATATACCTCCAGGTGCTGATGTATTCCTACTAGGTGGTTGGTGGGGTTATACAGGTTGGTTATCAGCTATTAACTTCCTAATGAGTAATTGGTATAGAGATAAAGGCTACGGTATGGGTTCATTAGTTGGTTACATACCTGCTATAATCGGCGGTAAGAAAATTGCTACATCACCTGTAGGTAAGGTATTCAAGTTCACACCTGAAAACATAGCTACTTGGAGACGTTGGGAGAAGTTATTAGTCTGGGATCAATGGTTAATATTCTTCCCATTCGGAGTCGTAGGTATGTCATTACCGGCAATACTAGTAGCTTCATTCATACCAGTAGGTACTAAGTTACCTGAGTGGGGTATTGCAGCACACGTAGCTGAGAACTTCAGAACTTTATGGGGACCTATAGGCTACTACTTCATATCATTTATAGGCCTTATAGTGCTTTGGGGTACTCAACTACAGATTATGGATACATTAACTAGGAACTTTACAGACCTCATATGGAGTACTTCTGAAGGTGTTAGGAAGTGGGCTAAAGGTGATATCAGGAGGATTTACTACCCATTCATGGCTGTCTACATAGCTTTCGCTATGTGGGCTATATGGCAAGCACCACCGTTAATAATCCTACTACTATCAGCTAACATAGCTAACTTCGGAGGTTATGGAGTGATACTACTACATATACTTGAGAGGAAGTTACCTAAGGAGTTAAGGCTGAGATGGTATTACTGGGTATTCCTGTACACATATGCAATACTGTGTTGGTTCTGGTTCGTAACAGTATTCATACTAGGTAGGTTATTAGGTATTAAAATATTCTAAAATCAAACTAAATCTATTTTTGCAATATTTTTACCCAACCATACTAATAGTAAAAATTTAATAAGTGTTGATGATAATGTTATTAGGTGTTTTAGTGAAGCGTTTAGTAGTTGTTGATGTTAATAAATGTGTTGGTTGTCAGTTATGTATGTTAGCATGTAGTAGGAGGTTTGGTGTTGTAGGTCATAGTAAGTCTGCTGTGTGGGTTAGGAGTGCTGGTGGTTTTGAGAGGGGTTTTACAATAATTGTTTGTAGGGCTTGTAAAGACCCTCCATGTGCTAGGGTATGCCCGACTAACGCACTTAGGGTTAGGGATGGTGGTGGGGTTATACTAGATATGAGTAAGTGTATTGGTTGTGGTTTATGTAGGGATGCTTGTGATATAGGTGCTGTTATGTGGGATTATGAGGTAGGTAAGCCTGTAATATGTGTTCACTGTGGGTTCTGTGTTAATTACTGCCCACATAACGTATTAGCTCTTGAGGAGGTGTTTTAATGGATTGGTTTAAATCACTCTCAAACGTACTCTACATAGACCTTACTAGGAAGACTTACTGGGTTGAGTCTAGAGAGGACTTATTCAGTAAGTGGTTAGGTGGTATTGGAGTAGCTACTCAACTATATAGGGAGGAGGTACCGAGGAATACAGATCCTTTAAGTCCTGAAAACGTAGTTATATTTGCTGTAGGACCTCTAACAGGTCTCTACCCACTAGCTTCTAAGACTGTAGCAGTATTTAAATCACCTCTAAACGGTTACTTCGCTGAGAGTCATGCTGGTGGTAGGTCAGCACTAGCTATTAGATTTGCTGGTTATGGAGCTATAGTTATTAAAGGTGTTAGTGATAGGCCTATATACCTAGTTATTGAGGATGATAGAGTTAGGTTTAGGGATGGAGCTACTTTATGGGGTATGAGGAGTACTGAGACTGTAGGTAGGATTTTAAGGGAGGTGACTTCAGGACCTGGACATAGGACTATTATGAGGATTGGTAGGGCTGGTGAGAGGTTAGTTAGGTATGCTTCAGTAGTTACTGAGACGTACAGACACTTCGGTAGGTTAGGTTTAGGAGCTGTTATGGGTTCTAAGAAGTTGAAGGCTGTAGTTATAGTAGGTCGTAGAGGGTTTAAAGTACCTGATATACCTACGTATAGAGCTGTATATGATGAGATCTACGGATTAGCTGTTAAGTCACCAGCTATGAAGAAATACCATGACTTAGGCACCGCAGCTAACGTATTAACTCTAAACAGTATTAAGGCATTACCTACTAGGAACTTCAGCTCCAGTACCTTCGAACTAGCTGAGGAAGTAAGTGGTGAGAAGTTAGCTGAGACAGTACTAGCTAGGAGGGTAGCATGTGCTGGTTGTCCAACAGCATGTGTACATATAGCAGCACTTAGGGAGCCTTACCCAGAAGAACCCTACTTCTACAAGATTAAGTTCATATCATACGACTACGAACCACTGTATGCATTAGCAACAAACTTAGGTATTGGTAGTAGGGAGGGATTCCTAAAGTTATTAGATGTTGTTGAGGAGGAAGGCTTAGACGCTATATCAACAGGTGTTGTACTTGCTTGGGCTACTGAAGCATATGTTAATGGGTTAATAAGTGAGAAGGAATTACTTACTAAGATTAGTTGGGGTGATTACGAATCATATATTAAAGTCGTTAGGAATATAGTTATTCAACCTAACGACTTCTACAAGACCTTAGCCTTAGGTGTTGAAGAAGCTGCTAAGAAGTACGGAGGTCTAGACTACGCATTAGCTTTTAATAAGGTTGAACCTGCTGGATATCATACAGGACCGTTATTCGTTATGTCGTTAATAGTAGGTTCTAGACATAGTCATCTAGACTCAAGTGCTTACTCTATAGATCAGGAGTTAATAGCTAGTAAGAAACCACTACCAACACCTCAGGAAGCTATTGAGAAGATTGTTGAGGAGGAGTCTTGGAGGCAGGTACTCTCAAGCCTAGTAGTATGCTTCTTCGCTAGAGGTATATATAAGCCTGAAATCGTTGAGAAATGTCTTAAACCTCTAGGTAAGTCAGTAAGTACTGAAGAACTCAAGAGGTTAGGTAGGGATATATGGGTTGAGAAACAATTGATTAAGTATTCAGAAGGTTTTAACGTATTAAATGTTAGGATACCTAAGAGGATCTTAGAAACTCCAACACCTCACGGAGTTATTGATGAGAATTATATTAGGGAAGCATTAAAATACTTTGACTTAATAGTTAACTTATCACGTAAGCTTAAAACATAACGTTTTTTAAGTATTTAATTACTTAGGGGTTTAATGGGTTTAGTTAGAGGTATTAGTGATTTATACGTAGATATAATGCTTACGTTAGTAGTTATTAGTTTCTCAGGAGTATTCCTAACCCTATACACAGGTATGAAGAACTCATTCGAAGTAAGTGTTGATGATGTTAAGGAAGTACCGACAGTACTACTAATAACGTATAGGGGTAGGAATTACTTAATCATAGCTAACCACGACTTAAGTAGTAGGAAGTTCTTAATTATGAACGGTAGTGTGAAACTCTACGAACTATCTATAGGGTCTAAAGAAGTAATTACTGTAGATGTAGGTACAGGATTAACTAATGAGTTACTAATAGTTTTTGAGGATTTCATCTTAAGACCTAATAACGTAATCTTAAGGTGATTTCATGAGGGGTTCACTATCTAGTCTAACAGCTGCGATAATAATACTGTTAACACTTACATCAACACTAACTTACGTATCGTTAGAATTACGTAAAGTACCTACACAGATGAGTAAGATGAGTTACGAATTAGTGAGTAGGTTAAGTAACTCAGTTAAGGACGTATACCTAGAATTCAGTGATGAAGGACTCTACATCAGGAGTAATAACCCACCGATTAAGGTATTATCAGTTTTAAGTATAAGTAACTTAGGTGTTAATAACTTACTAAGTAATTTAACTATCAACACTACACGTGAGTTAATACTTAGTAAGGAATTAATGAATAACTTACTAAGTAGTGGGTACTTAATAATATTATTAGATAATGGTAAGTACTTCATAGTTGATAATAACTCATTAAATAACTCAACAAATAATAACTTTATTAGAGACTCTCTAGACCTCCTAAACACTACATATTTAAGACCTATACTCTACGTAGGTATTCTAAAAGATCTAAACTCATTCATGAATAACCCAATACCTGGACTACCGTCAGACCCTGAATCTAATTACTTACCAGTAGGTTATACGTTAATCACTTCAGATACGCATACTGTATCTAAGGGTAGTTGGTACTTATACACAGACCCTCGAAGCCATCCTAATAAGGTCGGTATGGTCTTCGGTAACGGTTCAACATCAGTAAGTTACTTAGGTATGGGTTACTACGTATTGACTTCAGAACATAACGTATATACTAAATGGTATGAGTTAGTCTCAGGCTCAACATCTGGTTGGTACATAAGTTATGAGACTATAATGGCTGGTGTAGTTGGTTGGTGGTTATACCCGTTGATAGTATCAGTTAATAGTAGTACGTTAACGTTTACTTTTACGGTTAAGAACTTAGGTAGTTGGACAACACTGTATTTAAGACCTGTAGCTTATGTAGTAAGTCCTGAAGACTTCATTAGAGGTAGTCTCATAATACCTTACCAGGTAAACCCAACTCTAGAAGCAGTTATTAGGTACTTAATTACTAAGCCATACTATGTATGGGAAGGTAGTGTTCAGGGTGGGACTTTATCCTCAGGTAGTACGTTAGATACTTCATTAAGTTTAGACTTAAGATCAGTGCTTAACTCATTAGGTCTGAGTAGGGCTTTAGTCTTGATAGGTTTTAGGTATGCATCAACTAGTAGTGTAAGTCTTAAACTAACTACGTTTATACATGGGTATGATATAAAGTTCAACTTAAGTAGTGATGAGGTGGGTAAGTACGTGTTCATACCAGCATCTAATAACGTCATACCTGAGGTTACCACACCATCAGGTGTTAAAGTACAGTTGTACAGACCTACAAACCTCTACACATCAGTTATAGACTACCCAGTAGTATTCATACCTTCAGAAAGTGGTACTTACGTGATTAGGTATAGGTTAGCTCCATACTCATTAATACCTCAGACTAGAGTAAGTGTAAATCTAACACAGAATAACTATAACCCAGTCCTAGAGTATTTAAGGAATCAACACCTAGGCTACTCAAACTACGTAGTTAATGACTCAATAACTTTAGAGTTGAGTAAGGCTGTATTAAGAGATCATGAGTACTTCGAAGCAGGTAGTGAGACTTGGTATTCAGGTGATTTAATAGTAGTTAATGGATTACCTAGTAGTGGGGTGTATAACTTCACATACTATATAAACTCATTAGTTCAAGGATATACAACACTAAACTTAAATCAAAACATTAGTAGGGATTACTACTACTGTTGGAGTTCATGGAGTTGTTATCACTACTGGAGGATATACTTCACATCCTACCTAAGCGGATCGATAACTAAACTATACATACGTGGTGATGTCCTATACCCATCAGGTTCTTACTACTTAAGATTCGGGATATACGTACCGTTAGCAGATACTCAAGTAACTACAACACCTACTACATCAGGTATTAAGGTAATCTACAGATTCAATAACTCACCATACGTAATCTACATCACATCACAATTCACTGAATTAGTTAGGTTAAATAATAACGTCTTAATAATTAATTAACTGAGTTTTAAACCCTAACTCAGGTATTTAAGTTGTTGAGGGGTGAACTACATATTAGTACTTGGTGGTGGTGTTGGCAAACATACTATACTTGCTAACCTCAGTAGTAGTAACTACTTCATTGATACTGATTATAGTCCCTATATGGGTTAGAATTGCTTTTAGTAGAGGTTTTGTTGGTAAGGATATGAATAAGTTAGGTGATGTTAGGGTTGCTGAAGGTGGTGGTCTATGGGTTGTTATTAGCTGTACATTCGGGATCTACTCATTAGCAACACTCCGTAGGTACTTAAGTAATGAGGTTATTTACAATGATGAGTTCTTCGCATTAACATCACTACTCCTACTAACTTCATTATTAGGTTTTATAGATGATATACTTGGTTGGAAGAAGGGTTTACCTATATGGGTTAGGGTATTATTCATAGCACCTATATCACTACCCCTGATAGTTATTAAGGCTGGAGTATCAACAGTTTCAATACCATTAGTAGGTGTAGTTGACTTCGGAATCCTATACCCGTTAGTTCTAGTACCTATAGGTGTTTTAGGAGCTGCTAACGCCTTCAACATGATTGCTGGGTATAACGGATTAGAAGCTAGTATGGGTTTAACACTGATGTTATTCACAGCTATATTCTCATACGTTAAAGGTATTGACCTAGTATTTGAGTGTTCATTAATTATGGCATCAGCATTAGCAGTATTCCTAAGATTTAATTGGTACCCTGCTAAGGTATTCCCAGGAAACACTTTAACTTATGCTGTAGGTGCTTACTATGCATCATTAGTTATTCTAGGGAATATGGAGAAGTTCGGGGTGTTACTATACACGTTATACTTCATAGAGTTCATACTGTTTATTAGAGGTGTTAAGGACGGTATCTATAAGGAGAACTTCGGAATACCTAAAAATGACGGAACTCTAAAACAACCATACGATAAGATATATAGTCTAACACATCTAGCAATAGTAATACTAGAGAAATCAGGTATAAAACCTACAGAAGTTAAAGTTACGTTAACATTAACATCACTACAAATACTCGTAGGTATGATAGTTTTGATGACAACATTATTAAGTCTTATTTAATATTAAGTTATAGTTATTTACTAATAAAATAAACTAGTTAATTAGTTTAATTAATAAACTATTTAGTAATTTAAATGTCGGACAATAATAAATATCATGAACTAATTATAAAATTCCAACTAATGAATTCTACTTAATTAACATTTAAAAATCTTAGTTTAATGTTATTTACTGGGGCTTGTATGGGGGTTGAGGAGGTTATATCTAAACTTAAGGAGGCAGTAGGTTCTGAGAACGTCATTACAGATCCTGAGGAGTTATACGTTTATAGCTTCACAGCATATGCTGTTGTTAGGGAGGAACCACTAGCTATAGTTAAGGTTAAGTCTACTGAAGATGTTGTTAAGGTTCTTAAGATTGCTAACGACTACGTAATCCCAGTAGTTCCTAGGGGTAGTGGGACTAGTGTTATAGGTGCTTCAACACCTGTTAAAGGGTCTATAGTACTTGATTTAAGACCTATGAGGAAGATTAGAGTTGATGTTGCTAACGGTATTGTTGAGGCTGAAGCAGGTGCTTACGTAGATGAAGTTGATAGGGAGTGTAGGAAGTATGGTTTTATGTTCCCAGTAGATCCTGCAAGTGCTGAAGCAGCTACTATCGGCGGTGCTTTAGCTATGGATGCTGGTGGTATGAGAGGTGCTAGATACGGTACTATGAGACATATAACGTTAGGTATTGAGGTTGTACTACCTGGAGGTCAGGTAATCACTTTAGGAGGTCCTGTATATAAGCAAGCTACTGGTTATGACTTAATGCACTTATTCATAGGTTCTGAAGGTACTTTAGGAGTTATTACTAGGGGTTGGTTTAAGATAGTACCAGCACCTAAGTCTGTAGGTAGGGTAGTTGCTTACTTCGATAATGTTGAGGATGCTGCTAAAGGTGTTTACGAGATTAGGAGGAGGGGTTTCACACCGTTAATTATAGAGTTTATGGATGATATTGTAGTTAAGCTTGCTAATAAGGTTAAAGGACTTAACTTCCCTGAGAAGAATATGGTTATAGTTGATATAGATGCGCCTAAGGAAGTACTTAATAGCTTACTAAGTGAAGTTGCTGAAGTACTTAAGGCTTCAGGTGCTACATTAGTTCAATTCACTACAGATCCTGATGAGATGGCTAAGCTATACACTGTACGTAAGCAGGCATACCCAACATTCGCAGCTGCATTCCCATTCTCATTCATGGGTGACTTATCAGTACCTCTATCAGCACTACCAGCAGTTGTTAAGAAGGTTAGGGAGGTATCAGCTAAGTACGGTATAACTATAGGTTTGATAGGTCATGCAGGTGATGGTAATCTACACCCATTAGTAGGTCTTGAATCTAGGGATGAGTGGTGGAGTAAGGCTAGACCAGCATTAGTTGAGATTGAGGGTTACTCTATAGAGTTAGGAGGTACTATATCTGGTGAACACGGTGTAGGTATTGAGAGGAAGGACTTACTAATTAAGGAGTTAAGAGCTAGACGTAGTGAAGTTATTCTAGAGTATATGAAGCAGATTAAAAAGATATTCGATCCTAAAGGAATTATGAATCCTGGAAAACTAGTTGATTAGGTGGTCTGTATGGCATACACTTTAGAAAACTTAAAGAAAGACTCAAGTAAGTTCATAGATTACTGTAAGCAATGCGGTTTCTGTACACCAGTATGTCCAGTACTTAAAGTTAGTGATTATGTCGAGACTTACGGACCTAGAGGTAGGTTACTACAGATTAGAGGTTTAGTATTTAATGAGTTAAGACCTAGTAAAGGATTAGGTAGTAGGGTCTACTGCACATTATGTGGTTTCTGTGAAGTTAAGTGTATAGCAGCGTTAAAACTTACAGACTTATACATAGCTAGTAGGGATTACCTAACATCCTCAGGACTAACACCAGAAGAGATTAAGTTAGTAACGGCTAGTATAAATAACAATAATAACCCATACAATGTAGATCCTTCTATTAAGACTATGTGGCTTGACTACCTACCTGAGAAACCACCTACTAAGGGTAAGGTAGTTTACTGGGCTGGATGTACATCAGCAATTAGAGGTCCTGAAACATCAGCTAACGCATACAACTTAATTAAATCTCTAACTAACTCTGATGTTGCTGTTCTTGATTCTGAGCCTTGTTGTGGTTGGCCTCTGTACTTGGCTGGTGATGTTGATGGTTATAAGAGTCAGGTTGGTAAGGCTTTGAAGGTTTTAGAAGGTTTTGATGTTGTTATTACTACATGTCCTGCATG
>CAZZLT010000031.1:0-25603 GCA_964655125.1 uncultured Desulfurococcaceae archaeon | reverse complement strand
AATATCTTAAGTTTAATAATGTGTTTAGGATTATTTTTATGGTATCTTTATGAGGGTTTTAGTTGAGGTATTCGCTACTTTACGGGATAGGTTGGGATGGTCTTTAAAATCTATTGAGTTTAGTGGTGATGAGGTTACCTTAGAGGATTTACTGAGGTCTGTTAAGGACTTATACGATTTACTAATTAATGATTTAGGTGGTGATTTAAGTAATTTACTAGAGAATTACTTAGTATTTATTAACGGTATACATGCTCAGTTTAGAGGTGGGTTGAAAGCTGTATTAAGGGATAATGATAAGGTATCTATATTCCCTCCAGTAGCTGGTGGTAGTCTAGACACGTTCCTTACTGAGAAACAGATAACTGTACTTAGACTTAGGGCTCAGGGGCTAAGTGTTGAGGATATAGCACGTATTTTAGGTGTATCAAAATCTAATGTGTACTCGCTACTGAGGTCTGCTAGGAAGGTGTTTGAGAAGTCTTTAAGGACTGTTAAGATATATAATGAGTTAACTAGTAATGTTAGGTTAGTAGTACCTAAAGGTACATCAATAAATGAATTCATTAAGATATTAATTTCTGAAGCAGATAATCATAATATTAAGATCCCATTACCTACATATGAAGTAATAGTTAAACTCATTAGGGATACTTACGAATGTGTAGACTTAATAAGTAACATAGTTAATTGTGATCTAATCTTAAACTTAGATAGTGTTAATGGGGTAAACATCATTAAGTCTTAATTTTAATTTAAAACCTTACAATTGTTATATTAGACTTAAATCATTCATAGTGTAATTAATTAATTAATCATCAATTCTTATTACCTCCTTAAGGAATTCATTAATGAAGGTGTTCTTATGCTTGGAGGTTATATGGGTAAGTTAGCTAGAGTTAACTTATGGAGTTGTAAAGTTATTCATGAGTCATTATGTGAGTCTGTACTTAGGAGGTGGATTGGTGGTAGGGGTTTAGGTGTTTACCTAGCTCTTAAGGAAATACCACCTAAAGCAGATCCTTTAGGTCCTTCAAATAAGGCTTACGTGATGACCGGACCCTTAACAGGTGTTGCTGGTGTTCCAGCATCTGGTAGGTGGTGTTCAGTAACTAAATCACCATTAACTGATACTATCCATGACGCACATTCTGGTGGTAAGTTCGGTCCGTATTTAAAGTTTGCTGGGTTTGACGGTATAGTTCTTGAGGATGTTTCTGAAAGACCTGTATATTTATGGGTTCATGACGGTAAGGTAGAGATTAGAGATGCACACCACTTATGGGGTATGGACACACATGCAGTTACTGATGCTATAGTTGAGGAGTTAAGTACTGAGGTAGGTAAGTCTGAGGCTAAAGAGATTAAAGTAGCTTGTATAGGTCCTGCAGGTGAGAACTTAGCTAGGATCGCATGTATAATTAACGATAAGTCTAGAGCTGCGGGTAGGGGTGGACATGGAGCTGTGTGGGGTTCTAAGAAGGTTAAAGCCATAGCTGTTTACGGTAAGGAGAAACCTAAAATAGCTAATCAGGAGAAATTCACTGAAGTTGCTAAAGAAGCTATGAAGAAGGTTAGAGAAAGTCCAGTAACTAGTGAGGCATTACCTAAATACGGAACAGCAGTACTTGTTAACATAATCAATAACGCCGGTATATACCCAACTAGGAACTTTAGGACTGGATTCTTCCCTGAAGCAGGTGCGACGAGTGGTGAGACTATAGCAGCTACTATACTTGATTGGGAGGAGCAGAAGAAGGAGATATGTTGGGGTTGCCCGATAGGTTGTGCTAGGTATTCGAGGATAAGCAAGCCGCCATTTACTGGTGAGGGTGGAGGTCCTGAGTACGAGACTGTTTGGTCTTTCGGTGCTCAGACAGGTACTTCAGACTTAGCCGCTGTATCTAAAGCACACTTCCTAACTAATGAATTAGGACTTGACGCTATATCGATGGGTCATGTAATAGGTACTCTAATGGAGTTAGTAGAACTTGGTAAAGTACCTAAGGACTTACTGAGGGGTTTGAAGGTTGAATGGGGTAATGGTGAGACATTAGTAGAACTTGTTTGGAGGACTGCCTACAGGTCTGGAATTGGTTGTGACTTAGCTGAGGGTGCTAAGAGACTTGCTGAGAAGTATGGAGCCCCTGAATTAGCTATGGTTGTTAGAGGTCAGGAACTACCTGCATACGATCCTAGAGGTGCTCAAGGTCATGGACTGGCATACGCCACTAGCAATAGGGGTGGTTGCCACCTACGAGCATATTTGATATCCCCGGAGATATTGGGAGTTCCCAAACTAGTTGATAGGTTTGAGACTAAGGGTAAGGGACCTCTGGTTAAGCACTTCCAGGATGTATTCGCAGTAGTTGATAGCTTAGTAGTATGTAAGTTCGATACCTTCGCCCTATGGACTGAAGACTTCACAGGATTCTTAAATGCTATAGTTGGTTGGGACGTAACGCCTAAGGAGGTAGAGACTATTGGTGAGAGGATCTATAACGCTGAGAGAGTCTTCAACATATTAAGCTTCGGTGATGGTGAGGAATACGATACATTACCTAAGAGATTATTAGAAGAGCCAATGCCTGAAGGACCTGTAAAAGGTCATGTAGTTAGGTTAGGTGAGATGCTTAAAGAATACTACGAAGTTAGAGGTTGGGTTAAGGGTAGACCTACAAGAGCTAAGCTAGAGGAATTAGGACTTAAATGGCTTGCTGATAGACTTGAGGAAGAAGGCTTACTACCTAGTTAATAATTAAATAATCTTTTTTACAAATTAAATTTAAACTACTTCTACATTAATCTTCAGGTGTTTTATGTGGTGTTAAAGTTACGTTATAGTGAGTGGGAGATTTCATCTACTGAAGATTCTAAACCTAAGGAAGTTATGATTGAGGTAACTACATTATGTAATTATTCATGTATCCACTGCTTCCGAAATAATATGTTTAACGAGTCTTTAGGTGTTATGAGTAAGGAGGTATTTAATAAGGTAATTAATGAGTTAGGTAGTATTGATGTTAAGAAAGTAGTATTTAGTGGTTGGGGGGAACCTCTAACACATCCGGAAATTATTAATTTCTTGAAGGAGGTTAAGGACTTAGGTGTTTATACAGTCTTAAATACTAACGGGTCTTTACTAAGTAGGTATGCTGATGACCTCTATAGGTTAGATGTTGATGAGATTGTAGTAAGTATAGATTCTGTAGAAACTGATGTGTATGAGAGTATACGTGTTGGTGGTATGTTAAGTGATGTTGTTAAGGGGTTGTTAAGGATTAACTACTTAAGAGGTTACGGTGTAAAACCTACTTTAACTTTATGGTTTACTATGAACGCCATAAACTTCAACGACATCATTAAAATACCTTTATATGCTAGGAATTTAGGTTTTAACAGAGTAGTCCTCTCACACACAATACCTCTATCTAGAGATTATGAGGAAGCTATAACTATATACGGTAACAATGAATTAATCACTAAACTTACTGAGGTATTCGATAAACTATCTAAGGAGGTATTAGCTGTTGGAGGTCAGATATCATTACCTAAGAGTAGACCGAGTACTGAGAGGTTATGTCCCTTCATAAGTAATAGAGCTCTCTTCATTAGATGGGATGGTTATGTAACCACATGTATCCACTACGCACATAATTGGAGGTATACGTTCTCAGGTGTTGATAGGTATGTATATGCTGTAAAATTCGGTGATTTAAGGGAGGAGAAATTAATTGATATTTGGAGAAAACCTGAATACATACGTTTTAGGTTTAGAGCTACATTCTTTACACAACCATCATGTCTTGACTGTACATTAGTAACTTACTGTACATACACAGTCAGTAATATACATGATTGTTGGGGTAACTCACCAACATGTGCTCACTGCCCATACTCACACGATATCACTCGATGTCCGTTGTAATTAGATGAAAACCTCTATGAATGTTAGTATAGCGTCTAGTAAGTCTCTTACTGAAACCATACCTAAAGGCTTACCATTCTTATCAATTACTGGTAAGTGTCTAACGTTATACTCCCTCATCTTCTTTAAAGCATCATGAGCTGATGCATCAGGACTTATAGTTACTGGATTCCTAGTCATTATGGTTTGGACTTCCTTATCATCAGCTACTTTACCAGTAGCTACTGCCTTAACTAAATCCCTCTCAGTAACTATACCTATCAACACACCTCCATCATCTACAATCATAACACTACCTACACCGTTCTGATACATTAAATTAGCTACTTCACGTATCTTTGCTGTGTAGTGGGCTGTGATTGGATTCTTACTCATTATATCTGAAACCTTAAACTGGAACTTCCTACGAGGTCTTAATAAGGGGATACTCCCACCATATCAATCATTACTTAAAGTCTAAAATACGTTTTAGTGGAAACCCTTAAAGTACTCCCAACCAAAACCTACTCTCTCACCACTTACTACTATACCACTACCACTTACTACAGTCCCTAAACGTATGTAATTACTGCTTAACCCACCCTCACCTACCGTGAATACAATCCTAAACTCCTCACCTAAGTATCTCATGAAGTCCTTAACATCTACTCTAACCTCCTTAGCAAATTCTAAACATTCATCACATAAGGGTATCTCATCAATTAATAAACCGACATTATTTAACTCTAACAACCTATTCACTGATGTTAAACCATCACTAATATCAGTAGCTACTCTAACCTTATCAGATATACTTAAGAACTCAACCGGTGGTTTAACCCTCCACACCTTCATTAAGAGATCACTCCATGGTGTAGGGTCTAACTTATTAAGGTATATTATGTATGGTATAGCTGATAAACCTAAACACCCATCTACTAATAACTCATCACCTGGTTTAAGGCCTAACGCAGGTACTAACCTACTAGTAACACCTACTACAGCTACATCAACCCATACATCACTTACAGATTCATTAATATCCCCACCTAATACGTACGAGTTAATACTTGATGTTAAGTCTGTAATACCACCTACAATCTCATACACTACACTCTCATCCATATCCTTAGGAATACCTATAGATGATACAACACCTAATGGACGACCCCCCTTAACCACAACATCAGTAACTGCAGCTACTGTAACTCTCCAACCAAAGTCATACCAACTCATAAATTCATACTTAGACATACTAGCTGATGAACCGTCAATCTTTAAGATGATCCAGGAATCACCTAATTTAAAGGCTGCTGCATCATCACCTAATGGTAACTGACCTTCAGGGAATACCCTACTTATAATCTTAAGTATATTATCTACTACTACCCTCTCACCTAATGAGGATAACTTCATATTCATCCTAGGTAAGATCTCTGTAATAGTTATAAAAACTAGGTCTTAATTTAAAACTTATTACGATAGATTACTTACATGTTATTGGGACTTTACTTGAGTGTTAAGAAGGTTACTGCATCAGCTCCAGGTAAGGTCACTTTATTCGGTGAGCATGCTGTAGTTTACGGTGAGCCTGCGTTAGTTGCTTCTATAGGTAGGAGGGTTTACGTAACTGTTGAGTTAAGAAGTGATAATAACGTAAGGATAGTTGCTTCAGACCTTCAAGTACCTGGTGTTACAGTTACTTTCTCTGGTGATGAGTTAGTTGTTGAGACTGACTACGGTAAAGCACTCTCAGCTATCTCATACCTTAAGACAGCTATTGAAGTAGTTTCTAAGTATTTAAACATGTTTAGAGGTGTTAACATATTCGTTAGGTCTGAAATGCCTGTAGGTGCTGGTTTAGGGACTTCAGCAGCTGTTACAGTAGCTACTGTATTGGCGTATAGTAGGGTATTAGGTTATGAGTTAGATAGGAAGGAAATCGCTAGGTTAAGTTGGGAAGTTGAGAAGACTGTTCAAGGCCTAGCATCACCTATGGATACCTCAATAACCACATTCGGAGGTGTTTTAAAGATTAAGTTATTAGATGGTGGGAATTACGAGATTAAGGAGATATTAAAGAGTTGTGACTTACCGATAGTTATAGGTTATGTTGAGAGGGAAGCGAAGACTAAAGACTTAGTACTTAAGGTTAAGAATTTAAGGGATAGGTACCCAGATATTGTAGAGAATATTATGAGGACTATAGGGTTAATAGTTATTGAGGCTGAGAAGGCGTTAATAGATAATGATTTAAACCTACTTGGTGAGTTAATGAATATTAATCAAGGACTTCTAGACTCTTTAGGAGTCTGTAATAAGAGGTTAAGTGATTTAATATATGCTGCGAGGGCTGCAGGTGCTTTAGGTTCTAAGATAACTGGAGCTGGTGGTGGTGGGTGTGTAATTGCTTTAGCACCAGGAAATCAAGAACGTGTTGAAGTTGCTATGAAGTTATCTGGAGGGTTGACGCTGAAGACATCCTTAGGTGGTCCGGGAGCTACTGTACATGGTGTAGAGTCTATACCCTCTTAACTTCTCAACCCTATCTTCATAACCAATAATTAAGATATTCGTAAGACCTATGAAGAGTCCTACCTCAATAACACCTGGTAATGACTTAATCCTCCTCTCAAAACTTACTAAGTCTTCATTAGGTGGTAATTTAACATCAACTATAACACCACCTACATCTGAGAGTACTGGTCCGTACCTACCTCTACTACTATACCTAATACTGAACTCGTAACCTAACCTCCTTAAATAATGTGTTAGTAGTGTAAGTGATTGTGGTAATACATCTACTGGTACGAACTCGTTATGTAGGTCATCAACTAACTTACTAAAATCAACTACGAAGACATTAAATTTAGAGTAATAGGTAAGTATCTTCTCAAGAGTTAATGCTGCACCACCACCTTTAATTAAGTTTAAATTAGTATCTACCTTATCAGCACTATCCACATAAACATCTACTAAGTCTACAGAATTAAAGTCAATTACCTTAAGACCTAACTCCCTCAACTTTAATGAAGTAGCTAGAGATGATGCTAGGAAGTACTTACTGCTTAGTGACTCTCTTAAACTACCTAGTAATTCTATGAATTTCTCCATAGTCGACCCAGTACCTACACCTACGACTTCAGCATCCTGTATATAGTTAAGTGCTTCACGAACAGCTAACCAACGTGCTTGCTCAATACTCATGATAAATACCTCATAACACCTTAGGCATATACCTACTAATTATTAAGTCTAAATCCTCCCTCAACACCTTCATAGCTTTAGGTAAGTAGTTCATGATATCGTCAGGTGTTATACCATCCTCACCTAACTCCTCAGAAGCTAGATCACCTGCTAACCCATGAATTAAGACCCCCATCCTCACAGCATCACCTACATCCCTATAACCAATACCGTACATAGCAGCTATAGTACCTGTAAGTACATCACCTGAACCAGCCTTAGCCATACCAGGATTACCAGTCATATTTACGTATACGTAGCCGTTAGGGAATCCTATGAGTGTGTGAGCACCCTTAAGCACTATATAGGAGTTTAAATCCTTACAGAACTTCCTTAAAATCCTTACAGGGTCTTCTGAAATATCCTTAATACTTAAGTTAGTTAGCCTACTAAACTCTACTAGATGAGGTGTTATCACAGTAGATGCCTTCCTACTCTTAACAACATTTAAATCTTTAGAGATAGCTGTAATCCCATCACCATCAATTATCACTGGCTTACCTATAGACCCTACTAAATCCCTCATAAGTTCTTGAGTTTCCTCATTAAGTGATACTCCAGAACCTAAAGCAACTATATCTACATCATACATATCTATAATCTTTAATATGTACTCGTAATTACCCCTAGCTATACTACCCTCTGAAGTCTCTTCTAGAGGTATGTAAACCACCTCACTACATCTAGACGCTATGTACGGGATTATGGATTTAGGAGCTGCTAATCTAGAGTAACCACCACCAGCCTTTAAGAATGAGTATGCTACGTAATAAGGTGCTCCATAGTAATAACGAGCACCTGAGACAGTTAAGAACTTACCGAATACTCCCTTATGGCCCCACCTAACTCTCTCAGGTGGTGGTATAGGTACGTTTAACTCCACTGTAATCTCCTCAGACTCGTAGAGTTTAGGTGGGTATGATAGCCTCGACACATAAAGCTTACCGCAGTAGTAGTAGCCTGGGTAGAGTATATTACCGTATTTAGGCATCCCGAAAGTTACTGTATATGTCGACTTAACAGCAATACCGCATACCCTACCATTATCACCATTAATACCTGATGGAATATCAACACTTATTACTACCTTATTAGAGTTATTGATAATTTCTATAACATCTCTATAAATACCAGTTACATCACCTCTTAATCCAATACCTATTAAACCAACTACAATAACATCACATTTCCTTAAAGACTCTTCTAAATACTTTAAATCATTTACATCCTTAATTACCTTAATAGGAATACCTAACCTAATTACTAATTCATAATTCTTCTTAGCAGGTTCTGGATATTTAGATGGATCACCAACTATGAATACCTCAACATAACTACCACAACTAAATAATCTCCTAGCAACTACTAGAGCATCACCACCATTATTACCTGTACCAGCAATAACTATGAATCTCTTATTAATGCCCAACTCATTAACTATTAATGAGTAAATAGCATCTCCAGCATTCTCCATAAGTAATGATAAGTCAATACCGAATTCCTTACTAGCTAATTCATCAATTTTTCTTATCTTAGCAACACTACATACTTTCATCCTATACTTAATCATAAAACACCCATACAACATAATCTGCAAATAATTATAACCTTAACGATAGTACTACAAATATTTTAAAATACTTAAATATTTTATTGTTAATAAGTAATTATCTTAAGATTTAATTTCAGCTACAGTACCTTTATAGTAAACTAATGGTAATGTATTAGAACCTTTATATACATCTATAACCTTCCCTATAACTACCATGTGATCACCTACAGTAAACTCATTAACATACTCACACTCTAGTATAAGTGGTGATGATGGAATTATAGGTGCTAAGACTTTTTTAGCTTTATGAGGTTTTATCTTAGCTACTTCAAATTTATCAACATCTTTACCACTTAATACACCAAATACATTCATAGCTAAATCATTAAGTTCTTTAGATACTAAATTAATTGTAAATGCTTTAAACTCCTTAATTAACTCATACGTATACCTTTCAGGAGCTATCGATACAGTAATCATTGGTGGATTCCACGAAACTCTAGAAATCCAAGCAGCAGTCATCCCACCTCTTTTTCTAGGTCTTTCTGGATCTCCAGCTAGGACTAAGGCTAATGGATGAGGTATCTCCTCAATTAATTCTAAATATGAAGACATAAGTGATACCTAATCAATTAGTAATTTACGAATTTAAATTTCTAGATTATGTATCATAGACACAGTATGTAAGGTATTAGTAATGTCTTAGAAGTTTTATGAGGTTCTTTCAGATATTCAGACTTAATAAAGGTAGGTAATATTGTGAATCCTTTATATACATGTCTAGTTGTCTTATAGGGAAAAACTCCTTTACTTAAAAAGACTTTCTCAATTACTGAGACCTTACTTACTGGTAATTCTTTCCTAAATGGATATACATTAATATATTCTTTAGCATAGTCTACGAAGAATACAGGTACGTAATTATATCCGAGTTTTCTTAATGCTTCTACTCTGTGATGTCCATCAAGTATTATGAACGTCCTAACATCAACTACTATGGGGTACTTAATAATACCGTTCTCTACAATATCATTGATTATTAACTCTAGACCGCCCTCATCAATATCCTCATGAGGAAACAACATAGAAATATCTACTACACATGTCTTAAGTTCTAACTTCTTTAAGTCTAGGTTAGGGTATAATCTATCTCTACCAAAAATATCTATTAAGGTCCTTATCACAGACATTCCAAATGATATCACCGCATCAGTAATTATTAGTGTGAGGTTATAAGTCTAACCACTATTTATCAAGTGTGAGTACTTCATTAACACCTCCACATATTTAAACCCTATATCAGGCATTATTAGTATGTGATCACCGTCATCTATGAGATCTTTTTCAGCCATTTCCTTATACGCATAATATACTGCACCACTACTTAAACCTACGAAAATACCGTCTTCCCTAACAATCTCTAAAACTCCTCTAATAGCATCTTCAAGTGATACCTCTATAATACCGTCTAATTCTACATGATTAACCCATTTCATACCCGTTTCAACTCTTCTAATGCCTTGAATAGTCGTTCCTACCTTAGGTACTACCCCATAAACTTTAACATCCTTAAACCTATTCTTAAAGTAGAATGTTATTGCTGACATATGTCCTGAAGTACCTAAACCACCAAAAATTGTCTTAGGTACTAGACCTACCTCCTTAAGCTGTAACTCTAATTCCTTAGCAGTATATCTTAAGTGAACCTTAAAGTTATCGTCATTATAGAATTGATTTAAGTGTAAAGCTCCATCCTTACGAGCAATATCTTCCACATCATCTATTAATTCTACTGTCAATGATTTAGAACTCCTAATGACATCTGCACCGAAGATCTTAAGTAAGAACTCTCCCGTCAATGATATAGTTGACGGTATGTAAGCTCTTAACCTAGAACCATGTAAATTACACATTACAGCTATAGCTATACCAGTATTAGTTGATGTAGATTCAACTAATAACTTAGGTACACTACCTAACTTCCTTAAAGCTCTTTTAAACATATACCATCCTACACGATCCTTAATACTCATGCTCCACGGATTAAAACCTTCAAGTTTAGCCCAAGCAATTTTATTACCTATAGAAGAATTCTTAAGTCTAACTAATGGTGTAGGCCAGTTCTTATAGAGTAACTCCTCAGGATCCTTAAAGACTCTATAAGTACTTGGTTTTATCTCATCAAAGAACCCTAATTCTTCTAATGGTAACGAAATTTCTTCAACAGAAGATCCGTAAGATACTGGTAAATACCTAACACCTAATTCCTTAAGAACTGAACATAACCCTACATTCTCTATGGCCGTATTAGTCTTAGGATCTATAACTATAGTCTTCTTCACATACCCTACTCTCAATATATCACGACATGTATCTAAGAATTTATCAAGATCAACATCATTACAATAGATATCATCAACATTAACTAAATACATATACGTAGGACCCTAACTACTTAGATAATTAAGAAATTTAAAACTAACACATTTATTAAGTTTCAAAACGAGTTTACTTTATAGTGATGAGCACGGTTGTGTCTGAGAACTGATGATAGCCCGTGTTTCTGATATAATAAATTGTTAGTAATTGTTAATACCTGAATACATGAATAAATATTCTGGATAGTGATGAGGGCAGGGTTTGCTGAGTATGATGATATGGTGGAGTACTGATTAGATTTAACGATTAGCTATTTAAATCTTAATTAATTAATAATTAGGTGATTTAATGAAGGTACTTGCGTTTATTAGAGTAGTACCTATAGGAACACCTACAGCTAGTTTAAGTAGTTATGTTGCTGAGGTCGTTAAGGTAATCTCATCTTTAGGTATTAATTATCAGATAACACCATTCGGTACAGGTGTTGAGTTAAATTCATTTGAAGATCTTACTAAACTCATAAGTTTAATTAATGAGAAGTTAAGGAATTTAAACATACCTAGAGTATTAGTAGATATCTCATTAGATTTAAGGTATGATAAGGAGATTACGTTGGAGTATAAGGTGAAATCTGTTCAGGAGAAACTAACTAAGTAATTTATCATTAATCGAGGGCATCTTCATAGCTCTAGCTCAGTGCAGGCTACATCAATCATCCACAAATATATTGTGTTAACGTTAGTTAAGTGTTTTACTACGTTAAATTTAGTTGGGTCTAGCTAGAGTAGGCACGCGTTAAATTTATAAGTGAGTATTTAATGATTCTACGGTGGTCTCTATAGGTCAGTATTCAGGTCTTTAAAGATCTGAAGTACGTGTTTATGTTATATGTATTTAACGTGTTTATATTTAGGTCTGAGGGGTTGTTATGAAGTTATTAACTCCAGGTCCTGTGCAGATACCTAGTGAAGTTATTAAGGCTTTCGGTAGGCAACCACTATTCCATAAACTTCAAGAGTTTAAGGACGTATTTAGAGATGTTCTTGAGAAGTTATCTAAGGTTGTTCCGGGTACTCCTATAATACTCCCAGGTACTGGTACCTTAGCTGTTGATACTATGGTTTATAACTACGTAAATCCTGGTGAGAAGGTTATTGCGTTAACTTACGGTGAGTTTGGTGATAGGCTTATAGAATCTTTAGAATCTAGAGGTGCTAAAGTATTTAAGTTAAGTATAGGTATTGGTAAGGTACCTCCACCAGATATGGTTGAGGATTTAGGTAAGAGGTTAGGTGATGTAGTAGCTATTGCTTTAGTTCATAATGAGACAGGTGCTGGATGTGTTAATAGGTACTTAGATAAACTACGTAATATAGCTAGTTCGTTAGGTGCTTTATTATTAATTGATAGTGTTTCTGGAATACCTGCAGAACCTATTAGTTGTGATGTTGATGTAGTAGCTACAGCTTCTCATAAAGCATTCTTAGCACCTCCAGGAGGAGCTATACTCTTCATAAATACTGAGCCTAGGGCTAAATATCCAGTCCCACGTTCTATGAATTTAAGTAAGTTTTTAGAGAGAATTAAAGATTATGAGACACCTTATACACCACCTATAAACGTGGTTTACGGGTTGAGTACTTCGTTAGACTACATATTAGGTATGGGTTTAGAGAACTACTATGAAATACATAGAGTTAGAGCTGAATACCTATACAGTAACTTAAGGTTAACACCAGTTGCTGAGTCGTCATGTAAGAGTTATACTGTAACTGCATTCTATACTAGTAGTGCTAAAGAGATAGTAGATATGTTAAGAGGGTGTGGTTACGTTATAGCTAGTGGTGTAGGTAGTATTAAGGATATATCGATAAGGATTGGTGTTATGGGTGATGTAAGTATTGAGGATCTTAAAGTAGTTACTGAGTTAGTGAATGAGTATGTGGGTAAGTGATTACTGTAAGTTATGTTTAATAATGTCTAGATGTAAGGACTTAATAACGTTTAGTAGAGCTGATTTACTACCTAACCTACTTAAATACTTAGCTGATGCTATCTCTAGATACGGTGGGGTTGAGGCATTCACACTTACTTACGACTACGTAAAATCACTATTAAATTCTAGAGACCCGTACAAACATGTTAAGGAGGAGTTAAGTAGGAAGACCTTAAAAATAGCTGAGGAAGTTGAGGGTATAGTCTCTAGAAGTAATTGGGATTTAAACATAGCTTTAGAGTTCTCAGCAGCTGCTAACTCTATAGATACCTCAGTACTAGGTTATGAACCTAAGGAATTAAGTGAGGTTATATTTGATAAACCGGTAATTAATGAGTTCAGAGAGGTTGATAGTGATGAGGTTTTCATAGCTTTAGATAATGCTGGTGAGTTTGAGGTTGATTTAGTATTAGTTAAGGCGTTAGTTAAGAATGGGTTTAAAGTTAATTTATTAGTACGTGAGGAGAGTTACGAGATTGATGTAACCTATGATGAAGTTTTAGAGGGGATTAACTTAAGTGGTGTTGAAGTGATTAAAACTCCTAAGAATTTACCACCTATACTGTATGTGAGTAGTGGATTCGTAATATCTAAGGGTATAGCTAATGCTGAAGCCTACTTAGAGAGGGGACTAAACTTTAAAGTACTTCACTTATTTAGAGTTAAGTGTGATATTATTTCTGAAGTCCTTAGAATACCTAAGAACAGTTCCATAATAGTTGAAGGTAGATCTTTAATTAAGTACTTCAAAAATAAACCCAAGTTATGATTAACTGAGTAATAAGTTAATAAGGTATTACCCCAATACACTAAAATTTAAAAGCTTAAATAAATAATTACTCCTTTATCATTTGGTGGAATATGTTATGAGTAAGAAGCCTGAGAAGAAGGAGGAAAAGAAGGAGGCTAAACCTGAAGCTAAGAAGGAGGAAAAGAAAAAGAAGAAGTAGGTTCTTAAGAACGATTTAATATTTTAAAATCTTAACCTTCAAACTATTTTAAATGATATCCACACTCTTACTAGTAGGTCTTTAGATGATAGCTATGAGTAATGATGCTATACGTGATGAGCTTAGGAATAGTGTTTGGAGGGTTATGGAGGAGAGAGGTATTGCTAGATTCCCAAGACCTGTCTTCGGTAGGATCCCTAACTTCGTAGGTGCTGAGGAAGCTGCTATGAGGTTAGTTAATGATGACTTATTTAAGAAGGCTCAAGTAGTTAAGGTTAATCCTGACTCTCCACAGAGGTCTGTTAGGGAGGCTGTGTTAAGGTCTGGTAAGATTTTGATCATGCCTACACCTAGGATTTCTAAGGGTTTCCTACTGTTAGATCCTAAAAGGATACCACCTACGTTGTACTCTGTAGCCTCAACTATTAGTGGTGCTTTTAGGTATGGTAAGTATGTAGAACCTGAGGAAATACCTGAAGTCGACTTAGTCGTTGCTGGTTCTACAGTTGTTAGTATCTACGGTGAGAGGTTAGGTAAGGGTGAGGGTTATTCAGAGCTTGAGTACGGGATCTTAATTGAGTACAGTAAGTTAAGTCCTGAAGTACCTATAGTAACTACAGTACATGATGTTCAAGTAGTTAATCAACACATACCGTTAAAGCCTTGGGACTTCACAGTAGATTACATGTACACACCTACTAAGGTGTTGAAGTCTTTAGGTATGAGGGTTAGACCTAAGGGGATTCTTTGGGAGTACTTAAGTGAGGAGAAGTTGAGGGAAATACCACTACTTCAAAAACTTAAGTTGAGGAGGAAGTGAAGACCTTATCGAACACTTCCTCAAACTCCTTATACGCGACACTACCGTAGAGACAGACTATAACATTCTTAACATTCCTATACCTGAAATTCTTTAACGTATTAGCCATGACCTCAGCAGCTATCCTGTACGGGTAGCCGTAAACTCCTGTAGAGATTGCTGGGAACGCTATAGATTTTAGATTAAGTTCCTCAGCTTTATCAAGTGCTGACTTAATAGTTGAAGCTAGCTTAACATCACCTTCAGGATCACCGTAGGTAGGACCTACAGCATGGATTACATATTTAGCTTTAAGCCTACCAGCACTAGTAACTGCTACACCACCTACAGGTACAGGACCATACCTCCTAACCCACTCTCTACTCTCCTCCTGAATCACATACCCACCCTTCCTAACAATAGCTAAAGCAACACCACCACCATGCTCTAAATACGGATTAGCAGCATTAACAATAGCATCAGCTTCTAACTCAGTAATATCACCCTCGATAAGGACTATAGATACATCATCAACCTTATAGGTCTTCATAACCACAACCAGAGTAATATCCTATAACTATACTTTAAATCTAAATGGAGGTTATAGCTGTAGGATATTAACACATACTTCTTACTGAAGATGTTAGTAGGGATAGAATAGTTCTACATAGCCCTACAACTTAAATTACTAGTGTAGTTAATATGTTCGATGTAGGATATAGTCTTAAACTTTACACTACAGTTTAAGGAGTAGTAACTCAGTCTCCTTCAATACACCCCTAACAACATCTACTTCTAATCCGAATATTTCTAAAGCAGTTACTCCGATAACTACAGTATTACCTTCTTCACCAAACACTACAGGTACTGTATGAGACCTACCTAGAAGTCTAAGACCTACCTCCCCAACATCCCTCTCTACATAACCTCCAAAAACCTTAAACCTCCTCCTTTCTAAAGACTTCACACCTAACTCTTCTAGAACATCCCTCCTCACAACACTATAGATAGCCCCAGTATCAACTAAGGCATCTACCTCAACAACTTTATTAGGTATCACCGGATTATACAGACCTACCCTAACCTTTAAGAAGTCCACTAACAACACCTATACACGGTATATAATAAGATCAATAATAAATTAAAGTGAACTCCATAGATACACTTAACCTAAGGTTTAAGGAAGACAAATAATAAAGACTAAATTCTAATTCGTACTTTATAGAAACCCTTCTCAGGTCTTTAGTAAATAGAAAGCTATGTAACTAAAGCTATAAGAAGTAGTGGGAGACTTAATACTGTGGTATCAACGTTTACTCTTTATTAAGATTATGAAGATAGTACGCTTACTTATATATTATGATTTCAAGAACTCCTCTCTTAACCCTAGTTTTTACCTTATCTGGTTGTGGTTTGAATGGTAATGATATTACTAAGTTGTACTCCTTAACTTCAATACCTCGATACCTTTCAGACCATTCACTTACGTCTAGTTTTGATTTTAGTGCTGCATGGATCCTCATCTTACTATCCTCGAACAACACATCTATATTACCTTCACTACAGTATGGGATATCTACATGAATTACTAACCTATCACCGAGATCTTTCATAGTGTATAGAGGTTCTACAGATTCTGCAAAGTAGGGTGTTTCTAGTCTCTCCGACCTTATCTCATTAAGTGCTGATTCAATAATCTGCTTCATACTATCTTCTAACTCCTTAAACTTCTTCTCAACCTTCTTAAAGAACTCATCTACAGACCCGCTCATGAACTCACCCTAAACGTATAGGTATGGAGTGTATTCAGTACCTTTACGCATCTGACTCATAACACTGCTTGTCTGCCTCATCAACTCACGTGTCTTAATCTTGATTAACTCAGCCTCCTCCATCAACCGTTTAACATCTATATCCTTATTAACTATCCTAGAGAAGACTTGAAGTCCTTTAGCAGCTGCTTCAGGATCTGGGAATTCAAGGAATGACTCTGTCAGGAGTACTAACGTGTTAATACTCTTCTTAATACTCTCACGGAGGAGTGCTGCGTAAGCACCTATAAGTATACCTTGTTTTAATACTGTAGCACCTCCCTTCTCAGCCAACTCAGCAAGTTTCTTACTAGATGATACGTAGTATGTCTTAAGCTCATCAACATCTAATCTATTAGGTGCTGGTATACCTGTAGGACATATGATGTACTCAACACCTCTTAACCTAGCATAATCTACAAGTGCTGATGCTAACACAACCTGTAAGTTAGGTGAGAGTACTATATCTGTAAACACTACTAGTAAGTCCTTACCAGCATACATCCTAATCGGAGGTTTAGGAACTCCCTCATGAACTACTACAATATGAGCTAGGGTATGAGACTCAACACCACCAACCTCTACTAACTTCAACTCATTGATAATGTAAGAAGATGCTATCACACCTACTAATCCAGTATCAGGGTAAGAAAACATCAACGTTGTAGGTCTCTCTAACCCAACCCCACCATACTCAATAAATCTAAACTCCCCAAGAACTTCCTCCCTAGAGACATTACCTACAATCAACTTAAACACCTAAATATTCTACTTCTATCACCTTTATTAACCCTTCATTACGAAGGATTACACTGACATCCTAAGAACACATTTTAATATATGAAGTCCACCTTACTCATAAGTAAGTTACCCCCACCCAACCGCTCCGCAAATGTAGATGTAACCCTGAATAGATGTGGTAAATCGATGAACCCTCTGGAGGGGTCCTCACCTTTCAGGACGGGAAGGAGGTCAGGTACTACCATCTTTAACTTCCTTCTCCTCATAATGGCTTTCTAACCTAGTAATTAATTGATTTATCCTCATAATTTGTTGCGTGAGTGTGTGTACAGTACTCTGTAAAGTCTTAAACTGTTCTATTAAGTTCCTTAAGTTCTTCATAACTTTCCTACTCTCCTCTAAAACATTTACAATACCTTGCTTCTACAATAGTGTCTGTGTTACCTCTTGATACTACCGTACTTTACTACCCACCTAGGTATTACCTCTTCCCTCCTCAACTCATCAATATATCTAGCTAGTATGTTATTTCAATACCTAACTTCTCAGCATCTTCCTCAATAGTTGAGGAACTATATATTGCTGAGAATAACTCGTAATTTTCTTGCTTCAACCATACTGTATAACCATAGAATAACTTGAAGTACTCTGTAAGTACTTCCTCAACAACTTCTCTAGCAAGAGTGTATATCTTCTCACTCTCGACTAAGAACGCAACAGCTATATACTTATTAGCAATACTCCTCCTAGCTGATATCTGTTTAAGCTCCTCACCACTCAAAAGAAATCACATAATTACTACAATATCTACATTTAATAAATTAAATTACCATAAAGTCTAAAATGTGTAAAATAATTTAACACTAAATATTATGATCTGAGTTCCTAATAATCATTTATTCCCCTCATACTTTATTTACTATCATCAAACGTTTTAGACCTAATAAAATATCAGCGGGTTCTAATACGTATATCGTTTCCCAGATCTTTAAGACACACATAGTCTTATCCTAAGAAATTTAGGAAATATTTACAGTAATCTAAGTAACATCCAGATGTATTCATGAATTACCATAGACTGTATGGAGTTTGTGTAATACTATCAATAATTTCTGTAGTTTTTACCATGATATTCACTATCCTCAATAATATCATATTAACACTTTAGTATCTGATGGTAACTTCATTATTTAGGAAGATTTATAACTTTAGAAATAACAATGTTATTGGTGTTAAAGTTGAGTACTAGGATTCCACTACCGTATAGTCCTAAGGTACTTGAGATATTTCGTAATCCTAAGAATTTAGGGCCAATGAATGATGCTACAGTTGTTGAGAGTGCTGGTAGTCCAGCATGTGGTGATATGATAAGACTTTACTTAAAGATTGTGAGTATTGATGGAGAGGATATTATAGAGAATGCAACATTTGAGAGTTATGGCTGTGCAGCTAATATTGCTACTGCAAGTATATTAACTGAGATGATAAAGGGGAAGAGAGTTAAGGATGTATGGAAGATATCGTGGAAAACCTTATCAGATGAGCTTGGAGGTTTACCACCAATTAAATATCACTGTAGTATCTTAGCTGTTGGTGCGTTAAAGAGAGGTATAAGAGCTTATTATAAGAAAGTTGGGAGACTCCCTGAATGGCTTCCAGAAAACTTAACTACTGAGGAGAAGCAAGTACTTGAAGAGGAGGAGATGATGATGAGGTACTATAGCTCATTAAGAGCCTCAGGTGAGGGTAAGTGAGGTCTAAAGAGATAGACCTCAGGTATACTTCAGCAAGCTGTACATCACATCCAATAGTAAGACTTAGTAATATAATTCCTTCACTTGCTTCTGAGGGTGTTGATGAGGTCAAGATTATTTTAAGAGAGGATGATATTCCTAGGGAGGCTATGAGGTTCTTCTTACTTAAATACAATTACTATATAGAGAGATTTGAAGAATTAGAGAAAGGTATTCTACAAGTAATTGCTAGGAGGATTTCATGATGTCCTTATCTAGAAAGGTTAGAGAACTCTTAGAATCCCATGGAAAACCTCAGAAGGAGGTCTATTTCGATCTAGAGAATAGCGGATTTATACCTCAAGAAGTTGTAGAAGCTATGATACCTTACTTTAATGTAAGAGGGTACGGACATCCATCAATAACCCATAGAGTTGGTTGGGAAGCTTTAGAGGTTATTTACGAAACTAAAGAACTGATAGCTAGGACTATCAATACAAGTAACCCGGAAAGTATAGTCTTTACACATAGTGGTACAGAAGCAAATAACTTAGCTATTCTCGGCTTCCTACTAAGGAATAGGGGTAGTAAGAGTAAGAAAGTAATTGTATCATCTATAGAACACTTAAGTGTGATTTTCCCAGCTAGATTTGCTTCAGAACTCCTAGGCTTTAAAGTAATTCTAGTCCCTGTAGATGGGGATGGCTTTATAGATCCTGAAATATTAAAGTATTACGTGGATAAGGACACCATCTTAGTTAGTATTCAGATGGTTAATCATGAGATAGGGACTATTCAGAGGTTGAAGGAAATCGTAGATGTAGTGAAATCAGCTAATTCCGAAGTAGTATTCCATACAGATGCTGCTGATGCTTACGGATGGATTCATATCAATGTGGAGGAATTAGGTGTAGATATGCTTACAATAAGTGGGCATAAAATCCATGGACCTAGAGGGGTTGGAGCTCTCTATATTAGAGAAGGTTTAGAGTTAGAATCTCCGTTAAAGGGGCAGTTAAGTGTTGAGAGGTTATGGCCAGGTGTTGAGAATGTACCACTTATAGCAGGGTTTAAGAAAGCTATTGAGATGATGTTTAACAATTTCGATAGTAGGGTTAATTACGTTAGGAATTTAAGAGATAAGCTTATGAAGGGTATCTTAGATAGAGTACCTGAAGTACTTGTGAATGGACCTATAGGGGATATGAGAGTGGCTAATAATGTCAATATGAGTTTCCTACGTATTGAAGGTGAGGCACTTACAGTAGAGTTAAGTCTTTATGGAGTTTACGTATCAAGTGGTAGCGCATGTAGTAGTAGGGTTTTAGAACCAAGTCATGTCTTATTAGCTATTGGTAGAAAACATGAAGAAGCCCACGGTAGTATACTATTTAAAATCACGCATCACCATAGAGAAGATGATATACATTACGCATTAGAAGTTATCCCGAGAGCTGTTAAGAGACTTAGAAATATAAGTGCGTGGAGATAAGTATGAATCAACTAGATTTTAGAGGTGAAGATTGTCCAGGACCTTTAGTAAAAACTATAAGGGTTCTAACAAAAGTAAAGAGAGGTGAGCAACTAACGATCCTAATAACATCTAAGGAATGTGTAGAGATGATAAAACAAACTATAGAGGTATTTGAAATAGCTAAGATAGAGATTCACAGTAGGGATAACTACTATGAGATCTATCTTGAGAAAACGATTGAAAACTAGGTGTTAGAACTTGCTGAGAAAATCTCTATGTGAGAAATTCATAAAACGCTATTCAACAGCAATAAGAATTGCTATAGCTCTAGATCTAATAAGGAGGTATAACTTATCACAATTTCAAAGTGCTAAACTTATAGGTATGCCACAACCATTAATTAATTATGTATTACAAGGAAGGAGGAGGATTAGAGGTCTTGAGGAAATATTAGATAATCCGGAGGCATATAGTGTGCTTAAAGAGATTTCAGATAAAATAATAGGAGGAGAAAAAATAGATCTATGTGAAATATGTATAAGAATGAGAGATATTCTTAATATAGAGAAAAAGCCTTAAAAATCATTAAAGTATTGTTAGATACTACTTAATCATTTAAAATTAAAACATTAGAGTAGAATAAGGACTTATAGAAATTAGATTTACATAGGGTTATATTAGCGAAACATTCTTATTTTAATTACATTTCACCTTAATAGAAGGATGTAAAATATAGATGTTTAACTCTGTTTAAGAAGGTTCTCTATACTGTTTAAGCTCTTAATTAGCTGTTCATGAACTTCAGGCCCTATCTTACTTTCTATATCCTCGAATTCCCTTATAAGTTTCTCATCATCTTCTCTAGTTAGTAGTTGTAAAGCCATTTTATATAGTATGTTATCCTCTTTATATATGTGATTTCTAAGCAATGATATATAGTTTAAAGCATTATTTATAAATTTAGCTCTAGCCTCAACATGTTTATCGAGAACTTCTAAGGACTCTCTCAATGCTTTTATGTAACTCCTACCTAGTTGATGCTCATATAGCATAACTTCTATAGGTCCCCCCTCCCTGGGAACACCTCTTACTTCAAGTAATGGAAACAATTCATTCTCCTCTTTCCCATGATGACACTTATCAGCAAATATTTGAAAGAATTTCAGAAGCGTGTCAAGGGCCTCTAAAGGTACTTTTACTCCTCTTTCTATCATTATGGTTGCTAGTTCAAGTAGTGTTAAAGCTCTTTCAATAACTCTATGCTCATTCATTAAAATTTCAATAGATCTCATAAATATCACCTCTCCACTTACTAACTCTATATTTATATTCTAGGTAATAAATGAATATTATGTAAAGTACTACAAATGCTATCATAAATATAAATGCCTGTACCCATCCAATGAAATATGGTATAAATATTCTTGGGTAATTAATTAAGTACGGTCTTAGTAATTGGTAGAATATTGGATAGGTTAAAACAGTTGTTAGTAATGCTATCCATGCCTTGATATGTCCTTCACCAGCACGCCATAATATCCCTGAAGCACATCCACCTGCTAGGATTGTTCCGAATGTAAATATTAAACTTCCTATAACATTTGATATATATACTGGAGCTACACCTATATCTCCCTTAACCATACCCATGTACTTCAATGCAAATACTCCTATAGAACCTACTAATATAGCTATGGCTATACCTTTATGTATGCCTAGTGCCCTAGCATTTTCAGGACCATTAAAGAGATCTCTAAATGCTGTTACAAAACAGAATCTAGCTCTTTGAAGGATCATACCAATAGTAAAACCTATGAATAATCCTCCAATCATTGGGCTTCCTATGATCGTATAGTAAGTAATTAGTAAAGCTAATATAATAATCAGAGCTGAAATTGGGAATGTAAAGGTCTTCATATCATGTTCTTCAACCCTGACCTTAAATGAATCTTTCTCTACGTTGGTGATGGGCTCTAAAGATGTTACTTTCTCAACCTTCCAACTAACATATTTCAACCCGATATAACCCCCAATAAGAGCTCCTACTAAGAATGCGAAACCATGTAAACTCCATGATGTTATAGCTGACAAGAATCCTCCCCAATTGCATCCAAAAGCTATTGAGACTCCTAAGGCCATTAAAATACCTCCAGTGATAGCCTCAAGAAGTTCTACTTTATTACCCACCTTCCTAATAGCAAATTCATTAGAAAGTACTGCCGCAAACATAGCCCCTAAAATCGTACCAATATTACCAACACTCGTAGGTTCAAGTAACGGTACAAGCTTCGGTACCCCAGCAATACTGCCCAACTCAAATACATTATATATGTGTTGACCCCAATTTAGGAATCCAGTGTATACAGTGAATGCTTTGTTAACCCAAATATACGATAGTATGTTCACCAAACCTATTAACACCCCTGCCATTATAGGATTCCAACCTTCACTACCGAATATCTTTTCACGCTTTTGCTTTACAAAGTCCTTAAATCCTATCTTAACTCTTGACATACTTAACCTCCATTAATACTAACTATAACAGTGTTATAAATCTTGCTCAAAGTCAAAGATTAAACAACCTGTAGAAATCCCCGATGTCAAATACTTAAATCACTAATAACGATGTTATGAGGATCAAGTTTATAAAGGTTCTATAACAAAGTTATAGTTGAGGGACATTATGGTAAAATTTGTGAAAGTTGATGAGGGAAAATATATACTTGATGTAAGAGGATATACCTGTCCTTATCCTGTCATCTATACGAAAAAAGCGTTAGCTAAGCTTAATAAGGGTGAGATACTTGAGGTCTTAACAGATAATCCCCCATCATGTGAAAATGTTCCTAGAGCTGCTAAAGAAGAGGGACAAGATATACTCTCAGTTGAAAACGTAGAAAGAGGTGTTTGGAAAATAACTATTGTTAAGAGGTGATGATAGTGTTCGAAGAAGTTATTGAGAAAATAGAGTATTATAAAAAGCTTGGTTTAAACCCTTTAGCATTAGCTACAGGTTGTGCTGTTAAGGTAGATCTTTTAAGAGTAGTTTATCCCTCTATAAAGGTACTTAGAGAAGAGCTTAAAGGTACAAAGTTTTTCATAGCTCCTAGAGAGGATGCCTTAATTATTTCAGGCAGTATCAATGAAATATATAGGAGATTATACTATTTAGGAGGTGACAGGGAGATCTTACCAGAGAATTTAGAATCTATATCTGAGGGTAGAGACTTATATGCTGTAACACTTGTTCAAGTATTTCAGAGATATGCAGACTCTCCAGAAAGCTTTTTAGAAAAAGTAGCACCAATTTATAAGGCCTTAGCACGTTCTAAGGTTTCTATAACTATTGGAAAGGGTCATTCAATATTGACACCATTCCTAGAAGATGAATTCATATTATTTGACTTTATACCCCATAATGATGGTGATGAAGAAGGGATTACAGCAGTAAATAATGATACTATACATATAATTGATCCTTCTCAAGAACCTGGCGATATAAAACAAGTAAGTGGTGCTATAAGTAATTCATTTAACGATATATTTGTTTTAGGTGTTTATAAGAAGCTAAGGATGGTGCCCGTAATAAACGCCCCAACAAGTGAACTTTTAGAAAAACTTTGGAGAAATGTTGAACTATTTGCTAAACAATATAATATAGAGATAATTAATGAAGTACAGCCAAGACGAGGAAGACTCCTAATGGGTGCAACAGTTATTGGTTACAGTGATAAAAAACCACCTATATTTGAAGATAGAGTTGTTCCTGGAATGAAACTCATTATAACAAGACCTATGGGTGAGCTTGCCCCTATAAACCTTTATCTGTCTTCCATAATCGATGAAAGCATAGTTAAGGATTTAGAGGACTACGACATCTCATTTGAAGAAGTAGAGAAAGCTAAAAACAAAGCAGTAGAACTGATCTCTAAGCCAAATATCGAGGCCGCTGTAGCTATATACAAGTACCTCCCAAGTGTGTCTGAAGACTTTAGAGAGGATGAGCACATAGCTGTAACAACAGATGTGACAGGTCCTGGAATATTTGTTGTTAGAGAATTAGCTGAGAGGACAAACACGAAAATAAGGTTGTATGACATACCACTTCTGTTCACAGAAATATCGAGGATATCAACAAAGCTTTACATAATTCCTAACAGTACAAGTGGTACGAATGGACCGTTCATAATTATCGCATCAGATAACATCATAGATGACTTAGTTAGGGAGCTTAAGTCAAGAGGATTAGAACCTTCGGTAATAGGGGAAGTTGTTGAAAAAGGCGAACCAGAGGTTACAGCACCGAAGAAACTTAGGGAATACATCGCCGATCATAAAATCTTATCGCAATTCAAATTAGTGTGAAACCATGGCACAGCACACAGCTCCGCAAACTGAAAGTAAAGCTCTGCTTATTATATTATGTGGGGAGGTTAAGGGCGTAGGTTTTAGAAGGCATGTCTGGAGAATAGCAAAGACCTTAAATCTGAAAGGCTATGTAGAAAATATTCCAGGTAAAGATTGCGTAAAGACCTATGTTGAAGGTGAGAAATCTGTAATAGACGAATTTGTGAATAAAATTACGATATATAAATTTTTTAGAGTAGATCGTGTAGAAATGCTAGAACAAGTATATACAGGAAAGTACAACGACTTTACTATAATTAAATGTTTGGGTGAAGATGATTTACGTATCTAGGTAAACGTGTATGGCTTGTTACTTAGGTCATATTAGAAGTGGATGACTTTTCATAGGTATTTCTAGCAGTATATTCACCTTTATAACGGTTCTAATTCTAAGTAGCATGATTTATCATAGACAGTATATGGAGGAAGTAAAGTTAAGGCTACAGTTTAGTGAAGTAGTGTGGTTGCCTTTTAGCTTGTTCATCTACAATCTTTCCTTTACCTAAGATTCCTAACTAATTCTTTTGCTCTTTAACTATTCAACCATGTACGCTAACTATACATTTAAGATATTCTATTTTAGAGAATTTTAAACATTAAATAAAGGT
>CAZZLT010000030.1:0-4202 GCA_964655125.1 uncultured Desulfurococcaceae archaeon | reverse complement strand
CCATATACCCATTACCCAACCTGCTAGAGCTACTGCTAGTACTAGAGCTACTGCTACTAGGATTACTGTAGCTATTACAGGTGATATACCTTTCCTCATACTTTACCACCTGCTATATTCTCTCACGTGTCTTAAAAAACTATCTCATATGAAGACTTCTTCTATTTTCACTAACGTTTTAATAATGTGTAAGTAATACTTTTTTCGTTGTATTCTCTAGTTCGACTTAGGTTTAAGTTAGGTTATCGAACTTATTTGAATTAAGTATTATCATGTGTTTTTATTTTGAGGGTTTTTATTAGTTTGTTAGAGTTCTACTACTATTGTTATGTTATCAATTATATCTCTATACCTATTCCTTACTGTTACTTCTGTAATTCCGCTCTTCTCAGCTATTTCCTTCTGTGTTCTCTTATCGTCTAGTAGTATTGATGCTATGTATAGTGCTGCTGTTGCTAGTCCTGTAGGTCCTTTACCACTTGTTAACCCCCTCGTCTTCGCAATACCTAATATCTTACTAGCTAGTGCTGATGTTTCTGGACTTAATCTTAGTTCAGACCTTAACTTCTCTATGTATATCTGAGGGTCTGGAGTCTTAATAGTTATGTACTCACCACTATCTCTAGTTATTTTAAGCATTGCTTTCCATAGCTCTTGTCTAGTTATCTCACATATTCTTAATACTTCATCACGGTTTACAGGTGTTTTTAAGTAGTTACATGCTATTACTATAGTTGCTGCTATGAATGCATTAACGTTCCTATCCTTAATAACTCCCTTACTAATTAACTTCCTAATCACAGATCCTGAGAACTCATTAACTGTACTTGGTAGTCCTAACTTACCTATAACATCATTCATTAAGCTTAAAGCTCTAACTAACTTACGTTGCTTACTATTACCTACCCTCAACCTCCTATGAATTGCTTGAAGTCTACGTCCCTCATAAGATGATGTATCTATGATTGTGTTTATACCTCGGTCATGTACTTTATTAGTTAGTCGTGAACCGACTCTAGCCCTATCAACGTATTCATCATGGTTATACGCTCTCCATTCAGGCCCTTGATCTACAACTCTCTCCTCAATAACCTCACCAGTATCAATACAGACGTACTCACCGAATAACTCATCATAAACTATAGATGCTTCAGAACAACTCATAAAACTCACCTTACGTAAACATCCTCAAACTGTCTTACTTCAGTAGTAGTTAGTGGTTTAATAACTGCGTATGGATTCCTAACAGGGCCTATCAAATCTACGAGTATACCTAATACCCTACCTTCAGAATTATAAACCCTACTACCTAACCTTAGGGGTTTATCTAAGTTAATAATCTTAACCACATACCTACCAGTTAGGGATTTATGTAAGAAGTAACCAATCTTCCTCATAACGTGAACGCCTACCGTAATACTTACTACTAAAGCAATTATTTAAGAATGATTACGTATCATACAATAACAGTATTACCCACAACTAATAACTAGTTTAAGTAATACTTTATGATGTAGTTGTTAGGTATTAGTTTAGAGGTGTATGTAAGTAGGGGAGATATATTTATAAGCTTAACATACCTATCTAGTTGGTTAACTGTGATGAGCTCTGAAGTACAGGTTAGTAGAGGTCCTGTAGTGATTGAAGCAGCAACACCTCCAGTATGTAGTAGTTGTGGTAAGTTAGTATCACCTAAGGAGAAGGGTATTAAGTTTCTATGTCCTAACTGTGGTTCAGTAACTATATGGCGTTGTAAGATGTGTAGGGATTTAGGTGTTAAGTATGTATGTCCTAAGTGTGGTTTTGAAGGTCCTTAGGTGTAGTTTATGGCTAAAGTATTAACTGTTTTGAAGGTTTATCCTAAGGATGTTGATGTTGATTTAGACGATGTTGTTAGTAGGTTGAGGAGTGTATTACCTAGTAGGTATGAGTTAGTTAGGAGTGAGAAGGTTTACGTAGCTTTCGGACTATACATACTTAGACTCTACGTTCTAATGCCTGAGGATGTTGAGGGCGGTACTGAAGAACTTGAATGTATTGTGAAGGGTTTAGAAGGTGTTGAGAATGTTGAGACTGAGTTAGTTACTAGGACTGAAGCCTAGCTTTATTAGTAATTAAGCTTATGAGTTATAACATACTATACTTAATCGTAGGTTTAAAACTAACATACCTACTTACTATTAGAGGTGAGTGAGATAGTAGATAATCCTGATAACGGTCCTGAAGGGACTCTACCACCTCAGCAGAAGGTTAGGAGGGAGGTTGTTTTAAGAGTTGCTGAGGCTAAACAGAAAGACGTTACTAGAGGTAAGGTTAGGATTGACTTAAGTATTATGAGGGAGTTAGGTGTTGAGGCTGGTGATGTTGTTGAGATATTAGGTAAGAGGTCTACAGTAGCTATTGTATGGCCTAGCTATCCTGAGGATGAGGGTAAGGGTATTATAAGGATGGATGGTGTGATGAGGAAGAATGCTGGTGTAAGTATAGGTGATAAAGTTGTTGTTAGGAGGGCTGAGGTTAAGGAGGCTTTAATGGTTAAGTTAGCAGTAGCTACTCAATCATATACTATATCTACAGACACTAACTTCGTTAACTACGTGTTGAAGAGGTTAGTTGATTACCCGTTAGTTGAAGGTGATAACGTATTAATACCTGTATTAGGTCAGTCAATACCTTTCATAGTAGTTCAGACTAAACCTTCAGGCCCTGTAGTAGTTAAGGAGGGTACTAAGTTAATAATACTTGAGAAGTCTACAGACTTTTCCAGAGTTTCTAGAGTGACTTACGAGGATATAGGTGGTATGAGGAATATTATTGAGAGGGTACGTGAGTTAATAGAACTACCTCTGAAGTACCCGGAGTTATTTAGGAGGTTAGGTATTGAACCACCTAAGGGTGTGTTACTCTACGGACCTCCAGGATGTGGTAAGACATTACTTGCTAAAGCAGTAGCTAATGAGATTGATGCTTACTTCATAGCTATTAACGGTCCTGAAATCATGAGTAAATTCTACGGTGAGAGTGAGGCTAGGTTAAGGGAGATATTTGAGGAGGCTAAGAAGCATGCACCGTCAGTGATATTCATTGATGAGATTGACGCTATAGCACCTAAGAGGGATGAAGTTGTTGGTGAGGTTGAGAGGAGGGTTGTAGCTCAGTTATTAGCTTTAATGGATGGTTTAGAGAGTAGAGGTGATGTTATAGTTATAGCAGCTACTAATAGACCACACGCTATAGACCCTGCTTTAAGACGTCCTGGTAGATTTGATAGGGAGATTGAGATCCCATTACCTGATAAGCAGGGAAGGCTTGAGATACTTCAGATACATACTAGGAGTATGCCTTTAGCTAAGGATGTAGACTTAATCAAGATTGCTGAGATTACTCACGGGTATACAGGTGCTGATTTAGCTGCATTAGCTAAGGAAGCAGCTCTTAACGCTTTAAGGAGGTACATACCTAAGATAGACCTCTCTAAGAATGAGTTACCTACAGAGTTACTGGACTCTATAGAAGTCACTATGGATGACTTCATACACGCTCTGAATGAGATAGTTCCTAGCGGTCTTAGGGAGATATATATTGAGGTACCTGAGGTTAAGTGGTCTGATATAGGTGGTTTAGATGAGGTTAAACAACAGTTAAGAGAAGTTGTTGAGTGGCCTCTAAAATACCCAGATAGTTTTAAGAGGTTAGGTATTGAACCACCTAAGGGTGTGTTACTCTACGGACCTCCAGGATGTGGTAAGACATTACTTGCTAAAGCAGTAGCTACTGAATCAGGTGCTAACTTCATAGCTGTTAAAGGCCCTGAAATCATGAGTAAGTGGGTTGGTGAGTCTGAGAAAGCTATAAGAGAGATATTTAAGAAGGCTAGGATTTACGCACCATCAGTAGTATTCCTTGATGAGATAGATTCTATAGCACCTATAAGAGGTGTTTTAGAAGATACTCACGTAACTGAGAGGGTAGTTAGTCAATTACTTACTGAGTTAGATAGTATTGAGAAGTTAAGGAATGTAGCAATTATAGCAGCTACTAATAGACCTGACTTAGTAGATCCTGCTCTTTTAAGGCCTGGTAGGTTTGATAGGGTTATATATGTACCACCACCTGATAGGAGGGCTAGGTTAGAGATCCTTAAAGTACATACTAGGAAGGTACCTCTAGCTAATGATGTAGACCTTGAGAAACTAGCTGAG
>CAZZLT010000029.1:0-44292 GCA_964655125.1 uncultured Desulfurococcaceae archaeon | reverse complement strand
GATAGGGTTATATATGTACCACCACCTGATAGGAGGGCTAGGTTAGAGATCCTTAAAGTACATACTAGGAAGGTACCTCTAGCTAATGATGTAGACCTTGAGAAACTAGCTGAGTTAACTGAGGGTTACTCAGGTGCTGATCTAGAAGCTCTAGTTAGGGAGGCAGCTTTAATAGCTTTGAGAGAGAACTTAAACGCATCAGTAATTGAGTTTAGACATTTCATCACAGCATTAAACATGATTAAACCATCACTATCAGAACATATGATTAAGTTCTACAAGGAATGGTTTAACAAGATAAGACAAAGACTTCCAAAACACCATATAACACCTAATTTATAGTTCTAAGCCTACCTCACACTTACGAAGTACTGTTAATCCTGATTAAATAGTTAATGGTTATAGATAGTCAGATTTATAAATTTAGAAGTAAAGAATTACACAGTATATTATAACGGTTTAAATTTAGACCTGTTAGGTGATTAGATGGGGCAGCGTTACCCGTTATCGTTAATTGCTAGTGAGATCTTAAACTTACTGAGTATTAACGGTGATACTATGAAGGATAAAGACCTCTTCGAAGTACTTAAGAAGAAATACGATATCACATACTCAGAATTTCTGAGATACCTTATGATTTTAGAGGTTAGAGGTTTTATCACAGTATCAATGCCTAAGGAAGATGTTAGGGTTATATCTTTAGTTAAGTATAGGAGGGGTTAAGAAGAGATTAGAACTTACGATCTGAGTGTTATTAAGGGAAGTTAATTATTACTGTTTTAGGAAGTTAAGTAGGTAGTGATTTATAATAAAATATTTAATAAACTTCTTACTAATTAGTTAATGATGGTTGCATACATTAGGATATTCAGTAATATCAGTGAGTTATTATCAGCTCTAGATGAGGATATAGCTGAGTCTAAGAAGTACTTAGGTGAGTTATTAAGAATTATAGAGGAGTTAAGAATTCGTGCTGAGAATGAGAAGACATTAATTAACTTACTAAGTAAGTTAGGTGTTAATACTGATAAGAAACGAAGTGCAGTGATTAATTTAAGGAATTTAAAAATTATTGTTAATCCTAGTGCTGAGGAGGAGTTAGCAACTCTAGAAATGCTTGCAGAACATGTTAGTCGTAAGATAAAGACTTTACAGGATATTAAGAAGGAGTTAGAATCTTTTGCAGATATTAATGTTGAGGCTAGGTTTGAGGCAGTATATATTGACGGTATACTTAAGGAAGTATATATAAAGTATTAGAATATTTCCTCACTACGTAGTAATCTCTCAGTAATCTTACTCCTTAACCGCATTAAAGCAACTATACTTAAGACTATTAAGGAGATAACAGTTATTAACGGTATATACCTCATCAATATCGTTAGAGGTAGTGGTGTAAGAACTACTTTCTCAGTAATTGATGTTGTTAAATCAATAGATGTTACATAGTCGTAGAAACCACCATACCTTACTATAAGTCTGAAAGATCCGTAGTAAAGTGATGTTACGTACTTACCATCACTTCCGGTAATACCCCTACCTGCTGTAACTCCTGTAATAGTATCTACTAGGATTACAGTAGCTCCTAATACTGGATTAGCTCTATCGTCCTCAACAACTACAGTTAATGTATAGTAATTCCTATTCATCACAACATCAACTACAGTATCATTATATAGTTTAACAATAACTTCACTTCTTGAGTATATTTGTGCGTATGGTGGTTGAGGTTTAACTACAATTAAGTACGTATCGCATGGTAGTGATGTAGTGAAGAAATTACTAACACCTTTACCTACTAAAGTACCATTAACCTCCACATCTAGTAAACCAATTATAGGTGCTAAGGTCACATCAGATATAGTTATGTTTAAGTTGTAGTACTTCCTATTAAGTCTTAAATCTATAACTGTGTTATTCAATACATCAACAGTAGTTGAGTACTCAAAGTATACGTTCTCAAAACCTATATCTGGTGTTAATTTAATTACGTATGTACCGTAGGGTAGTGGAACAGTAAGTGATGGTGTACCCTTACTTATTGAGTAAAGTGTGTTATTGATAGTTAATTTTAGAGGAGCTATCGGTACCCTAGATATCGGGTCGTAAAATCTAATTGTAAGTAGGTACTTAACCCTGTCTAACAGTACTGAAGTAGACTTACTACTCAGTACTTCTAAACTTAAATCACTACTTAAGTATATAGCATTGTATGGTGGTTGAGGACGTATATGGATTAAGTATTTACCGTAGGGTAATGTTATATTGAATGTACTTCCAGTACCTACTAATACTTCAGAACCGTTTACGTATACGTTGAATAACCCTATAGCTAGATTATTAGTTATTGAATCTATTAATGTGAAATTAACTATGTATGACCTCCTAGGGATTTCTATATTGAATGCTGAATCAGTCATTACGTTAATAGTTGATGAAGTACTTAGGTACTTATCACTTACTTCTGGTGGTATTAACACATTAACTAAGTATCTACCAGCCTTAAGCACTATAGTTAGGGATGCATTAACGTACTTTATTATATCCTCAACAATTACTAAGACGTTATCACTTAATAACTCCTTAGTAACACCATCAACTAAATTAATAGTTACTGTGTAGGACTTCCTAGTAAGTAGGAATTCTAAGGTTAAATCCCTATCTAGAGTAACTGTCTTATTCACTACCTCGTAGAAGTATGTGTAGTTCCTCTGAGGTCTAACCTCAACTACGTAAATCCCGTAGGGTAACTTAATACTTAATGATTCTCCTAAGAACTCACTAACTACTAACGATTTATTTACATAAATATCTAGAGGTACTCGAGGACCTCCACCAAATTCATCACCTATCAATAGATTAAGCTCATATAACGTATAGTTAAGTACTACCTTATATACTACATGAGGTACCCCTAAAGGTATGTTTATGGTTAAGTTCTTAGGGTCTAAGTGAGGTACTTGAGGATATACTTCTACTAAATATTCCCCAGGGAATACATTACTAAATACTACATTACCTAATTCATCAGTTAAGTACTCTCTCGATATATTACCGTAACTTAAGATCACCTTAGCGTTAGGTAATCCTGTATAGTTAGGTGCTAATACTGATACTGTAAGTGATGGTAGTTTAACCCTATCTAGATCTACTGGTTTAGGTCCGTAGATCTTTAGGTACGAATCCAACCCCTTAACAACTAATAACTTATTACCGCCGCCGACAACTACTGTAGAGAGGTCTGGTAGTGAGTCAGCGTATTTAGCTTCCGGGAACTTAAAGGTAAGTAATGTCTCAAGTCTGAGTAGGGGTAGTTGTAGTGGTTCTAATGATATTATCTGCAGTCCTTCTGAAGTATATAGGAGGTAGTATGGTTTATTATTTATGAACATCAACTTAAGATTTAATGGTGTACCAGGGACTACATAACCTTGCTCAAAGAGGTGACGACCTGTTAAACTATCTAAGAATTTATACACCTTAACAACACTACTACCTAACCTATCAAATACCACCACTACGTAAGTACCGTTGACATCAACATCAACTAATTTTAGAGGTCCGTCACTAAAACCTATGTAGTCGTAAAGTGTTAAACCAGTACTACTTAAATTACCTCCGTATAAGTAAGTTATATTTAAGAACTTGTTATATGGGTCATTAATAACTAATATGTAATCATCTACAGGTATGTATGGTTGAGGAGCTGTAAATCCTGAAGGTCTGAACATATGTATAGGTATGTCTGGGTATGTAGTGATGTCTAAATCCTTAACTACTGTATAGTTGATAGGTGCTAAAGTGAAGTCGAAGACCTTGATACGTAGTGGTAATCCTGTAATAGCTACTCTAGTATCTGGTCTGTATAGTAAGGTGAAGTTTAAGTATATTGTCTTAGGTCTAGTGATATCTGATAAGTTTATAACCTCTCTATACCTATTCCCGTAAATATCGTATAAGTATACGTAGGTTAAATACCCTAACGGTACGTCAACATATCCAATACCATCAACATCTAAGTTACTCCCGTATGTGAGGACTAAATTACTATCTGATACGTTGTAGAGGTATATCTCTACATATGCATTACTAGCAGGTAGTAATGTGTTGTTGAAGTAGTAAGTAGCGTTTATAATTAAAGTAGCTGTTAAGCCTGAGTAAGTTATTAATACTTTAGATGGGTCGTAGTAATAACCATCACTACCAACAACTTTAACAGGGATTAAATCATACGGTGTGATGTACTCTAACCCATAAGTTAGATTACCTACTAACGGGCCTAACTTAACTACCCTCTTCACATTAACATCATAAACGTATACATACCTCTCAGAAGGTTGTAAACGATCAACGCTTAAGGTTATTAACTTAGTAGTTGTAGGTGTTCTCAACAGGTATAACTTCCTCACAACTAACGTATCTCCTTGAACATAATGTAACATACCGTATAACCTACCACCCATCACTTTAAATACTAAAACCTCACCTAAGTCAGTCCCTACAGCTAAGTAATTCACTGGGTAACCATCAACAGCATAGGAAGTTAAAGAACCTGTTAATGGGTATGTAAAAACTATTTGAGGTCCTTTAAACGGGTCTGAAATATTAATGAACTGAACTACTGAAACACCACCTAAAGACCCTAAAACAACTACTAAGTCGTTAGATATACTGACTACGTAATCTATAGATGTATTTAATCTAAACTCATAAGCATATACAGGTAACTCACTTACTGATTGTTGAGGTAATGCGTGTGCTGTATGTGGTACTAATAAAGTGATGGTCAGAAGACATATCAGAATTAATCTACTCAACACTTACTTAACACCTACCTCCTACTAGATCAACACTTATGCTTAAATAATTAGCTATCAAGAATATCTATACCCTACTACGTAATTTTTTAAGTGTTCTAGCTACAATCTATTATGGTTAGTAGGTATTGAGTTTTATTAAGAAGTTGCTGAGGAGGGATAAGGATGAGGTGGTTGAGGGTAGAGGTGTTGATGAAGTTACTGAGGAGTATAAGGACTTATCAGTAGTTCTTAGGTCTAGGAAGTATTTAAGACCTGAGTTTAGGGTTTTAGAGAGTTACCCACTTACAGAGCCTTGGGCTTATGCTGTAATTACTGAGAATATAAATACTGGTGAGATTGTTTATAATGTTGAGGAGGTAGGTCTTAACGATCAAGAACTTAAGGTTTTCAAAGATGTGATGAACTACCTGACTTGGGAGTTAGAACCACCTAAAGGTAATGTAGATATACGTGATTATTTTCAGAAGAATGCTATGAGGGTTATCAGGTTATTTCAGATAAGGTTAGGTAAGACACCTACACTCTCATGGTCTAAAATAACATACTATGTTGAGAGGGAGGTCCTCGGTTATGGTTTCTTAGACCCATTATTTAGGGATCCTAACATAGAGGATATATCATGTAACGGTCCTGGGAAGCCTATATATGTATGGCATAGGAAGTATGAGTCAATACCTACTAACTTATCATTCTCTAATGAGGAGGAGTTAAGTAGGTATATACTTAAACTAGCTCATATGGCTGGTAAGCATATATCTGTAGCTTACCCAGTACTTGACGCTATATTACCTGGTGGTCATAGAGTAGCTGCTACATTCCAGAAGGAAGTATCTACTAAGGGTTCTACATTCGCTATTAGGAAATTTAGGGAGGACCCGATAACAGTTATAGATATGATTAACTTCGGAACTATCTCACCTGAGTTAGCCGCTTACTTCTGGTTGTTAATGGATTATAAGATGGTTACGTTGATTTTAGGGGCTACAGGAGCTGGTAAGACAAGTACTTTAAATGCTTTAGCATGTCTCTTAAGACCTACTTATAAGATAGTTACTGTTGAGGATACACCAGAGCTTAGATTACCACAAGATAATTGGGTTCAACTAGTTTCTAGGCCTTCATACCTAGCTACTGGAGGTCCTGGAGAGATAGACCTCTTCCAACTAGTTAAAGTAGCTCTTAGGTATAGACCTGATGTATTAATAGTTGGTGAGGTTAGGGGTGAGGAAGCATACGTATTATTCCAAGCAATAGCTACTGGACATAGCGGTATGACTACATTACATGCTGAGAGTATTGAGGCAGCTGTTAAGAGACTAACATCACCACCTATGAACATACCTCAATCATATATACCATTAATAAATGTTGTATTAGTTATTAAGAGAGTTACTAAAGTTGATGAGTTCGGTAGGCCTAGACCTACTAGGAGGATAACTAATATATGGGAGGTTGAAGACTATGAGAAGTACTTAGAGGTCTGTCGTTGGGACCCTATAAGAGATAGATTTGAGTTAAATCTGAGTAAGTCGTTACTACTTAAGAAGATTTCTGAAGTAAGTGGTAAGTCGTTAAGTGAGTTAATAGATGATTTAAGTCTTAGGAAGTCTATACTTGAGTGGTTAGCAATTAATAAGATTAGGTCTTATAAGGAGGTAGCTAAGTACGTATATAAGTACTACTTAAGTCCTAAGGAAGTATTAAGTAGTATTAAGGTTATGAGGTAATGGTTGAGAAACCATCACTAACTGTATATATAGATGCTATAGCTTTAACATTATTTGAACGTCTAGGTAGGTCTCTAGCTAAGGTGTTTGAGTTAGATAAGCATATCAGGTCTGCAGGTATGTACATACACCCAATTACGTATGCTTGTAGAGTACTGCTCTACACATTAATATCTTCAATAGCTTCAATATCTACATTAATATTAATAATTACAATGACTAATCAACCACTGACTAATAAGATAGTGTGTATAGTTGGTTTCACTTTAATACCGATTACAGTATTCTCACTAGGTATTACATACCCTTCAATAACTACATCACTTAGGAAATTATTTGTAGATTCTGAATTACCGTTTCTGATGGTGTACTTAGCTACTATGGCTAAAGGTGGTGTAAGTGTTGATATAGCTATAACTAGGGTTTCTGAGTTGAGAGTGTTTAAGTATGTTAGAGCTGAGGCTAGTAGGATAATCAGACAGATTAAGATATTTGGTGATGACCCCCTCACAGCTATTGAGAAAGTTGCTCATGAACACCCAAGTAATAAGTTTAGGGATGTTATGTTAGGTTATGTAGCTACCTTAAGAGCTGGTGGTGATGTTATCCACTACCTAGAGACTAGAGTTAGGGAGGTCTTAAGTAGTAGGATTGCTGAAGTTAAGGCTATGGTTGATAGATTAGCTATATTCTTAGAACTCTATATAATGTTAGGTGTTATAGTCTCATTAACAATATTCACATTCTTTGCTGTGAGTGGTGCTCTAACAGTTGTTGGTGGTCCTAGGTTAAGAGGTGTTGGTATAGACCCTACAATACCTATGATATATAACTTAGTAGTCCTACCAGTATTAGGTATAGTTACGTTATTATTAATACATCTATCACATCCAAGAACTTCATTACCTCATAGAATGCCTTATATAATGATGTTACTTACATTACCTATAGCTGTATTATCATCTCTAGCTACTTTAATACTTACTGATTCTTGGCGTGTGATTGAGGGTATATTAACGCTTAATGATGTAAAGTCAGTACTAATATCAGTAACTATAGGTTTAGTAGTATTATCATTACCTCCTTGGATCACGTACTCTATGGAGAGGAGGGGTACTAAAGGACTTACTAGGTACTTAGCTGATTTCCTAAGAGATTTAAGTGAGGTTAGGAAGTCTGGGTTAAGCCCTGAGAAATGTTTTATAGTGCTTTCAGAGAGGTCCTACGGTAATCTAACAGTAATTGTTAGGAAGGCAGCCTCAGCATTAGCTATAGGGTTAAGCTTGGATAAGGCATTAGCTAGAACTGTTGGTAGAGTTAAGGATTGGTTCTTAACAGTGATATTTAGGTTTTTAGTAGATTCAGTATTAGTTGGTGGTGGGTCACCTGAAGTTATAGATTCTTTAGCAAACTTTACTCAAGGACTTGCTGAGTCTGAGGAGGAGTTAAGGAGGAGGTTGAGAGCTTATATAATACTCCCATACTTCGGGGCTTGTATGATAGCAGCATCACCTGTGATAATTGTATGGCAGTTAATTAGTTCCTCACCAACACCTCCAAAACCTGAGGCAGTAGCATCACTTATACTAACACTGTCTTTAGGAGCTATTATAAATTCATATATGATGGGGTTAATAGCTGGTAAAGTAAGTAGTTTAACAGTAGCTGCAGGGTTTAAACATGCAGTTATAATGACTCTAATAACTACGTTAACAATAATAACAACTTTAACAATACTTAAGATACTTTAGGATTTAAGGGTTAGTCCTTAAGGTATGAGTATGGAGTATATAACTATTACTGAGGGGAAGGCTAAGTTATTAGTACCTAACCCAGACTTGTTTCGTAGACCTGACGGTGTTTACGAACCTTCATGGGCACCAGTCTTCTACAACCCTAAAGCAGTAGTTAATAGGGATTTATCTGTATGTATGTTAGCATCAGCTATTACATACCTTAAGTTAAACTCATTACATATAGCTGATGTACTAGCAGGTGTTGGTGTTAGAGGTATTCGGTACGTACTTGAAGTACCTGCTGTTAACTACGTAATCTTAAATGATAAGAATCCAGAAGCTGTTAAGTTGATAGTTAAGAATGTAGAGTTAAATGCCTTAGGAGGTAGTACTAAGGTATTCTGTAGTGATGCTAACCTCCTACTCTATAAGCTTAAGGATGAGGGTGTAAGGTTACACTACATTGATATAGATCCTTACGGGAGTCCAACACCTTTCCTTAGGAGTGCTTTATTATGTGTAGTAAGGGGTGGGTTACTAGGTATAACAGCTACTGATATCGCACCACTCTCAGGTATTAAATACCTTGCTGGGTCTAGAAAATACGATACTAAGTTAGTGAGGACTGATTTCCCCTACGAAGTAGGTTTAAGGACTTTATTAGGGTATATCGCTAGAAGAGCTGCTGAATTAGATAGGTATGTAGAACCACTCATGAGCGTCTTCCACAATTACTACTATAGAGTACTTATACGTGTTGGGAGGAGTGTTAAGAAGACTCAGGAAATGCTCTTAAGTAGTATAGGCTACATAACATACTGTAGGAATTGCTTATCAAGAAACTATGTTAATGATTTAAACTCAATAAGTATTACATGCCCTAAGTGTGGTAGTAGAAATGATGTGTTAGGGCCTCTATGGATAGGTAGTATTAAAAGTGATGACTTCATAAATAACTTAGTAAATACTATCAACACCCAGTATAACTACTTAAGTAGTTTCCAAATAATTAATAAGTTAGTAACGATTGTTAAGGAGGAATTAAACATACCATACTATTACGATATCACAGAATTAGCTAGTAAGTTAAGAGTGAGTATGCCTAGGACGGGAGACGTCATTAACTGTTTAGTAAGTAGAGGGTTTAAAGCTAGTAGGACTCATTATAGATCAACAGGAGTTAAAACTGATGCTGATTATGAGGTAGTTAAGGAATGTATTAGAAGTTGTAGTCACTAAGTTATTAACTCCTTTATAATCTGTTAAGAATACTTACTCTTCTCAAGTAAGTACATAGTTAACTTATTACATATTAATGGGTTGAAGTAACTCCCTAAACTACACTTATCTAGGTCTTTACATAGGAAGCATGGGATAGTCATCACAGGATTTAACTTAATTAATAATTTAATACTATTAGGCTGTCTAGATACGTAGACTAGTTTGTAGGTCTTCCTACCCTTATAAACTACTGGAACCCTAGTAACTAAACCTGACTTAACTAACTTCATCACAATCCTACTACCCTCCCTACTATCTATGTTTAACTGCCCCCATAACTCGCTTTGAACTACTCCTTCCTCACCACTACTCTTAATGATCTCTAACACCTTATCCTCAAGTCCTCCCTTAACCATCAGCTTATTCCTCATCCTCAATAATATTCATAGTCTACAGAGGTAATATATTTATTAGTGGAACTCTAAGCTAATTTAATTATCGATAAAGTCTTAAGTCTTACTACTCGTTAAGTTCTGTAGTAATTTATCTGATATTATGTTAGGTAGGATATCCCTATTACCTATATTAACTTCGTATTTAATAGCTGACTTAACTAACTCTAATATGTTCTTATCCTCTAACCTCCAATGCGTAACTGCTAATACATTTCTAGAATTCCTTAAAGTGTCGATTATAGCATCTCTAAGCTCCTTAACTCTTAACTCCATAGGCCCGATCTCATCAATACATACGATATCCGCATTAGCTGTAGCGTCCATAAGTGCTTTCACACCAACTGATACTACATCTCTTACCTCAATACAGTACTTACTAACTCTTAATTCAGGTCTACAGTTAATGGATTGTCTAGCTAACCAGCCCTCCTCACCACTCATTAAGTTAACTATCTTAAACCCTACCCTAACATTACTAACCCTAACTTCAGGACATACAATCCCACCAACAACAAATCCGTACTTCCTAACCTTTTCTACAACCTTAGTAAATACTGTAGTCTTCCCAATACCAGGCCTACCAGTTATTACTATAATCAATTAACCACCTAAAGTAGTAGAACTATTACCTACTCTCTAACACTGATATCCTGTTCAAGTCTAACTTATGCACTGAAAGCTCATCAAGTATTACATCTCTTAAACTTCGATCTATTACTGCCTTAATATCTGAGGGTATTACCCGTACTAACTTCTCAGTCTCTAATATCTTCTTAACTAAGTCCTTCACTGACAACTTACCTAAATCACCACCGACTACGAAGCTAATCTCATAACTATCTTTAGAAACTACTACGTAATCAGGTGCTGACCTATTAATCTTATAAATCAGTACCTCATCATCATCAACTCCTAATATATCAAGTAACTTCCTCTCATATCTAACACTACCTTCAGGGATGACCCTAGTAAATGATGTCTTAAGACTTTCTATAGTAACAGGTTCTATGATATCCTCACCTAATAACTCAATAAGTCTTTCAGCAACCTCTAAACTAACATTACTATCACTTCTTAAGTAATCAAATACAGCCCTCCGTGAAACACCTGCGTAGGAAGCTAGGTCACCTAAGCTTAACCCCATATCCTCCTTAATCTTCTCTAACTTCTTCGAGTTAATCCTTACGAAGAAGTTATTCTTCTTATGAATTATGAATACATCTGATGAACGTCTAAGTATGTTGTTTAAGGTTTTATCACTAATTAAGTAGATGTTATCTCTCTCACATACAACATTATCGTAGATTACATCATCACTTAATACTAGTGGTACTGCATCAATTGCTGATGCAGCATTTATTAAGTCGTTAATCTCATCCTTATGTAAATTCTTAATACTTAACCTAATCCTTAGTAAGAGTTTATCCTTATCCTTAACAGCTACTACATCTATAGACCTCTCACGATAACTACTTGGGTAGTTTATTATCTCGTAACAGTAGTAGTTCTTTCCTAATATATTCTTAACTCTCTCTAACAACAACCTTATCTCACGTTTCCTAAAATCTGAAGACTGACTTTGTTGTTTGTGATGTACTACCATCTACAGGCTCTCAATAATTAATTAACTTTAAAGGATTTAAATTTAACCTTATCTAATGTACTTAGCATAGACCATAGCATGATCCTTATCAAAAGGATCTAAGTGGATTACATCAATTACTTCAAACCCTCCCCTCTTTAAAGTCTCAATCTCACGTCTGTAGATTTCATCAGGTTCTTTAGTAACGTCTATACTTCTAGCCTTAATTGCTAGGTAGAGGTAACCACCACTCTTAAGGAAGTATTTAGCGTTAAGTACTACTAAACTTGCTTGTTCTGGTTGAGCAACATCACAGTAGATACCGTCAACAGTTTCAACTAAGTACCTATACCTCTGAGGGAATCTAGCATCTGCTAATATAGGTATTAAGTTAACCCTCTCCTCAGCAACACTTATTAACTCCCTCATCACCCTAGGTGCGAATTCAACAGCATATACCCTACCCTCTAAACCCACTATATCAGATACGTGACTAGCTGTTGTACCACTACCAGCACCTAAGTATAACACCTTATTACCTCTACATACACCCAACTCTCTAATACCTTTGAGTAAGGCTGCTGCTAACTTACTCCTATACGCATTCCACTCCCTATACTCTACATCACCGAACTTAAATAACCACTCATCATAAACTCTCCTACCAGGGACTAAGTTCTTAGTTGCTAATCTCGTTGACCCATCATCTAATTCAACTACATATACATCCTTATATGGTGAGTACTCATAGACTCTAACTGCTTCAGCCATAACACCACCTAGTTAGTATTAACTTAAAAGATATATAAGCTTAGAGAGTATGTCCTTAGAACTACAGATTATGAATTCCTAGTTAAGTTAGGGTTAGAGTGGTGATGTAATCCTCCTACCTTCCTCCTCATCATAACTTCTTAATTCCATAAACGGTAATACCCTACCTTCCTTAATGAGTTTCTCAGCCATCTCCTTAACACTTAATGTATGTCTTATATCGAGCTCTATAAGTTCGTTAAGTATTTTATAAGTTGTTGACCACACATCAATTAACATATCCTTAGTTACGTAGTTTAAGATGAAGGGATCGTTTAACCATTGGTCAAAAGCTTTTAAAGTCCTTATCATGTGCTGAAATGCTTGTCTAGTTACTAAAACTAGTGTTAACCTATCTGATGTACCTACAATCTCATTTATCTGATTAAACATCTCCGCAGCTTTCTTCTGCATATCTACCCACTCACTTAACGTACTTAACGATGCAAGTACTCTCGATATTCTTGATGCCATACTACCACATCAAGTATGTACTGTATCAAACCTTAAAAGATTATGTTAAAAACATAATTTACCTTATGTAGTAATAACTCTGACGATAAGTTTAGTATTTATGAGTACTTAATTACATAATTTCCTATACTTCATTAAGTATGCTTAAATATGTTTCTATGGCTGCTTTAACTAGATGATCAGTATTGGTGTGAGGGCTTAGAATAACTCATTAAGTATTCACAGAACTTAACTGATGGATGTTATGAGGTTTCCCTCCCTCAAGAACCTCCTTAGGTATTTTATCGGAGTACTTCTTTAGGAATTCTATATCTTCTGACCCCCTACGTAGGTCGTCTGGAAGCATCCTAGGAATTTCATCTATTATAGGATACCATCTTAAGCACTTACTACATATTAATATACCTTCAACAACTTCTACTCTTAAACATTCATCACATGGTGTTTCCTTAATATCTTTTACATAGTTTTGTTTAAAACCACAGTATAAGTCACAGAAAGGTTTTTCTACAAGTACATTCCTTTGGTATGTCTTACTGTTAAATACTATGAGTTTTAAAGGGAAGTTCTTACATATAGGGCAAGCTATTATGTTTATTAGTGAGTACTTCATTTCATACCTACCTCATTAGCTAGTGTTAGTATGTTATTTAATACTTTATTAGCTAATACCTCATCTCTAGCCTCAACATATATACGTATGAGTGGTTCAGTACCACTAGGTCTTACTAAGAACCAGTAATCACTAGCTATGAATTTAACACCGTCTACATCTATTACCCTCCCACCGCTGAAGACTTCTAAGAGTCTCATCTTTAACTTCTCAAAAACTACGTCTCTATCCCTCGGATCTACACCTACTTTAGTCTTAACGACATACATCTTAGGTAGCTTATCATATAGTTGATGAAGTGTTAAACCACTATAAGCTATATACTCAAGCATTAAGGCTGTAGCCATAGCACCATCCCTAACGTATTGATGGATACCGTACATGAAACCTCCATTCTCTTCAAAACCTAATAACGAACCCTCACGCATCATAGTCCTAGCTATGTTTATACTCCCAACTCTAGTCCAGATAACCTCAACTCCATACCTACTTAAAACCTCCTCAACAACAGTACTTGATGAAACAGCTGTAACAACCTTCTTAGGAATCCCTAACTTCTTATTATTTAGTATGTGATCACATAACATGAGGGCAGACCTATCACCTTGTAGTACCCTCCCGATACAATCTACGAAGATCGCTCTATCAGCATCACCATCATGTGCTACACCTAAATCAGCACCTACAGACCTCACAACACTTACTAAATCCACTAAATTCTCAGGTGTTGGTTCTGGGTTACGGTACGGTATATGAGATATATCACAATTTAATGTTAATACCTTAACACCTAACCCTCTAAGTACGTGTGGGGTTGTTAGAGAACCTACATTATTAGCACAATCAATAACAACTTTCAAACCCTTCTTACTTATGACTTCACGATCAACTTTTTCTAGAACTTTACTTACGTAGTAATCATTAACGTCATCAACTACCTTAACATCATATCCTAACGCTGTCCATGTAATCCTCCTAAAAGTTAACTCATAATATATCTCCTCAATAGATTCCTCAACATCTCTCGGAGCTTCAATACCATCACTCATCACAACCTTCAACCCACTATACTCTGGAGGGTTATGACTTGCTGTCACCATAACACCTACATCAAACCCCTTATCCCTTACATATAGCTGTAATGCTGGTGTAGGTGTTAGTCCTGCGTAGAATACCTTCATACCAGTTGATAGGAGTCCTGAAACTACAGCTTTTACTAGAAATGAGTTACCAGCCCTACTATCACATCCAACTAATACCTTATCAGAGGGTTTAAAGTATGACCCTATAGCTAGTCCAAGTCTTAAAGCATTCTCAGGAGTTAACCACTCATTAACAATACCTCTAACACCATCAGTCCCGAAAAGTCTCTGTCTAATCTCAAACCACCTAAACTATACTTACTTCTAAGTGTTTATAGTTTTAATAATACTTGAGAACGATATAATTTAAATTAGTCTCCTCAGTAAAATCTTGAGGGGTAGAACCTATTGCTAACGATTACGTTAAGTACTTAAATGAAGTAGCTGTTAAGTGGCAACGTATTTGGAGTGAGTACAGAGTATATGAGTCAGACCCTAACAACAAGATGAAGTTCTTTATAACTGCAGCGTTCATGTATCCTAACTCACCAGCTCATATAGGTCATGCTAGAGTTTACTTAATAGCTGATGTACTCTCTAGGTTTATGAGGATGTTAGGGTATAACTCATTATACCCTATGGCTTTCCACTACACAGGTACTCCAATACTAGCTATGTCTGAGGCTATTGCTAAGGGTGATCCAGTACTGATTAAGGAGTTGATTGAGCTTTATAAGTTATCACAGGAGGAAGTTGAACTACTTAAAAATCCGTTAGAATTAGCTAGGTACTTCCATAAGAGGTCTAAAGACGCTATGATCAGGTATGGGTTAGGTATTGACTGGCGTAGGGAGTTCACAACTATAGACCCTGAATTTAAATCCTTCATTAGGTGGCAGTTTGAGAAGTTAAGGGAGAAGGGGTTAATTGAGAGGGGTTCTCACCCAGTAGGTTGGTGTCCTAATCATCAAATGCCTGTAGGTATGCACGATACTAAAGATGATGTTGAACCTGAGATAGATGAGGTTACTGTAGTAAGCTTTATAGATAGTGATGGTGGGAGGTACCTCTACCCAGTAGCTACTTTAAGACCTGAGACAGTATTAGGTGTAACTAACTTATGGGTTAGACCTGATGTTGAGTACTGTATATGTAATGTACGTCAAGGTAGTAGTGAGTACCTCATGGTATTATCTTGTGATGCAGCTATTAAGTTAGGATATCAGTTGAAGATAACTGTGTTAGATAGGGTTATGGGTTCTAACCTCGTAGGTAAGTACGTAGTTAATCCATTAACTGGTAGTAAGGTTATTATATTAGGTGCTGAATTCGTAGATCCTAAATTCGGTACTGGGTTGGTTATGAGTGTACCTGCACATGCACCCTACGATTACGTAGCATTACTAGAGTATTCGAGGGTTAGTGGTGATATGTCAATTAAACCTATACCTCTAATTAGAGTTCAAGGATATTCTGAAGTACCTGCTAAGGATGTGGTTGAGAGGTTAGGTGTGAAGTCCCAGAAAGATACTGACCTCCTAGATAAAGCTACTAAGGAGGTATACTTAAACGAATTTAATAATGGGTTTATGAGGGATGACCTCCATAGATTAGTAGTTAATGAGGTAATTCCAGGGAGTAAGGAGTTTGTTAGTTCTGAGGTATGTAGTACTTCAGTACCTAGAGCTAGGGAGGTAATCACTAATTTCTTAATATCTCACGGGTATGCGTTAAGGATTTATGAGATAATGAATAGACCTGTATACTGTAGGTGTGGGGCTGAAGTAGTTGTTAAGCTTTTTGAGAATCAATGGTTTATAAACTACGGTGATCTTAATTGGAAGAAGTTAGCTTTTGAGGCATTAAGTAATATGGTGTTAGTACCTGAGGAATCACGTAAACAGTATGAAGCAACTATAAACTGGCTTCAGAGGAAGGCATGTGCTAGGAGTAGGGGGTTAGGTACTGAACTTCCTTGGGAGAGTGGTTGGATTATTGAGAGTTTAAGTGATTCAACGATTTATATGGCTTTCTACACAGTAATTCATAAGATAAGGAAGTACTCTATACCGTCTAACGCGTTGACGGAGGAGTTCTGGGACTACGTATTCTTAGGGTTAGGAGACCCTGATAGACTGAGTAGAGAATTAGGTATTCCTAATGAGGTCTTAAGCGATTTAAGGAGGGAGTTTACGTATTGGTACCCATTAGATGTTAGATGTAGTGGTAAGGACTTAATACCTAATCATCTAACATTCTTCATATTTAACCACGTAGCTATATTCCCTAAGGAATTCTGGCCTAAAGCTATAGTTACTAACGGTTGGGTATTGAGGGAGGGGGAGAAGATGAGTAAATCTAAAAGGAATGTACTGACTTTAGAGGATGCATTACAGATGTACTCCCCTGACGCTCTTAGAGCCTCATTAATGTTATCTGCAGAGGTTGAACAAGATTTAGACTTTAGGGAGAGTTTTACGTTAGCAGTTATTGAGCAGTTGAAGACTTTAGAGTCATTAATTATTAAACTGGTTAACTCTAACAAACGTAGTGAGTATTCAATAGCTGATAAGTGGTTATTAAGTAGACTTCAAAGACATGTAAGAGATGTTTCTGAAGACTTAAAGAATGTTAGGCTTAGGTCTGCAGCTGTGAGACTCTTCTATATAATGTATCAAGACTTAATAGATTACTTAAGCTTAACTGATGGTGTACCGTCTAACGTGGTTTTAGAGTATATAGAGTCTTGGGTTAAGATGTTATCACCGTATGTACCACATATAGCTGAGGAGTTATGGCATCGTATGGGTAGGGATACACTCATAGTTTGTGAGGGATGGCCTAAGTATAGGGAGGAGTTAGTAGATCCTGAAGCTGAACTAGCTATAGAGTTCTTGAAGACGTTTATCAATGACGTAAGAGAGGTTATGAAGCTTACAAAGGGTAGGAATAAGCTGTATGTTTACGTATCTAATAAGGATGATTATAAGGACTTAATCACTGTGGTAGAGTATGTTAGTATGGATAGGAAATTAAGTGATATTATAAAGGCATTAACTGCTGGTCTGAGTCCTAGTGAGGTTAGTAGGAGGGTGGAGAGGGTAAGAAGGTTATATGAGTTAGTACTATCTCTAAGACCTGATGTGAGGGACTTGATAATAGCTAGTAGAGGTATAGATGAGGGGTACGTAATTAAAACATTCGTTAATTACGTAAGGTCTAGCTTAGGTATTAATGATGTTGAAGTTTACTACGCTGACGATCCTGAAGCTCCAGACTTAGGCGGTAAGAAGAAAACTACATTACCTTATAAACCTGGGATTTACTTAACTTAAAATTAGCTTACATAATCTTCATTAAAGATTAAAAACTTATAAACCTATCTTCTACTTCATATCTGAAACATCTAATAAGAAGAGGGAGTAGAGGGTCTACATATGGCTCAGTCAGGTCCGATCTCAAGTAACGTAGTATTAGTTGGTAAGAAACCGGTAATGAACTACGTACTAGCAACTCTAACATTACTAAACCAAGGTGTTGATGAGGTAGTGATTAAGGCTAGAGGAAGAGCTATAAGTAAGGCTGTCGATACTGTTGAAATAGTTAGAAGTAGGTTCCTACCGGACAGAGTACTCGTTAAGGACATTAAAGTAGGTAGTCAAGTAGTAACAGCTCAGAACGGAAGACAAACAAGAGTATCAACGATAGAGATAGTAATAACTGCTAAGAAGTAGTAAGTACAGCATCACTGAAATACAAGATATAAATAACTTAAAATAACAATACATCATAAATTTTTTAATGCTGTATTAAATAATCATTACTAAATCAATAATCTTAACGCGTAGTAAATTAAGTTATATTAACTCCTAACAACGCAAGAGTTTTGGTAGTAGGTATGGGGAGGCTTATACGTAGGGTTAATGAGTTGAGAAGACCCCTACTTCAGGTTGCATTAGATTTTATAAGTATTAACGATGCTCTAAGAATTATTAAGAAGCTTAGGGGTTTAGATGTTGATATATATGAGGTAGGTACACCGTTAATTAAGTCTGAAGGTGTTAGAGCTGTAAGTATAGTGAGGGAGTTAGTTGATGAGGCTGTAGTGTTAGCTGATATGAAGACCGCTGATGTAGGTGCTTTAGAGGTGAGGTTAGCTGCTGAGAACGGTGCTGATGCTGTTTCAGTATTAGCTAGTGCTGATGATGAAGTGATAATATCAGCTTTGAATGAGGGGAAGTCCTTAGATGTAGATGTAGTAGTTGATACTATAGGTAAGGTAGATGTAGTTAAGGGTGTTAGTAATTTAGTAGGGTTAGGCGTTCAGGTAGTGAATGTTCATTTAGCTATTGATGTACAATTACGTAGTGGGAGGACTGTAAATGATATCTTAGATATTATTAAGTACTTGAGGAGTATGTATAGAGATATCATAATATCAGCTTCAGGCGGTGTAAAACCTCACCATGTTAGAGACTTAGTACGTGGTGGTGTTAATATTGTTGTTATGGGTTCTGCTATAACTAAAGCTTCAGACCCAGCTAAGGTCGTTAAGGAAGTACTTAAAGACCTAAGCAATTTATAACCTATTATTAATCTATAGATTAATTTATAGGGAGTTCTGAGAGTTGAGGTCATTGCGTGGGTTTTTCATCAAGGCCTCAGCGCTTATCAACCTAAATCATCCCATCAATTAATCTTTAATATTACGTAGTATAAATAAATTACATTAGAAGGTGGTTGAACATACTGCATAGTGGGAGGAGGTACCGTAGTTTGAGGCTTAGGTTAGATGCTGTAGAGGTGTTAGCTGCGTTTAAGGATATATACTCGTATGAGGGCCTCTCAAGTATATTAGGTATACATCCCTCAATCCTCTGTAGATACTATCAAGGTGATACTGTACCTAGTAATGTCTACACTAAGAGGATTTTAGATACACTCCTTAGTAAGGATTTTATTAAGGAGTTCATATATAAATCCTTAAGTAAGTATAACTGGAGTTATAGTAGGGTACTCTCTGATCCTAAAGTACTTAACCTACTCAGTCTATATATCTCTAATAGGATTTTAAGTAGTTTAGCTGGTAGTGGCTTGAAATCCCTTATCACATTCCCTGGTATTTCATCATTTATATCCTCACTTACAGCTACTAGGTTAGACTTACCTGTAATAGTACTCTACGACACATCATCAAAGACCTCAATAGATACTACAATAGATTTCTACGACTTAGGAATTCTACGTAAAGGGGATTACATAGCTGTAATCGTGGATGTGTTGACTTCAGAGAGACTTAATATATTATCAAACTTCTTACGAGATCATGAATTAGTACTGAAGATATTAATGTGTATTATATTAGCTGATAAAGACTTAGAAAAAGTTATTAGTAGTATGACTTTATTTGAGTATTTAATACCTTAAAACTACTTCACTTACTCACAGTATATGATTTTCATAGTAGTTTTAATTTACCAGCGTATAACGCTTCATCACCGAGCCAGTACTCTATCCTGAGAAGTTCGTTATATTTAGATGTCCTCTCACCTCTAGCTGGTGCTCCAGTTTTTATGAATCCTACCCCATACGCTACTGCTATATGAGCTATTACATTATCTTCAGTATCCCCACTTCTATGACTTATTATAGCTTTCCTCCCAGAGTTTAGGAGGTACTCAACACACACCTCACTCTCAGATATAGTACCGACTTGATTTACCTTAATTATAGAACCGTCTATAGAGTCTGTAGAGACTGCTTTCTTAATTCTATCAATGTTAGTTACTGTTAAGTCATCACCGATTATTAGTACTTGACCTTTAACATAACTTCGTAATTTTGTGAATTCCTGGAAAGCTTCTTCGTTGAACGGGTCTTCAATAATCTTTATCGGGTATTGACTTACTAATTCTCTATAATATTCTAGGAGGTCTTCACTACTTAACTCCCTCCCATCAACTCTATACACGTTCTTACCCTCATCATAGAATTGAGATGCTGCAGTATCTAAAGCTAAGTATACATCAGTACCTTCAGAGTAGCCAGTCCTCCTTATAGAGTTAACTAATGCATCTAGAGCCTCCTTAACAAACCTCATGGGTGGTGCGTACCCACCTTCATCACCAACATTAACTGCTGAAGGCCCATACTTCTCCTTCAGGTACTTCCGAAGTTCTTTATAGATCTCAACAGCCATCCTCAACGCTTCTGAAAACTTATCAGCACCTACAGGTACTATCATGAACTCCTGAAACGTTAATTCATTCCCGGCATGAGCACCACCGTTAATTAAATTCATTAACGGTATAGGGAGGAGTCTAGCTTTAAACCCTCCTAAGAATTGGAATAGGGGGACTCCTAAAGTATCAGCAGCTGCTTTAATATTAGCTAATGATACAGCAGTTAATGCATTAGCTCCTAACCTAGACTTATTAGGGGTTCCATCAAGTTCTAATAACCTCTTATCAACAACTCTATACATGTTTGATTCTAAACCCTTTATAGCTGGTGCTATAAACTTATTGATGTTCTCAATAGCTCTTGAAACACCTCTACCACCCCAACTCCTCCCACCATCTCTTAACTCAACAGCTTCATACCTCCCTCTAGAAGCTCCTGCAGGTGTTGCAGCCCTACCAACCCCACCACCATCAGTTACAACTACAACCTCAACTGTAGGGTCTCCTCTAGAGTCGATAATCTGTAAAGCGTATACGTCAGCTATAGTGAAAGCTGACATACTAACACCACAGGTAAGAATTATAGTAAATTTTAAATTTATAATAGCTTAAGATTTTCCATCTAAGTTAAATACCCCTAAGACCTTAATTATATATGATGATGTTAACGATGGGCGGACTGAGTACTGATGATTCACTGCAGCACTGATGTGGACATCAAGTATAAGTATGTTGTTTACGTACAGGATTATTAGAACTATACGAGTGTTTTAAGTACTTACCTCTTAGACTTCCTGGGTTTCTCCTTAGTCTTCTCCTCAGATTCCTCAATCGGTATTATCTTAACACCTACTCCTAATAACCTCCTGATAACACTATCTAGGAATCTTATGTAGGAACCTCTCTGTCCTATGAATGGTCCGAGGAAATCACTTGGCATCTTAACAACTAGGTATGTACCGACGAAATCTACATCCTTAACTCTCTTCCAGATCCATGAGATAGGATGTAATGCTCTTATGAGTTGGGTGAAGTCTAAAGTTAATTCTACAGCTCTTATCTTCTTATTAAGGTCTTTCTCCATAGTATTTATCCTCTCACCACCCTTACCTACCAACCTACCTAGATGTCCTTGTTTAGTGATTACTAGTAAGTTAGGTATGTGTTCTGACGGTAATTCATACTTTTTAACATCTTCATCTAGGTCTACTATTGTAACTATATCTGCGTCTGGTGCGTGAGCTCTTACAACTTCTAATGATTTAAGTTCGTTCTCACTTAAGCTACGGCTCCTCATTAAATACTCTAAAACTAATTTAATACCTCTCTTAGCTCCAACCCTAACTATGTCTTTAATACCTAGATCGACTACCTTAGCCTTACTCTCACCTACTAAGACATCTCTAAGGAGTGAGGAGGTATTTGATATCTCCTTACTCCTTAATGTCTGGAATATAGGGTCTGCTGCTATAATTAACCTACTATTCCTTCCAACCCTTAGGAGGAGTTCAATTAATGATTCGACTTTAATTGATTGTGCATCATCTATAAATATTAACGACTCGTCGAAAGTCCTACCTTTTAGGTAGTGTGTATCTACGAATATTAGTTTACCTTCATCTATGTATTTAGCTATGGTATCCCAAGTAGTGAACGGGCCTAACACATCAGTTATGTAGGACTTAATTAACTCTATATATTGAGGTCCTGCCTTAGCTATAGTTAACTCCTCACCAGTAGTTACGTCAATCATAGGTTTAACAACAACTAACTTCTTATACTTACCATCGTTAATAGCATCTATACCGTATGCTAGGCTTAGGAGTGACTTACCACTACCTGTAGGTCCGAAAATACCTACTATCTCATACTCACTATTATTAAGTGTATTAAGTAGTTCTTCCTGACCAGGTGTTAACGGCTTTATAGCTTCCAGTAGCCTCATACTAATCACCTTACTCCATCACAATCAAATATTTTGAACGTTAATTAAAAGTTTTATAAGTTGTAGAGTATTTAAACCTTAATACCATAGTATTACGGTGGTTGTATCATGAGTGAGAAGAAGTTAACTACTGTATCAGTTATTAAAGCTGATATAGGGTCTTTAGCAGGTCATCACGTAGTACATCCGGATACCTTAGCTGCTGCTACTAAGGTATTAGCTGAGGCTAAGATTAAGGGTGTGATAGTTGATTTCTACGTAACTAATGCAGGTGATGATTTAGAGTTGATAATGACTCATCATAAGGGTGTTGATTCACCAGAGATTCATGGGTTAGCTTGGGAAGCTTTTAAAGAAGCTGCTAGAGTTGCTAGGGAGTTAGGTCTTTATGCTGCTGGTCAAGACCTACTTAGTGATGCGTTCTCAGGTAATGTTAGGGGGTTAGGACCTGGAGTTGCTGAGATGGAGTTTGTTGAGAGGCCTTCAGAACCTATAGTTATATTCATGGCTGATAAGACTGAACCCGGTGCCTTCAACTTACCGATGTTTAAGATATTTGCAGATCCTTTCAATACTGCAGGTCTCATAATAGATCCTAAACTTCATGACGGGTTTAAGTTTGAGGTCTTTGACGTTTTTGAAGGTAGGAGTGTAGTGCTTTCCGCACCTGAGGAAATGTATGATTTACTAGCTATTATAGGTACTACAGGTAGGTATATAGTTAGGAGGGTTTATAGGAAGAAAGATAATGAGATAGCTGCTGTAGTTAGTGTTGAACGTCTAAATCTTATGGCTGGTAGGTATGTAGGTAAGGACGACCCAGTAGCTATAGTTCGTGCACAAGCAGGTTTCCCAGCAGTTGGTGAGGTCTTAGAACCATTCTCAACACCTCACTTAGTTGCTGGGTGGATGAGAGGTTCTCACTACGGACCTCTAATGCCTGTACCTATGAGGTATGCGAAGTGTACTAGGTTTGACGGACCTCCTAGAGTTGTAGCTCTAGGATTTCAAGTAAAGAACTGTAAGTTAGTAGGTCCTGCAGACTTATTCGATGATCCTGCGTTTGAGGGTAGTAGGAGGTTAGCTGAAGCAGTAGCTGATTATATTAGGAGGATGGGGCCATTCATGCCTCATAGATTAGGTCCTGAAGAGATGGAGTATACTACATTACCTGAAATTCTTGAGAGGCTTAAGGATAGGTTCGTAAGTGTTGTAGGGGAGCCTAAAGCTAAGAAGCCTAAAGTTGAAAGTGAACTCTTAAGTACTCATAAGTCAGGGTCTGAGTAAATCTCTTAAAACTATTTTTTAACTATTTTTAAATTATTTTTGGTGTCTTTATGATTAAGACACCGGTAATAGTAATTAACTATAAAGTCTATAGTACTTCCTTCAGTACTTCAGCATTATCTATAGCTAAGGCTGCTGAGGAAGTAAGTATTAATACTGGGGTTAACATAATAGTAGCACCACCAGCTACAGAGATAAGGACTTTAGCTAGTAACGTCAGTATACCAGTATATGCACAACATGTAGACCCTGTTGATTTAGGTGCTTACACAGGGCATATACCGCCTGAAGCAGTTAAGGAGGCAGGGGCTAAGGGGTTCATAATAAATCATAGTGAGAGACGTATTAGAGTTGATGAGATAGCTAAACTAGTTATTAAGGCTAGGGACTTAAGACTTAATACGTTAGTATGTGCAGATACTCCTGAAGTAGCTACTGCATTAGCTGTGTTAAACCCTGATATGATTGCGATAGAACCGCCAGAACTTATAGGTACTGGTATAGCTGTATCGAAGGCTAAACCAGAGATAATATTAAATACAGTATCACGTATACGGTCTATCAATAATAACGTCATAATATTAACAGGTGCTGGTATCTCAACACCTGAAGATGTTGTTAAAGCATTAGAACTTGGTACTTTAGGAGTATTAGTATCATCAGCTATTATGAAAGCTAAAGACCCTAAGAAAGTAATTAATGATATGGCTGAAGCAGCGATAGGTAGGAAATAGGTATTAACTTATGGACTCCTTAGGTAGGAGAGACCCTCAAGGATACTACATAGTAGTAATCCCTAAAACAAACACTAAAGTTTTAGAAGAATTAAAAGACAGAGTAGAAGTTATAGACGTAAGTAATGATAGAATATTAATTAGGTCTAAGAGTAGGAGGATAATTCTCGAAATACTAAGGAGGCCGAGAGACTACCTTCAAGAACTTGTAGAGGACTTCGTTGAAATTGCCACTTCATTTGCTGCCAGAATTTACGGCAAGAGGTCGAGTAGATATAAGCAGGTGGTGAAGTGTATTGGAGAAACTGTTAAAGACTTTGACTAGGACTGTAACTGTTGAGTGCTACGCTAATAGGTACGCTAGGAGAGCTCTTAGAGAGATTGAGAGTGCCTACAGGGAAATGCTGAGAGAAATGGTGGAGTACGCGGTTAAGCACAAGGCGTCGCAGAGCACTCTGCATAAAATATTCTACTCAAGGTTCAGGGAGAGATACCCTTGGCTACCAACGAGAGTGATTAAGGGTGCTTATAGGGATGCTGTTAGGAGGGCTAAGAGCTTTAGAGAGCTCAAGAAGAAGGGTAGAGCATACACTGATAAGCCGGAGGTAAGGAGGGTGACAGTAACTTACTCAGATCCCCAAGACTGGAAGCTCGGGGACGGAGTCATCAAGCTTAGAACACATGTTGGGTGGATAGAGCTTCACTACAGGAACCACAAGCAACTACATAGATACCTCTACTGCGGCTGGAAGCTGAGCAGTGAGCTGAAGTTCAAGCTCGTTGGTAGGAGAGTAGTGGTGTACCTGGCGTTCGCCAAGCACTTCGAGGTCGAGTATGATCCGAGAAACGCTGTCGCGGTGGACGTCAACGAGAACAACGTCACAGTTGCCCTGTTTAAGAGCGGTGCCCTTGCTGAGGTGTACAGAGTTGAGACAGGCCTAGGCAAGATCGTCATCGCGTACTCTGAGAGGAGGAAGAAGATTGCAGAAGGCAACTCAACTAAGACTAGGGAGGTTAGGAAGAAGCTCAGGAAGCTACGAGAGAGGGAGAGGAAGCTGGATATCCTGAAGAAAGCAACTAGGTTCATTGAGAGGTTAGTTATCGAGAATAAAGCTGTAGTCGTTATAGGCAACATAGGTAGAAAGGCGAAAGAGAAGATGGAGAGGGGTAAGAACGCAAAGCTCAGGCACAGGATACACCAGTGGAGCGTCTCTACGCTGATTAGGCTACTAGAGGAGAAGCCAGTACATGTTGTTAAGGTGTCTGAGAAAGGGTCTTCAAGTACAGACCCCTTCACAGGCGCGAGAATTAACGGTTACACTCCCCTGATGATCCGCTCTGCAGTGAAGGGGGTAAAAAGGGTGAGAGTAGTAAAGCTGATGCTAAGAGTAGCAAGAGTGAATGGAAGAGCTCTTGAAAGAGATGTTGTAGGCGCAATCAACATCGGGCTGAGGTACCTCAACCCGGATGGGAGCCCGGTGGCGTTGAGCTCGACGGGGGCTCATGAGGTGCGGGTGAAGCTGGTGAGCCCGCGCTGAAGCCCAACCCCGCTAACGGAATTACAAGTATTTACAGATACCATCATGTACCGTTAGCGGGGAAACGTTATCACGGTATCAATAATAATTAAACCTATTAATAAACCTTAATAATATTAAGTTTGAGGGCCCGTGGCCTAGCCAGGATAAGGCACCGGCCTTCGGAGCCGGAGATCCCGGGTTCAAATCCCGGCGGGCCCGTAGTCTCCTACATAAGAAATCAATACTTAAATTAAATCAGTAACTACCTAAACTTCTATTTAGGAAGCGACAGTAATCTAGAGCCTAAACTCTAAGATATCAGCCTACCACAGAAAGAAGAACCCTAACCACAGATACCAACGTTTACTGACCTTCGGAAGTCTGCGTGAGACTACTCTGGCGAGTGTTTATGGAATATGTGTGAAGCTCTGCTCACAACTATTACATCTTTGCTGTAGATAATAATGCCGTTATGAGTGTTACTAGCCTGACCTCCTCCCCACTTTATCAGGAACCCTCACCTTCTAAGGCGAGAAGTCAGTGGATCTCCAACTCATTATATCGTTTGCACAGATTATCCCTGAAATCACTACTCCTTCCACACCTCCTCCAGGAAACGTTGATGCTCCTACGAGGTATAGTCCTTTAATCGGTGTTTTAAAGTAGGGTTTCTTAGTCTCTATCGATTGGTCAAACGAGTATATCGCACCTTCAGGTGTTAAAGTATATGCTTCGAAGGTCTTAGGTGTTGCAGCATCTTGAACTACTATGTGCTTACTTAGGTTTGGTATGACTTTCTCAGCTTTTTGAATTATTCTCTCAGCTACTTCCTTCTTCTTCATGTAGTATTCTTTAGTCCCTCTTTCCGGGAAATCATGATATTTAGCGAAGGTTGTTATGGTGATGCTTGACTTTCCTTTAGGTGCTAGAGCTGGGTCAGCGTTAGAGTTTATAACTATGTGTAATTCATTATCTAGGTCTATTATGAGTGTTGGGTAGTTAGAGAGGTCTATATCTAACCCTAGAAACACCATGAATGCTGATGGAGACATCTTTAAATTCTCTATATATTTAACGAATTCTTCATTGAGGTATTCCCTACCTACGAGTTCTAGGAAAACCTTCTTAGCGTTTGCATTAGCTACAACGATAGGTGCTTTGAATACCTTATCTCTACATTTAACCCCAACAACCCTCCCGTTCTCGATTAAGATCTTATCAACTCTATGTCTAAGGAGGACTTTACCACTATGTTCTTCAATATATTTCCTCAGGGTTTCTGCTAAGTGTTGTGCCCCACCCTTAGGGTAGTACCCTCCTTTGAGGAAGTAGGATAGTGATCCTGTGAGAGCACTCCCAGCAGATACCCTCTCAGGTTCTACACCTACGTACCCGATTAGAGAACATAGTAGTATCTTAAGGTCTTCGTTGCGGAAGTACTCATCTAGTTTTTCCCTGTAAGTTTTATTCATCCAGTCGTAGAAGTACGGATGTTCTCTCGGGTAGTCAAGGAGTTTCCTCTCCCCCTGAACCTTAACTATGAGTTCAGCTGGTAGTGGAACTCCGTAGAGGTAAGTATCTTTATAACACTCCTCATACGCCTTCCTTGCATCTATGAAGAATAATTGTATGTTCTCTTTCTCCTCTGGAAATAACTGACATAATAATTCTACGAGTCTATCTAAGTTATTAGGAATGTCTATAGCTTTACTCTTAAAGATAATTCTCCTAGTATTCTCGATGAATAGGTCTTCCCCCCTAAGCCCTAACACATTCAATAAGTAATTAACAGGACCTTTATCCCATAACCCACTAACGTCTTCAACACCAGTATTAAAGATAAATCCTTTCCTCATAAATGAAGAGCAATAACCTCCAACCTGGAAGTGTTGTTCTAATACTAATACCTTATAACCGTGTTTAGAGAGTAGTACACCACATGTTAATCCACCTATACCTGCACCAACAATGATTACATCATACTCGTCCTCTCCATTAGACCTTCCCGGACTTACATCTACTCTCCAATCATATCTTATGAACTCCTTATATACTCGTCTCGCAGGTGCTTTCAACGGATAAATAATTGAAAACACAATCCCAATAACTATCAAAGTATTTGAAACAATTATATTAATTGGTGATCTGAGGAATAAGTATACAAACGCATTCAATAGAAACACTATAGCCCAAACTCCTGTAATTACTTGATTCACCAGTAAGAACAGCTTATCTCTCCAGTAAACCTCAGGATAATCCCTCTTAGAGACCTGGAAAGTGAATGGTTGCTTAACCACTATGGAGAACACAGCCATTAAGAATAATGTAAAGTACCCTAGAAACCCACTCTCATCAATAAAAACATTAATACTGAAAACAAATATACCTACAGAAGCAATACTGAAGTAAACAATTGTTGTAACATCCATTAAATTGAACTCCCTCCTAAACAACTGAAAAATATTCATGACTAAAGAAACTGCAAAAGCCACAATAACACCTAACTCACCAATAAAACTAGTTAAAACCCAATAGAGAATCCAGGGAATGAAGGATATAATAATATAAAGTTGGCCCGGAATCCTTCTACTACTTTTCTTAACATTCATGAATTTCAGCTCTAACAAGTGCTGATAGTATCATAGTAATTATAAGCTTATTACAACCAAGATCTAAAGTCTTACTAGCAATTGTGTTAATTCCTGACCTCTCGCCTTAAAAGGTGAGAGTTCCTGAGAAAGTAGGGGTCAGCTCTTTATTGAAGTTAAATTAAAATCAAATCATATATGTTGCTTAATATGAGGTTAATTTCTCCTTTAGTTTAAGAGATCTAGTTCTTTAAGTAGGTTGTTTAAGTCTATGGACTCTGGGAGGTTGAGGAGGACTTTATCCTCCGTGACTAGTTTTAATTTATTTTTCCTCGTTACGTATATGTATGCAGCATCATAGAATGTTAGGTTGTTTTCAATAGCTATTTCTTGAACTCTACATACTTCCTCATTAATACTTAATTTCTCAATACTACCCACTACTACCTCAAACATTCGTGAGACTGAGACCGGATCTGTGATTCTACCTTTACGATATTCCCTCCATACAACGTTCCCGATTTCGTATATAGTGAGATCTAGTATAGCAAATAGTTCTGTATAAAAGAGTAACTTCTCTCTAACCTTTAAGACTAACGGGTATAGAGCTGATGTATCGAGTAAATACTTGATAGTACTCCTCACACGTATCACCTCTCAAGTCGGGATTCTCTAACCGTATCCACCCACTCCTTCACACTTACATTCATGTTCTTCAACACATCCTCAATAATCTTCTTCAACCTCTCCATCTTAACCCTCTTAATCTCCTCTTCAAGAGCCCTCTCAACAACCTCCCTAATGTTTATACCGAGTTCCTCAGCTTCCTCCTTCAAGGACTTTCTCACCCTCACAGACAATACAGTACTACTCATTTCTACTCCTGATCCTATATATTACATAATATTGTATTTAAACTTTTCATATACGTGAGATACGTAAACATCAATACCTTATATGTACAACTAAAAGTCTCACCCTAAATGGTGTGAGGAGATCAGGACGTAGGTCCCGGTATAAGTACTTATTTTGTTAGCTCTCACATGAGAGAACAGGGACTTCAACAACGTACATGTATGGACGTATGATACTTATTAATGAGGATTTATGAGGTAGTAGAGGAATACAGAATAATCGTAATCTACGTCAACGAAGCATACGCATCGTCTAAATGTCCAGTACACGGAGATGGATGTGGAAAGAGAATTAAGAGGGGATTATTCAAATGTACAATACTAAACAAAGTCTTCAGCGCAGACCTCGTAGGAACATATAATATCCTCATAACCTCAAGTCCGCACGGGATAGGGGTAACAAGCTGAAGACCTAGTCCGGGACTAAATCCCACACACGGGGTGATGTAGCCCCAAACCTCTCCGCTTTATCAGGAATTCCCGTCTTTAAAGGCAGGGAGGAGGTCAGTACAGCCCTACTATAATAAAATTATTCTGTATGTAGTATGTATGTTTATAGGACTACGGGGATGTTAGCTTTTCTTAGTAGTTCTCGGAATTCATCGATATTTAACCCAGCTAGTTTAGCTGAGAGTCTAATATCGTTATTCTCTATATAGTATTTAAGTGCTGCTTTTATACGTGGTGGTTGTTTCTCAATAAACTCCCAATCAGCCTCCCTCCTCCTAATCTCCCTAGCCTCCTCCTCCAACCTACGCCACCTCTCTAACTTATCCTTTAAGCTCATGAAGTACTACCTCCAAATCTGTACGTGGGAACCTATGCTTAGTATCTACTTCATACTCCTTAAATATTTTCTCAGGTTCTTCATTAATTAACCCTCTCTTTATAACTTCTCTTATTATTTCTAAAGACCTCCACACAGTAACACTGGATAGTTCCTCTAGTAGGTCTACAGCCATTAAAGCCCCTCTATTCTCCGTAAGTACTACATAACCTCTTAACTTACCTATAGCTAAGCATATAGCCTCAGGCATATCAACACCTCTTAACCCAGGTATTAACCTCGTCCTCTCTACTAAACGAGTAGCTAATTCTATAACATCTGAAGTTTCTGTAATAAGTGCTAGATAGCCTTCAGCTAACGATGTAGCTACCCACTCAATAGTTTGTTCACTTCTAACCTCTCTTAACACAGCCTCAGGTATGAAGACTGTATTAAATAGTTTAAATAAAACATCCCTTCGTCTCCAATAAGCCCAATCAATGAGGAGACAGGTATCAGCTATAGCGAAGGGATTAAACGACATTAGGTATACCAGCTTTCTTCCTTAAGTCATTAAATTCCTCTACGGTAAGACCGGCAATACGAGAGGCGATGTAGAGGTCACCAACCTCTATATAGTATTTAAGTGCTGCTTTTATACGTGGTGGTTGTTTCTCAATAAACTCCCAATCAGCCTCCCTCCTCCTAATCTCCCTAGCCTCCTCCTCCAACCTACGCCACCTCTCTAAAACAGCTAAAGACATAACTACTCCAAGGAATACTACTTAAGATAGTTTTTAAACATGTTAATGATGTACTACTTCTAAGACGTTATAATTAAACCCTCTTTAGGGGGAGGTCAGTGAAGTAATTTAATTAATACTTAAATATCTTATTCAGTAACGTATCTTCGGTGATGAGTTGATGAGCTTATCTTCTGTGTTAGAAGTAATTAATAATGTTAGGAGTGAGGGTAGGTATAAATTACTTGAACATGAGTCTTACGAAGTACTTAGATATTATGATTTACCAGTACCTAAGTTTGGTTTAGCTAGAAGTGTTGATGAGGCTGTAGAACTTGCTGAGAAGATAGGTTATCCAGTAGTACTTAAGGTTGTTAGTCCAGATATTATTCATAAATCTGATGTAGGGGGAGTTATAGTTAATTTAAATACATCAGCAGATGTTAGTGAAGCGTATAAGAGGATTTATAGGAATGTTAGTGAGAGAGCTCCTAACGCTAGAGTTTACGGGATTTTAGTACAGGAGATGGTTCCTAACGGATTAGAAGTTATTATAGGTTCTACTAGAGACCCTATCTTCGGCCCAATAATCTTATTCGGTCTAGGCGGTATCTTCGTTGAAGTGTTAAGAGATGTTAGTCTCCGTATAGTACCTATAACTACTTATGATGCTGAGGATATGATTAATGAGATTAGAGCTGCTAAGATACTTGAGGGTTATAGAGGGGAAAGACCTAGAGATAAGAAGGCATTAGCAGATATAATGCTTAAACTATCTAAACTTGTTGAAGATGTTGAAGAGATTAAGGATGTAGACCTTAACCCAGTAATGACTTATGAAGTAGGTAGAGGTGCTAAAATAGCTGATGCTAGAATAATTATTAGGTAGTAAACACTATGTCAGAAGAAGAACTGATAAATCAGTTAAACGAATTAAGAGAAGAGATGAAGAGGTTAGAAGAACGTAAGGTAGAGGTTAGACGTAGGTTAAACGAGTTAAAGAATTCTAAGTCAGAGTATTTAACTATGATAAGAACGTATAAGGAGGAGATAATAAAGATTAAGAATGAGATAATAAAGTTAGAGAATGAGAGGAGGGAGATTCTCTCGAAGAGGAAGGAACTAATAAGTAAGTTAAGAGAGGTTAGACGAGAACTACTCAATAAGAGAAAAACACTTAATGAGTTAAGCTCTTTCAGTAAAGTATCAGTAAATTCTATAAGGAGAAAGATTGATGCTATGGAATGGAAAATTATGACTGAATCACTACCATTACATGAGGAGAATAAGATGGTGAAGGAGATAAGTAGATTAGAGACTTTATTGAGTAAAGCTTTAGAAGCTAAGAAGTTAGGGAGTGAAGTAGTGGAGTTAAAAGCTAATATATCATCAATTAACTTAGAATTGAATGAGTTAAATGATAAGATAGATAAAATATCATCTAAGATTAATGAATATAGAAGTAAGTTGAGTAATATTAAGGGTAAGATAGAGGAGTTAAAGGGTAGAGTAAGTAGTATAGTAAATGAGATTCAAACACTTACTACGGAGTTAGCGAGTATTTCTTCAATGATTAACGAGCTTAGGAGTAAGTATAGTATTCTTAGTAGTAAGTTGAGGGAGTTAAGGATCTCTAAAGCTAGGGAGGTTGAGGAGAGGATTGCTGAGGAGAAGAGGAAGAAAGTTGAGGAGAAGAAAAGTAGAGGTGAGAGACTCACTTTAGATGACCTTAAGATACTTTATGGAGAATATCATGAGTAGTCCTACGAAGCTAGTAGTAATAGCTGTTGATTTTGATAATGATATCGGTAGGTTAGGTATTAACACACCAGTTCTTGGTTACGATAACATGCTTAAGATCGCTAATGAGTATGCACTCATAGCACCTCAAGATTCAGACTTAAACGTCCTCTTCACAGCTCTTAAACTTTATAGAGATCTGAAGAAGGATGAGAACTACTCTGTTGAGATAGCTTTAGTAGCAGGTGATGAGAACTCATCATCTAGAGCTGGAATCAAGATTAGTAGGGAATTAGATAAAATTATAGATATTACTAAGGCTAATAACGCTATAGTTGTTGTTGATAGTGTTGAGGATGAGAAGGTACTTCCAGTAATTCAATCTAAAATAAATGTAGTTGGTGTTGAGAGAGTTGTAGTTGAACAGTTAAGAGGTGTTGAGGAAACATACGTCCTCCTCGGGAGGTATTTAAAGAAGGTATTAGAAGAACGTAGGTTCTCAAAGATATTCCTCGGACTCCCAGGACTTATAATACTTACATACTCCTTACTATTGATTATGAATCTTACCACGTATATAACCCCTACAATATCCGTAATCATAGCAACTTTCCTAGTATTCAAAGGCTTCGGTCTCGATGACTTCGTAAGTAGATGGTGGCGTTTATCACCAATAACTAGGATATCATTAATACTCTCAACAATATCAACTGTTATGACCATAATAATTCTATACATAACATTAGCATCCCGTAACTTTAGTTCAGATATAATATCAATTACATTATACATAAGTAACACTATACCCTTCCTCCTCCTCTCCCTAATACCTTTAATCGGAGGTAGGCTTACGTTAAGAATTCTTAGAAGGAGTATTAGGGTGTGGAGAGATTTAATAACGTTAACAGTAATTATCATACTTTACGGGTTAATCACTAGGATATCCGAACTCATACTCACTACACAACCTACTAATATTCAGCAGGTATTAGTATTACTAAATGAATATAAAGTTACTAACATGTTCTTCATATACGTAATTATAATTATGACAGTAAGTGCGGTCTTATACGTAATTGAGAGAACTGCTACTTAAGAATTATTTCAATAATCTAGAGCTTGAGGGTAGGCGGAGAACGGTAATACTATCTCCCAAATCTCCGTTCTCTCCTCTGATAAGACCTTATCGCCCTCCATAGATCTATCTTTCTAAAGTCAGGCCAAAAAACATCACAGAAGTATAACTCACTATATGCTATCTGCCATAAGAGGAAGTTACTTAACCTTAATTCACCTGAAGTCCTTATCACAAGGTCTGGTTCATCTAATGGTTCGTTAATATATGAAGTATATAGGTACTTCTCAAATAGGTTTTCATTAATATTATCAATACTTAACTTCTCACTTATTAAATCATTTACTAACTTTTTAATAGCATCTACAATTTCTTGACGTCCTCCATAACATATCGCTACGTTAACATACCTATCACTATAGTTTTTAGTTAATTCCTCCAGCTTACGTATCTTAGCAATCAACTCCTCAGGTATCATATCTAACCTACCGAAGACCCTAACTCTTACTTTTTTCTCATGAACATCACTATTATTCATTAAGTCGTTAAGTGCTCGATCAAGTAATTTAAATAAGTACATCTTCTCTTCCTCTGACCTATAAATACAGTTCTCATAAGACATCGCATATATCGTTACAACCTTAATACCTAATTCTAAAATCCATGTGAGTAAGTTCTTCATCCTATCATAACCAGCATCATACCCGTAAGTTATAGGTTTACCTACTTCTTTAGCCCACCTCCTATTACCATCAGGTATTATAGCTACATGCTTAGGCATAGGTCCTTCAGATATTTGAAACCATAACCACCTCTCATATACTTTATATACAGGTTTCATAAACACTTCTAAGTATTTATACAGCCTTCGTAGTAGCCTCCTTAATAACTTCATGAATCTCCTCTCAGATCTTCATCTAAAACTTTTAAAGTATCCCTAAATACTTTAGATAAGGTATGAGAAATGGGTGTTTATCAAGGGAATGACTTTAAGAAGGTATCTGGTGGTAAGAAAAGACCGCATAGAGGTAATAGGAAGTATGAGTTAGGTAGTTATCCAACACTAACAACTTTAAGTAGTGAAGAACATCAAGTTATAAGTGAGAGAGTTAGAGGTGGGGGTATTAAGTTAAGGATTAAGAGCTGCTTATATGCTAACGTAACAGACCCTAAGACCGGTAAGTCAAGGAAGTGTAAAGTGTTAAGAATTTTAGAAACACCCTCAAGTAGGGAGTATAGTCAGAGGGGTATAATAACTAAAGGTTCGATCCTGGAGACAGAGTTAGGGAGGGTAAGAGTTACGTCAAGACCTGGTCAGGAAGGTACTTTAAATGCTGTATTATTAGGGTAAGATGAGTAGAGATATTAAGAAGGTTATAGTGTGGCCTCAATACCTAGACTCAACACTTTCGAGAAGACTTGGACGTAGACTCCCTAAAGAGTACTCAATTAGTAAGCCAACACTAGATGAGTTAGTTAATGCCTGTAAGAAGTTAGGTCTGGAATTTGAGGTTGATAAGAACCCTAAGTATTGTAGGACTTGGTATTTAGGGAGTACTGGTAGGGTTATTATCTACAACAGTAATTTAAGTAAATTTAAGTTATTGAAAACTCTAGCAATAACTATTAAAGAGTTAAGAAGTTCTAGTAAGTAATTAAGCCTTCAACTACGACTTACGGAGTTATTAAATGTATGGTTTAGGTCTTCTATCCTCCTCAATATTCTTTAAAGTTTCTGAGAGTAGTACTTCTGCTTCTTCAACAGCTTTAGAGTATTCTATCAAACCCTGAACATCGATGTTTAAACCTAATAATTCATTAACCTTCTCTATAAAGACTGCTGCAGCTTTAGGATCAAACCTATCCGGTTCTGTATAAGGTAATATCATGACTGCAGGTACTTTCTCTACCTCTAATGTAAGGAATAATATCGCTAAAGGCCCTACTACGTAGAGACCTTTATGGAACTTAGGTTCAGGTAATTCCCTACTACTGACTGAGGTCTTAACCCATCTTAACCTCTCATTACCTTCTTTAAACCTACTATTAAGACCTCCAGCTAGTATGAACTCCTTAACACCTAATGACTTAGCCCACTTAACTATAGTTTTAGCAAATACTACCCTCTCAATATTTGCTGGTGTTGCATTATTTACTAATATTAATAATTTATTATCGTAGGACATGAACAACTCGTATGGAGTTAATATACCATAGTCTTCAAGTGCTATGAAGTCAGGCATATACTTAGTTATTATATTCCCTATCTTCTCAGCTCTTAACTGCGTGACTAAGTATCTAGTAGCTATAGTTCCTACATAACCGAAGCCTGGAAACCCGGTTATGAAGATCCAATCATTTCTTAACTTCAACTTCTCTAAGTAGATACTGTCTACTACTATATCAACACTCATTAAGAACCCCCTCTACACTCTCTTAATTTAACAGCTACACCTCTAGTGAAGAACATAACCTCATAAGGTGATAGAACTAACCTACCAACACATAATAAGTTATCACATTCATCTACAACTAATACTTCATCACCAGCTCTTAAGTCATCATCAACACTTATTACATGTCTTGAGAAGACTGAAGACCCATTAACAACATCTTCAGCTACTTCAGAAGTAACAACAACTCTTAACTTCTTAGTAACTCTATGAAGTATTGATGCTCCGTAGAATGATAAGTTAAAAGTATATGTTGATGCTCTAATAGATGCTATTCTAATACCTTCAATATTTAATATCTCCCTAACTCTACCGGTATTTCTAGAGATTTTCATATATACATCTTCAGGTATGAGGTGGTGTGCAACGTTTTCTCTAAATTGGTAGTTTGCTACATACCTTAACTTCTTCACTTCTTCAGGAGTTGCTCTCCTAATAATATACAACTATATCACCAAATACTTATGTTCATCATCTTTTAAACCAACAGTATAGTCGTAGGTGTTAGATGTATTAGGATGTTGTTTAACCCTACTCTTAAGGACCTTATTAATTGCTTTAATGAAATCCTCTTGAGTAACGTACGTTCTATTAGATCTAATTGCTGAGAATCCTGCCTCAGTACATATAGCTTTTATATCAGCTCCGCTAGCTCCTTCAGTCATCATAGCTAAGAACTTCAGATCTACATCCTCACTAAGCTTCATTTTCCTAGTATGTATCTTAAAAATCTCAAACCTCCCACCAGCATCAGGTAACGATATCTTAATAATTCTATCAAATCTACCAGGTCTCAGTATAGCTGGGTCTAAAACATCTATTCTATTAGTTGCAGCAATGACCTTAACGTTATCTAATGGGTCAAAACCGTCTAACTCAGCTAATAACTGAGTTAAAGTTCTATGGATTTCCCTCTCACCACTAGTACCTATATCTAACCTCTTAGCAGCTATAGCATCTATCTCATCTATTAAAACTATTGAGGGTGCTTTACGTCTAGCTAATGCGAATAACTCCCTCACCATACGTGCACCCTCACCAACAAACTTCTGTGCAAGTTCTGAAGCAACTAATCTTATGAATGTTGCTTCAGACTCTCCAGCTACTGCTTTAGCAAGTAATGTCTTACCACATCCTGGAGGTCCGTAGAGTAACACACCCTTAGGTGGTTCAACACCTAATTCTCTAAATAGGTGGGGGTATTTAAGAGGTAATTCGATAACCTCTCTTAACTCACGGATTTGTTCATTCAACCCACCTATATCTGAGTACCTAGTATTAGGTCTTTCAATAACTTCCATAGCCCTAACTACAGGGTCCTCCCTCTTAGGGAGGATATCAACTATAGCTGAACCCCTCTGATTCAACACTACATACGTACCTGGAAGTAATTTACTCCTATCTATGTTACCGCTAATACCTACTATTAGGTTAGGACCTGTAGTACTCTTCACTACAGCCCTATCATCGTCTAAGACCTCAAGAAGTATACCTTCAATCAATGGTGGTGCTAGTAACTTATCAATTTCCTGCTTATAGTATTTAATCTCCCTCCTTAATAATGAGATCTCAGCCTCCATCTCCTGAATCCTCTGTTCTAAATACTTAACATAATCTAGTACTTCCTGAAATCTCCTCTCCTTACTTTCAGACACTTTAAACTCACCTACTACTATTACACTATCTTGAAAATGTTAAAAAGGTATACAGGGTTTTAGAATTGATGTTCTGTTAAGGAGTAATCCTATTAGTAATCCTCTCACAACCCCAACCATCAGAATTAGTAATTTAATAACCTGGTGTTTCAAGTAGTACCTTATTTAGAGTTTGTACCTTCTTAACAAGGTCTACGAATTTCTCTAAACATTTAAGATAGACCTTACAGGTGTTTATATCAGGGTGTACGTAGGTAGGTCTATCTACATCACCTTCTCTAAGATCTTCAAAACTTTTTAGATATCCTAAAGCCCTCCTAGCAATATTTGAAGCACCTAGTATTACAGCCTCACGTGGTTTTGTATGTATAGCTATAGGTTTACATAGAACATTAGAGAATATATCGATAAATTCCTTATAACTACACCCACCACCAGCACAATGTACTCTCTCAATAACGACTTTATTTTCCTCAATAGCATCTAATATTGACTTCACAGTAAATGCGATCCCCTCAACAACAGCTCTGAGGAGATGTTTTTGACTATGTTCTAGACGGAAGCCTAATACAGTAAATGTTAGATTAGGATCTCTAAATGGATACCTCTCACCTGTGAGGAATGGGAGGACATACACATTATCTCTACAAACTACTTCCTCAGTTAATTCAAGGCCTTGTTTAATGAAGTTCTTCCTAACCCACTCAATAACTGTCATACCGTTGTTAGAAGCTCCACCAACAACTCTATAACCATCTGCAGCATAATACGTAAAGAACCTAGCACTTAGATCCTTATCTACTACTGGTTCATGTAGGAGTGTTCTTATAACTGCTGTAGAACCTAGGTTTAATACTGCATCTTCTCTAAACACACCATAACCTAAGTTCTGAAGTGCTCCGTCAAAAGAACCCAACACTAATGCTACTTTATTTCTAATACCTATGTCAGGTAATGTTATATAGTCGTAGACTTTAGCTCCTTCATAAAGTTCTGGAAGCATATCCTCACTTACGTGAGAGAGTTCTAATGCTAATGATTCCCACCTTAGGTTATGTATATTTAGAAAACCTGAACCTGACGCAACTCCATAATCTACTACGTAATTACCAGTTAATTTATAAGTGATGTAATCCTTAACTAGAGATAACTTATGTCCTGACTTAAGCACCCCCCTCCTAACCAACCAAAGAGTCTTACATAGAGGGAATACAAATATTGGAGGACAACCAGTCCTTCTATAAAGTTCATAACTAACCCCCTCCCTCTCAATAACATTCTGTTCTGATGAGCAACGACGGTCTAGGTGGGTCATTACATTCATAACTACTTCTGAATCCCTACTAAGTACTGCTAGTCCGTGTAAGTATGTACTAAGTGATATAGCTTCTACCCTACCCTCATAACCCTTAATAACCTCCTGAATACCGTGTACGGTTAAGTCCCATAACATCTTCAGGTCATGCTCAGCTACTAATGGTGCATACGTTATTAAAGGTACCTCAGCAATATACTCCTTCAACACGTTTAAATTATGATCTATTAAACCTACCTTCACACTCGATGTACCTATATCAACGGAAACAAACACTTAACCCCCAACACATTACTATCTTCAGAAAGATTTAACTTTAATACAACCTAACACTTAATACAGCTTTCCAGTATCGATATTGTTCTTATACCTTATGAAAACTTTTAAAGTCTTTGACCTAAATCTTCTTGGAAGTAATGTGGGTAGTGTGGCTGACCTATAGTGAGAATACCATTAGACCATATATGTGTTAAGTCTGGTGTGTTATGTCCTAGATGTCAAGGGTTAGTTGATAGTAGGTTTGTCGAATATTACGAGATAGATGTTATGAGGGTGTTATTAGACTTAGAAGAGAAGTCTGAGTTTAAATTCCTTAAGGATGCTGTATATCATAAAACTCTTAAGTTAGCTGATTTACTAGTTATCATTATTCAATTACCTGACTCACTCACTAATCAAAGATTAATTAATAAGTTAGATAAACAGCTTAGTGAGGTATTAGGTACTAAGGTTAGAGTTATTGATAAATCAACAAATAATATTAGGTCTATAGCTTTTCAGCTAGTAACACCTGCTAGGATATCAGGGATTAACACTTTATGGCTTCCTGACGGGTCTGTACAGTATATAGTTAGGATACCTAAGTCTGATAGTAGGTACTTACCAGCGAGTAAGGAGGTTATTGAGGAAGTTTTAAGTACTTTAATTGGGAGTAATGTTAGAATAAGGACAGAGTAAGGTGGTGTTTAAGATGGTTTTTAGGACTCACTTATCTAGTGATATCAGTAGGTCGTTAGCTGGTTCTGAGGTAGTAGTAGCTGGTTGGGTTCACAGTAAACGTGATTTAGGTGGTAAGAAGTTCTTAGTGTTAAGAGATAAGGATGGATTCATACAAGTAGTTATAAGTAAGTCAGATCCTGAGGAGTTAGTAAGGAAGTTTTACGAGTTAACGTTAGAATCCGTAGTTAGTGTTAAGGGTGTTGTTAGGATAGATGAACGTGCTCCTGGAGGGGTTGAAATAACTCCTAAGGAATTAATTATCCATAATATCGCAAGTACACCACTACCTATAGATGTTAGTGGTAAGGTTAAAGCCGACTTAGATACTAGGTTACGTGAGAGGGTATTAGACCTAAGGAGGGAGGAGACTAAAGCAGTATTTAAGATAGTTTCTACAACTCTCAGATCTATTAGGGAGGAATTATACAGTAATGGATTTATAGAGGTTTTAACACCGAAGATAATAGCTTCAGCTACTGAGGGTGGTGCAGCTTTATTCCCAGTCATATACTTTGGTAGGGAGGCATTCTTAGCTCAGAGTCCGCAATTATATAAAGAGTTGTTAGCAAGTGCTTTTGAGAGAGTGTTTGAGATAGCTCCTGCTTGGCGTGCTGAGGAATCGGATACCCCTTACCACTTAGCAGAATTTATAAGTGTTGATATTGAGATGGCGTTTGCAAATTATGAAACTGTTATGGAGGTTCTTGAGAAGGTCATATATAGGGTAGTAAAGAACGTGAGTGAGGAATGTTCTAAAGAACTTAAGATATTAAATCATGAGTTACCTCAGGTTAAACTACCGTTTAAGAGGTTTAGGTATGTTGATGTTGTAGAGACATTAAGAGGTGTTGGTTCTGATGCTACTAAAGGTGCTGATATAACGTCATCAGATTTAAGAAGGTTTTCGAAGGAGGTTGGTGAGGAACTATACTTCATAACTGAATGGCCTTCAGAGATTAGACCATTCTATACAAAACCATGTGATAATAACCCTGAGTATACTGAATCCTTCGACTTCATATATAATTTCCTTGAGATAGCGTCTGGGAGTTCTAGAATTCATAAGAAGGAATTATTAATTAGTAGGTTAAGGGAGAAGGGGTTAAACCCTGAGAGCTTTACCTACTTCTTAAAATGGTTTGACTACGGTATACCACCACATGCTGGTTGGGGTATGGGGTTGAATAGATTAGCTTTAATGCTTACTGGTAGGAGTAATGTTAGGGAAGTTACTTTATTCCCTAGGGATAAGAAACGTTTAGAACCGTGAGGGTTAGGTATTGAGGCATAAGAAACTAATCTTTAAGAGTAAGTACTTAAGAGATTTACTGATGAGGAGGAAGGTAACTACTATAAGACTTGTAAGTAATGTTAAGGTAGGTGACCTCGTAGACATAATAGCTGGAGATTTAAAAGTCGGTACAGCTATAGTTGAGAATGTTGAGGTTAAGAAGCTAAGAGATTTAACAGATATTGACGCTATTAATGATGGTTATAATACTAAGGAGGAGCTTATTAAGGATTTACTTAAGATTTACGGTAAGAAGGTTAGTAATGATTCTGAAGTTAAGATTATACATTTTAAGTTATTATCATAGGATACTAAGTAATATAGAGATTCACTATATCAAGACCTAATTATGATTTAAGTTATTAACTGAAATAACGCTATCTTACTAAGTATTATAGAATGTATTCTACCCACATCACAACCTACATCATCACTAATACCATAGACTTTAATAATATATTTTATATCACCTCCTCTAAACTCCTTAAATAATTCTTCAGGGTTTACCTTATGGTAATTAAACGATGTAGTTCTATCTTCCCCTTCCTGCTCTAAACATACAGTGATGAGTAAGTACTTCTCAGAAACCACCTTACTGATAAGGTTTATCACCTCATTTATTTGTCTGTTAGAGAACAACCTTATTAAGAACTCTATATGTTTTTTCTTACTTATCATCTCCTTCCTCTCAACAGCTTTAAACGTTAGTAATGATGCCAGTAGTAATTGCTTATCAGATATTACTAAACACCTCGGTAGTACTTGTGTTATACATCCCTTAAATTGGTAGTTATCTAAGTCCTTAATTATTCGTAAAGCTTCATCTCTACCTACTTCATAAACTTCAAGCTTCATAGAGTTTAACTTACTAGTTAAGAGGTTCCAAATCCTTTTAATATCTTCAGTATTAGAACCACCATGACTTATAGGTATGAATGTTAGTGTATCACCATCTCTAACCTCATAGTCATATCCACCTAATAACATATAATCAACACCATTTATAAAGAGAATGTACGAACTACTTAAACTACCATCACTACTTACAACTGAACTCAATTTTGGGTACTTGTTAAGTAGATATACTAGAAGTTCTTTTAAAGTCCAACTTCTTAAATCCTCTAAAAACTCTTCAATAATGTTTTTACCTAGTTCTCTCCTTAGAACTCCTAAAAACTCTAAGACGATCTTCAAGATTACTGACCCTGAACTTGAGATTGAGTTTCTAACTTCATCCTAGCTAGACGTGTTAAGTAACCAGCTATTTGATTTCTTAACTTCTTAGACTTAGTATGAACGTATGTTTTTACTAATTCCTTATTTGTGTTGAAGTCAGTACTTACTTTATCTGGAAACAACTCTAGTAATTTCTTAGCAGTCCTCTTAACTATTGCTGTCCTTACCTTACCCATAACCTTCCCTGAAACATGTGTTTTACACTAAGCTTAAATATGTTTATTAGAGTTTAATGAGGATGAGTATACGATGATTATATGGTTATGTTTATGTTCATTAAAATTTATATAGAAGTCACTGAAATAGGATTCAAGGGATTAGAGTATGAGTCAGAGTGGTCAACCTGTAGGAATTATAGGTCCTACTGGAGTACCTGTCTTAATACTTAAGGAGGGTAGTAGTAGGACTACAGGTGAGGATGCGTTAAGAGCTAATATGATGGCTGCTATAACTATAGCTGAGATGTTAAGGACTACGTACGGACCTAGAGGTATGGATAAGATGTTAGTTGATACTTTAGGTGATGTCACTATAACTAATGATGGTGCAACAATTCTGGATAAGATGGATGTTCAACACCCAGCTGCTAAGATGCTCGTTCAGATAGCTAAGGGTCAAGATGATGAAGTAGGTGATGGTACTAAAACAGCAGTTATATTTGCTGGTGAGTTATTAAAGAATGCTAGTGAGTTATTAGCTAAGGATGTACACCCAACCATAATAATTAACGGTTATAAGAAGGCTTTAGAGGAGACTACAGGGATTGCTAAGGAGTTAGCGAAGCCTGTAAATATAGATGATGATGAAACACTAATGCGTATAGCATCAACAGCATTAACTAGTAAGGCTGTTCACGGAGTTAGAGAGCACTTTGCTAGAATTGCTGTTAAAGCTGTTAAGCAAGTTGCTGAGTTAAGAGGTGATAGATGGTATGTAGACCTTGATAATATCCAGATAATTAAGAAGCACGGTGCTTCATTAGCTGATTCTCAGTTAGTTTATGGTGTTGTTCTTGATAAGGAGGTTGTACATCCTGGGATGCCTAAGAGGGTTGAGAAGGCTAGGATTGCATTACTTGATGCTCCTCTAGAGATTGAGAAGCCTGAGATTGATGCTGAGATAAGGATAAGTGATCCTCTTCAGATGAGGAAGTTTATTGAAGAGAAAGAGAATATACTTAAGGAGTATGTTGATAAGTTAGTTGCTGTTGGTGCTAATGTTGTTATTTGTCAGAAGGGTATTGATGATGTTGCTCAGCATTTCTTAGCTAAGAAGGGTATTTTAGCTGTTAGGAGGGTTAAGAGGTCTGATATGGAGAAGTTAGAGAGG
>CAZZLT010000028.1:0-12466 GCA_964655125.1 uncultured Desulfurococcaceae archaeon | reverse complement strand
CTGAGCCACGTAGGCAGAGGAAGTATTTGTGGATTCTTTATCATCCATCTAGTTTTAAACCTATAGACTCTATCATTAAGAAGATTGAGGAGGCTGTAAAGTCTAATATCATACGTATTGTTGATAAGGAGACTGATGAGTTATCAATGGTTTGGGTTTTCTGTAGGAAGTGGTTTAAGGAGTACGTCATTAGGTATGAGGTGTCATCGAGTAGGATATTACTACCTGGTGATATAATAGCTCGTTCAACTACTAACATAATAGACTATATTAAGTTCCGTACTACCTACTTCCTAGAAGGTAGGGAATACCAAGGGTACTTCGCAGTCTTCTCAAACTATATACTAGATAAAGAAAGCTTAAAGAACCAACCCCTATCTCTTTTCCATGTATTACTAATTCTGGGTGCTAATAGAGTTGTATCAGCATTAAACCTAGTTACTACCCCATCCGTCTACGAAGTAATTAAGAGGGAGATTATGGAGGACTTCCACGAACTCATGACACTAAAATTCACTATGTTTGCTGTTGAGATATTAAAGAAGTTAGGTGAAACATTTGCTAAGGAAGCACAACAAAAATAAAAAGATTGATATTTTCCTCTTAACCACAGCTGTGGTTCCATCACGCCTCAAACATTTCTAAACTACGTATTGACGTCTAATTAGCTATTTAAGTTGATTATCCACTTCTTTATTAGTGGTTGTGTGGGTAGGGGAGGAATATTTATCAAGGGCTTAATTTCCAAGTACTTAAGAGTGATTTTGATGTTATAACCTACTCGTAGGTATGGATTCAGTATTAGGCGTGGGTTATAATTGTGAGTGTAGTAGTTATAACCCAATTTGATCTTAAGCATATATTCGGGGGTGGGTAATAACTGGAAGGTAATAACGTGTTCTACACGGTTATGAAGGTTAAAGGACGTTATTATCTGTATAAGGGTATCTACATTAACGGTAGGAAGAAGCTTATCTACGTAGGTCCGTGTGATATGATTGAGGGATGGTGGGCCCGCTGGGATTCGAACCCAGGACCTCCGCCGTGTGAGGGCGGCGTCCTAACCAGGCTAGACGACGGGCCCTCAACCAAATAACTCATTAAGTAAAACCTAATAAATTCTAATATTGATTATTTATTGAATTCAACGTTCTAAGTAAGTAGAACTTAACGCATTACTATTAAGGAAGTATTGATAGGATGGATTTACATTATAGAATGTTCGATACTTGAAGGATGGCGCGGTAAGAGGATTAGGAGGAGGGTATTCAAGCGTACATAACTAGCGAGGTATTCAACTCTGACTTAGTAGACAGTATATTCATAACCTTGAACCTCTAGAGAGTGGGGTAAGGGATTAGGACTTAGCTTGGAGCTAAACCCTTTAAAAAGGTATGTAGTCTTGAACTTCTCGTGCTAGTAGGAACACTCATACTATAATGTGGGGTTAGTGTCTTTTAATTACTTTTATTAGATTACCGTTTTTATCGTATATATGTATCGGTATGTTGAGGCTTCCTGGTATGTTGTGTGTTGCGCATGCGTGGCATGGGTCGTAGGCTCTGAATGCCATCTCAATCATGTTGAGTATGCCGTCATCTACTACACCACCTTTTATTAAGTTCTTAGCTGCTTTACTTACTGATAGTGATATTCTAGCTGAGTTATGTTGTGTAGCTACTAGTAGGTTTGCTTTAGTTATTATTCCTTTAGAATCTGTTTCGTAGTGATGGATTAGAACTCCTCTAGGTGCTTCAACAACACCTATACCTACTCCTCTAGGTTTCTCAGGTATGTTCCTGACGTTAGGGTCTGTAATCTCCGGGTCTTCAGCTAGTTCTTTAATCCTCTCAGCAGCATATATCATCTCTATCACTCTAGCCCAATGCATCGCTAATGTATGATGTATTGGTTTTGAACCAACTATAGAGTACATCTCCTCATAAGCTTCTTGAGCATGCGGTGTTGCCATACCGTCAGCAGCATTTAACCTAGCTAGTGGTGCTACTGAGAATATACCACTATCCTCACCATCTATGAAGCCCTTCCAACCTACCTTCCTTAAGTATGAGAATCTAACGTATGTCCAAGACTCTACATGTTCTGCTATATGGTCTAAGTACTCATGAACATCGAATTTAGTGAATTCCCTACCCTTAGGATCTACAACTCTTAACTTACCGTCGTAGAAGTTAACTCTATTAGCATCATCTACTAAACCCATATAGTATGTTCTATGTGTGTACGTATCACTTAATATTAAGTCTAAGTACTCCTTATTAGATAGGACAATCTCCTTAAATAACTTATAAGTAAATAACGCAAATTCTAACGCATCATTAGCAACAACTAATAACTTCCTCCTCACATCCTCATCTATAGGTTTAGCTATACCACCAGGTAATCCAAATACTGGATGTATGACCTTACCAGCAATTAACGTAATCATATCCCTAACAGTCTTCCTAGTCTTAATAACCTTCAACCCAACCTCAGAACCAACCTTCTTTAAAACCCCGAATACATTCCTCTCAGACTTAGGTGCTTTAGGACCTACTATGAAGTCAGGGCCTCCAAGTATATAGAAGTGGAGGGCATGGTCTTCAAGCATGAACATGTTATAAACTAACTCTCTAATCTTCTTAGCAGGTCTAGGTGGTTCAACACTGTATAAGTCATCTAAAGCTTTAGTAGCAGCCATATGATGTGCTGTAGGACAGACACCACATATTCTTGAGGTAATCTGCGGTGCGTCTTCAGCTGGTCTACCAACTAAGAATTTCTCAAACCCTCTAAGCTCAGGTATCTGTAGATATGCATTGATTACATCCCCATCATCGTCTAAGAATATAACTATCTTCCCATGACCTTCTAACCTAGTTATAGGGTCTATAACTACTGTCTTACCCACGTACCTCACCTCCAGAACCTTGATACCTACCTCTGACTAAAGACTTAGGTAATGAGTACCTGTAGAACCAACCCACAGGATCTACTACGTATTCCTCAATAACCTTCTCAGCCTGTAATTCATCATCATAATCTAGTATTGATGCTAGGTATGATAGTGCTCTAGCCCCGTAGTCCTTAACATTATCTAGAGGTCCAGAACAACCAGTACATGGCATACCTCCCTTAATACATAATGTCCCACAACCACCCCTAGTTACAGGACCTAAACATAGTACACCTTGAGCTAAGTAACACTTACTTAAGTCTAACCTAACCTGATGTACCCTCTTAAGATCCTTCAACGATATCTTCTCAGGCTTAGTCTTATTCAACTCACACTCATCACATAAAGACCTACTACCAGCACCTAATACTGAGCCTTTAGGAGGTAGTTGCCCAGATAATAACGTATCTAATGCTCTCTTAATAACATCAGGTGGTGGTGCACATCCAGGTATGTAGTAATCAACATCTATAACTTGATCTAAAGTTTTTGCAAGTCTTAAAACCTTAGGTAGTTCTACTTCCTGACCATTAACCTCAACTACTTCCTTAGGTATAACACCTTCAGGATTAACAACTGTAGGTGCTTCTAAGTATACGTACTTAAGTATTTCATCCTTACTGTACAGGTTAGCAAGTCCTGGAATACCTCCTAGATGAGCACAACTACCGAAGGCTACTACAACCTTAGACTTCCTCCTAAGTAACTTAACCATTTCCTCATGTTCTGATAACCTAATACCTCCATTTATGAACGATACATCTATACTCCCATCAGGTAAGGCCTCTACATCTGATTTCTTCATATCTATAGCTACTGGCCAGAAGACTACCTCAACCTTCTCAGTAAGTCTTATTAAGTCCTCAGCTAAGTCTACAAACGCTTCCTCACAACCACCACAACTAGCACACCAGTAGAGGGCTACCTTAACCTTATCACTCACTACTCATCACCTCCTTAAGCTTAAGTGGACCTAACCTACGTATATGTTCGACAAAATCTGTAGCAACTCTAGCCCACCTCTCACCCTCACTAGCTGAGATCCACTCTAACCTAACCCTCTCCTCAAGACCTAACTGCTTAAGTAACTTCCTAAGTAGGAAGTACCTCCTCATAGTCTTATAATTACCTGATATGTAGTGACAATCACCTGGGTGACAACCAGTTATTAAGACACCATCAGCACCATCAGCTAAAGCCTTAAGCACCATCTCAGGATTCACCCTACCTGAACACATAACCTTAACAATCCTAACATTATGTGGGTACTTAATCCTTGAAGTCCCTGCTAAATCAATACCTGCGTAGGAACACCAATTACATGCGAATACAACTATCCTAGGTTCGAACACACCCTCACCCATTACTTAGCACCCCCAGCTAATGTTGAGACTTCAGAAAGTATTTGAGTATCTGTGAAGTAGTGTTGTTGCATAGCACCTGACGGGCATGTAGCAGCACATGCACCACAACCCTTACACTTAATAATGTTGACTTTAGCAACTCTCCTCCCCTCCTTCTCCTCAATAGTTATAGCATCGTAAGGACATACAGATGCACAGAGACTACAACCACTGCATAAGTCCTCATTAACAGTAGCTAAGTACGGTACAGACTCCACATACCCCTTAAGTAAGAACCCAATAGCTGCTGCAGCTGCTGCAGCCGCATGTGCTACAGTATCAGGTATGTCTTTAGGTCCTTGAATAGTACCTGCTAGGAATATACCATCAGCTGTAGTTTCAAACGGTCTTAACTTAGGATGTAGTTCTAATGCAAAGCCTCCAGGATCGCATGAGACCTTCAGTAACCTCCTGAGGGGTTCCCAATCCTTAGGTGGTACTACAGCTGATTCTAGAACTACTAAGTCTGCCTTCACATTAATTAACTGACCTGTGTTGGAGTCGTAGACATCGAATATTAACGACCCGTCCTTATCCTCAAAGATCTCAGCAGGCCTACCCCTAATGAAGTATACGTCATCCCAACTCCTGACCTTCTGGTAGAACTCCTCAAACCCCTTACCGAAGGCCCTCACATCTGTATAGAGTACAAGTACTTTAGCATCAGGTACTGAATGCTTTATATAGTATACATGCTTTAGAGCTGCAGCACATCCAAACCTACAGCAGTACTTAACATGTTTCTCATCCCTAGAACCAGCACATAATACTATAGCTATTGTTTTAGGCTCCTTACCATCTGAAAGCCTTACAATCCTACCTTTAGTAGGTCCGTCAGCATCTGATAACCTCTCAAGCTGTAACCCAGTTATAACATTCTTAAACTTACCGTAGCCGTACTCAACCATCTTAGTCATGTCGTAGATCTCATAACCTATAGCAACTACTATAGCACCTACGTTTAACTCTACATACCTCTCCTTCTGCTCATAATCAATAGCACCTACAGGACATACCTTCGAACAAACTCTACAGATACCCTTAGTAAACCATAGACAGTAGTTAGGGTCTATAACAGGTCTTCTAGGGACTGCTTGAGCGAATTCAAAGTATATAGCCTTCCTAATACCTAAACCCTCATTAAATTCACTAGGAGCTCTACCAGGACATTTCTCAACACATGCACCACAACCAGTACATTTACTCCAGTCAACGTATGTAGGCTTTAACTTAATCTTAACTTTAAAGTCCCCAGCACTACCTGAGACATCAACAACTTCGGAGTATGCGTAAATCTCTATATTTGGATGTCTAGCTACATCAACCATTAAAGGCGTTAGAATACATTTACTACAGTCAAGTGTTGGGAATGTCTTATCTAGTTGAGCCATCTTCCCACCAATACTTTGCCTCTTCTCTACTAAGTACACCTTAATACCTGCATTAGCTAGGTCTAACGCAGCTCTAATACCTGCAATACCACCACCTACGACTAGAGCTGACTTAACCACAGGTGCTTTCTCAGTAGTTATCTCGTATAGGTGTGTAGCTCTAGCAACAGCTGCAGCTACTAACTCCTTAGCCTTTTCCTCAGCCTTATCAGGAGTATCCTCATGAACCCAAGTATCATGTTCTCTAATATTAACCATCTGAAGCAACCATGGGTTTAAACCAGCCTTCCTTAATACTGCTTGGAATGTAGGTTCATGCATTCTAGGTGAGCATGCAGCAACTATAACTCTATTCAAGTTATACTTCTTAATATCCTCCTCAATTAATGCTTGTCCAGGTGATGAACACATATACATGTAGTCCCTAGCAACTACTACGTTAGGTAATTTACTAGCGAATTCAGCGACTTTAGCAGGGTCTATAACCCCAGCAATATTCTTACCGCAATGACATATATACACACCTATCCTAACATCACTCATAGAGACTCACCCCCAACTTCTCTAAAACCTCCTCAACAGGACTTAAATTAAGGTTAAGACCTAATTCCCTAGGCTTCAACCCTATAGCAAGACCGACTAACTGAGTTATGTAGAACACAGGTATTGATAACGTATCATCACCAACCTCAGTACGTATAGCTTCTTGTTTAGAGTCAAGCATCTCCATACAGTAAGGACATGAGGTAGTAGTAGCTTGGAATCCAAAATCCTTCATATTCCTTATCTTACTAGCTGTTAATCTAAACGCATGCTTAGGTGAGTACGGCAGCATAGTAGCACCACAACAACCACCCTTATCCGGGTAGTAACCAACCTCAGCACCTAAAGCACTTAAAACCATGTCAAACTTCTTAGGTTCTCCAGAAGGTTCTGGACGCGGTATATCTGTAGGTCTCAACATATGACATCCTGGGTAGGAAGCTATCTTAATACCTTTAAGAGGTCTAACAACTAAACTCTTAATCTTCTCAACACCTACGAAGTCATGTAATACCTCTATAGTATGGTATACATCAACATTAAAGTTTAACTTAACCCCCTCACGACCTAATAACTCAGCAACCTCATCCCTAAGTACTTCATCATGTTTAAGTATATCCTTTACCTTCCTTAACGAAGTATCACAACCATTACATAAAGCAAGTACGGGTAGTCCTCTCTTAGCAGCTAATGATAGTATCCTAGCAGACATATACACCCAACCCTTCTTACTAATACCCTTTAACGGGAAACCGCAGCAACCAGCCTCCGGGAAATCCACTAACTCAATACCTAACCTAGGTAATACGTTACGTACTGAGACCTCATACGCGTACTGCTTAGTTGGGATAGTACATCCTAAGAAGAGTAGGAACTTACTCATAAACACCACCGAAGAACCTCCTTAAGTTATTAGCTGTCTCGACATTGATGTATGGTTTAATAAGTTGGGGTAGTCCTAATACAGACCTACTATATACTTCAAACTCCTTACTTAATACCTCAATAGGTGGTGAGATATAACCTAACTCAATAACGTTCTTAGTCATCACCTTCAAATCCTCAGGTGGTTTATAACCCATAGCAATAGCTAAGTTCTTAAGAGCTATCACAACCTCAACAGGTGCTACATCCTGAGGACAGTACTCAGCACACTTCCAACACTCACTACAAGCCCATATGATACCGGAGTTTAGGAGTTCCTTAACTAACCCAAGCCTAGTGAGAGCAACTATTAGATGTGGTTTATAATCAGGTAGTACTTTAGAAGTACTACAAGCACTAGTACACTTAGCACATTGATAACAGTATTGAGGGGTATGCGGTTTAACTAACTCAATAACATCCTTAAGTACCTTCTTATCGATTAACCTAACATCTAAGGACACAACCCTGAAGCCTCCAGTAACTACTCTAGGGCCGGGTAAAAAAGGTTTTCTAATTAATTACTGATTTTCTTATTCTCAGTAAGTTAATTTTACAAACTATTAAACATGGTTGATACGACTTAAGTTAAGCTAGGCTAATTCATAAATATTTTAAAGTTACTAATATGTATGGTTTTAGGGTGCCGCGGTAGTATAGCCCGGTCAAGTATGCGGGCCTCTCGAGCTGTAGTTAACCTGCGTGGAGAGCCCGTGACCCGGGTTCAAATCCCGGCCGCGGCACCATATACTAGAGTACTCCTAGAATCCTCTCACAACTACTTAATACCCTAGAAACAACTACCCAAGTCTCAAGTGGTTGTTTATATATTGAGAAGATGTACTTACTACTATCGTAGATCTCCTCCCTAAAATCACCGTGTGGGAAACCACCTACTACTATAGGTAGTCCCTCCCTTAAAGCTGTACTACATATATCATCACAACTCCTTAACTCACCACCCTCATCAAGAGTTATTACTTTATCAACTCCTAACTTAGTGAGTAAGTTTCTGAAGTTAAGATTTGATAATGTTATTAGTGGGTTTGGAGTTTCTGGAGGTACTTGACCGTACTTGAAGAGTTGTTCTATAAGCCCTACAAATCTGTTGTAGTTCTTAGGTATTCTAGTTCTAGGATCTATAAACATTACGTAATCATTTACTGTATGTACGTATACCCTGAGGTAACCCTCAATATTTAACGGACTGGACAACATCTCAAGTAATGTTATGTGGGTTATATCTGGACGTCCACGTTTATACCTATCCGGGAGTTTCTTCATAGCACTATAATGTAGTGATATGTCTAGTAACATCTCACTCCAGTGTTTACCCCTCCTCCTAGAGGTCTTCATGATTGCTGGATGGTTAGATATCTCAGGAGGGATTGTCTCTATAGAGGCCTCAGCTATAATCATGTTTATTATCTTCAACTAAACCCTACTATAGTAGGGGTTAAGAATTAAAAAAGTGATTAAGAGGGCTTTAAAGGATTTAGCTCTTGAGAGGGTAAGGATACTCTACTCAGAAGCATTACTAGCTGTTAGGGAGGGTAGGTTAGATAGAGCTAGAAGGTATGTAGAACTAGCTTTAAGGATAGTTAATAAGGTTAACATAAGAACTCCTAAATACTTAAGAAGGGGTGTATGTAGGAAGTGTTTAACACCTTCAATACCTGGGGTAACAGCTAGGTATAGAGTTAGAGGGGTACGTAAGTATGTTATAATAACCCGTACATGTTTAATATGTGGGTGGGTGAGTAGATTACCATGCAGAAGAGTAGGAAAGTAATTAATACGATATTAGGTAGTCCCCACATACGTATAGGTAAGAAGGGGATTAATGAGAACGTCATAGAGTCAGTTAAAGAGATACTGAAGAATGAAGGAGTTATAAAGATTAGGATTATGAAGTCCTTCAAGAGGAACTACGGATTAGAAATTAATGAGATAGCTAGTAAAGTAGCTGAGTTAGTTGACGGTGAGGTAAGAGATATCAGAGGTAATACATTCATAATAACTAAGAAAACCGTTAAGAAACGTAGTGCCGCCGGGGGGATTTGAACCCCCGACATCCCGGTCTTCAGCTTCGCCTGAGCCTACCGCTCATCGGGCGCTCTCCCAGGCTGAGCTACGGCGGCTCTACAATTAATAAAGTGTAAAGAGTAATAAATCTTAATGGTTTAAATCTATAAACTCCTTAAAGAGGTAAATAATAAAAACTTAAACCCTAAAACACCTATAACTTATTAGCGGCGGTCGTCTAGCCTGGATTAGGACGCCGGCCTTCCACGCCGGAAATCCCGGGTTCAAATCCCGGCCGCCGCACCAGGATTTATTAAGTACTCATAGTTTGTAGGTTTAATAACTGTTTAGGTTTATGATAATTGATAAAGTTTTTAATCTTAGATAATGAGTTACTCTGTAAGTATCGTTGTTAAGTGGTTGAGAGTATGGCTAAGCTGATAGGGTCTAACGCTGGCGGTAACTTAGGCTGGGTTATTAAGTACTGTAAGGTATGTAATAGGAAGTTAGTAGTAGGTGTTAACGCAATATATGTATGTCCTAAATGTACTCCAACATTAAATACTTACTACTGTTTAGCTGAGTATAAGAGACTTCATGGTAAGTGTCCTTACTGTAAGAGTGATTTAACACCTATCCAGGCTTAAGTGATTGGTTTGTGAGAGTTCTTAAGGATGTGAAGGAGTTAGTAATTAATAATCATTATAAGATCTCTATAGTTGATTTTGGTGTTGAAGTAGTAGTAAGTGCTGACCTACCACCACTTCCTTGGTGTTATGAAGTAGTTGATGAGTTATCCATAGATAATGTAAAGCTAATCTACACTAAATTGAACATACCTGAAGTTGGGGAAGTTGAAGTAACTGGTTGTAGAGTAGTTAATAATTTTAAGGTAATTAATGTTAAGTACAGGGTTAGTAATGCTGATGAAGCCATAAACACATACAATAAAATAGTTAAACACCTTACAGACCTATGTAGAACTCTGACTAGATAATCGTTTTTAGTCAGTAACTACATATTTAAATATTATCGTTAGAATAATTAAGTATTGATAGCTATGGTTAAGAACTTAAGTATAGATTTGAATAAGTTAAGAAACTACTTACTAAGTAAAATCCCAAACTCTGAAGTTACGTTAATTAATACTGAGGGTGTTAATTACTTAAGCCTACGAGTACGGGGTAACCTACTCTTCGACCTAAGGATAACTGACTTAATTACTGAAACATACATAGGTTTAGGGTTTAAGGAATCTGAAGAAGTGATTAACACGTTATCTAACTTCAGCCTCCCATACATAGGTACTGTAGTTGATGAACTTCAGAGTAAGGTTAAATACCTACCTAAATCATTAGTGATATCATGGTCTAAACCATCAGATACGACCTACGTACTACTAGAACCATCAACTAACTTCCCACCTGTTAAGGGGTCTTTAAGAGGTGGTGAGGTGATGGTTATAACACCTTCATGTATAGTACGTGGAGAAGATGTTACATGTAGTGATGAGGTTCATCAGGTAATAGCTAGGGTAGTTATTAAGTTGTTGAAGGAATTACCAAACTAGGGCTGACCCCCGTCCTGAAGGGCAGGGTTCCTGCTAATATAGGGAGGTTTAGGATTGCATTTCCCTGAGTTGGGGATTTAATCACGGGCCGGATCTCCAACCCATCACCCTATCCCGTGTGGGTCGGGGTAACTGAATTTAACTATCTTAATACGTACTAACGTGTTTATTAAATTACAGTACTTTACGTAGGTTAGTACTACTTAACTCAGGTAAAGTCTTTACACCTACTACTGTTTAAAACTTACTCAGTCTAACGGTAATACCGGTAATATGTCTTGAGTGATGATATTATACAGAATACTTGTGATGATATTATAGTCAGTATGGTTAGTGATGAATCATATATTGAGATATTATCTGAGGACTTAATCAAGGTTACATCAGTAGCTAGTGTACTTAGGGAACTTGGTGAGGATTATAAGGACTTAATACCACTTATAAAGTTCTTAACTTCAGAGTTAGTACTAGCATTACATACAAATACCTTTGTCGATGGGGTTGTAGATGAGTTACGTAGTAATATTAAGTTACGTCTATGGGAGGTAGGTGATGAGTTCAGCCTGGCTAAGTTAATTGACGGTATAGTTATGTTGGGTATGATGGTTAGGGAGGGTGTTAAAGACTTAGATATAGTTGAGGAAGTTGTGGATGATTTTATAGAGTTCTTCTCATTAGACTTAAGTTGCTGTGATGTGGTTAGGGAGGTATTCTCCAGCGGTGACTTACCCTTAATACTTCAAGTAATGCTGGTAGGGTTAATAATAGCTGTTGACGGTATTAACTATTTTGGTGAGGAGTATGTCTAGAGTAGATGTACTATCAGAAAGACTTATAGAATTCGTAGCTAGACTAGCCTCTAGGATGAGTTATGACCAAAGGAAATTAGCTGTAATCTCAGGTAGTTCTATGTATAAGATCGTATTTAAAGTAGTTACTAGAGTCTCAGACTACATCTCAGAGAATAGAGATGGTCTCTTCTGGTGTAGGTTATGTAATAAAGGGACATTCACTAAAAGAGGCTTCTACCTACACTTAGTTAGAGTCCATAGCTTTGAAATCAAGAGTTTAATCGAGGAAGAACTCCGTAGGGAGTTAAGAACGTTATAAACAACGTAACTCTAACAACCTCACTCACTACTATAGGAGTTATCCATCACTAAGACACCTTCATAACACTTAGAAACTACTCCATAATTATTAACTAACTAAAGAACACTACAACCCCTAGAACTCAACAACTAGTATACGGTCATTTAGGGATGGAGTAGCTCATCAATCACTTTTGGAGTCATAAATCATCCCAATAACTACACTACGGAATCAACATTTAAATTTTAAGTTAGTGCCGCCGCGGGGATTTGAACCCCGGACCTCCGGATCTCCCAGTAGCCGTATGAGTCCGGCGCTCTAACCAGACTAAGCTACGGCGGCACCACCTAAGATAGTTTCTGTGATTGGATTTAAGTTTTAATTAAAATTTACGGCGGGACCCCGACTTAGGTGGGCTGCGAGACCTCGCGGATCTCACAGCCCTACCTAACGCGGCTAGCTTAACTTCCGGGATCTGACGAGTCCGGGTGTTGCCCAGCCGCTATGGTCGGGTCGGGGCACCATCATAATTTTACTGCGACTAGAGTTTAAAAGATTTTTG
>CAZZLT010000027.1:0-8693 GCA_964655125.1 uncultured Desulfurococcaceae archaeon | reverse complement strand
AGTCTATACTACTCACTTCAGTAGTGTTCCTAGCTACGGGCTTACTTTCAATTCTATTTTAGATTTTCTGAATCTTGCCTCTTCTATTAGAGATTTGAGGATTTACTCAGTTCTATCATTAATATTTTCTAAATTAATATTTTTAAATTTTACTTTATTATGCGTTCCATTAATGTTATTTACTTACTGATGTTCTTTAAATCTCATGGTCTACATAACCATCAATCCTAAGGACTACCTTAGGAATTCTATCATGGGGAATACATGGCTTTCCTAATGATGGAAAATATTTAATCTATTGTTTGAGATCTTGCGATGTTCACGTATGCGTGTTCCTAAGGTGTTCTTAGGAATATTTTGTATTATTTAGTTTTTAAGGTTTGTTTATTCTTTTATTTCTTCTATTTCCCATATGACTATTCCGTTTGGGTCTGGGCATTGGATTCTTTTAGTTTTTGGTAGCCAGTCGTTTTCTTCAATTATGTTTCTTTGTTTGGCTGGTATTAGGGGTAGGATGCTTGCTAGTGCGTAGATACATACGTGTTTATTTTTTCCTGGGAAGCTTAGTCTACCTCCGTCTACTCTGAAGCAGTCGCCTACGACGTGGTTTTCACACTTACCTCTTATTTCTTTTACTTTGATTAGGAGTGGTTTCATTACCTCACCTTAGGTGAAGAATGATATCCACCCGTATATAAGTATTAGTATTACCATTATAGGCATAGCTAGTCTAACCCAGTAGTACAGTACTTTCCATGTAGTACTTTCCCTCTCTATACCGAGTTCTTTAAGTATTTTAGTACTCCCTACAAACCAACCGAATGCTATGATAGAGAATAGTGATGCTATCGGTAACATAGTACTACCCCATACTAAGTCGTTGTAGAGGAGGATGTCGAGACTCAATATTGATGGAATACCGAGTACTACCTCAGCCACACCCATCAAGACAGCAGCCTTCCTCCTCGAAACTCCGTAATTACCTAAAGCATCAACAAATATCTCAAAACCGGGGATAGCCGATAGTAAAGCAGCAAATAACAACGCTGTAAAGAGGAGTACTGAGATCAACCTACCGTAAGGTAGTTGACGGAAGATCTCAGGTAACGTTATAAACATTAGTGGGGGACCACTACTCGGACTCACATTAAATACGAAGGTAAGTGGTAGGATAGCTAAACCAGCTATAAAAGAAGCTACAGTATCTCCGAAAGCTGTATATACAGCACTCCTAACAACCCCCTGTCTTCTAGACATGTAGGAACCGTAGATGAATATCCATGTAGAACCAAGTCCTAATGAGAAGAATATCTGCCCCATAGCAGCTAGGATTGTTGAACCTGAAACCCTACTTAAATCAGGTCTTAAGTAGAAGACTAACCCATCACCTGCCCCAGGTAAACTAAGTGCGTAAACAGCTACTACAACTAAGATCACGTACACTACAGGCATCATAAACCTACTCGCTAACTCAACCCCCCTCCTAATACCTCCAGAAACAATCAACACACAGAAGGTAACTACAGATACATGAGCTACTAACTGTAGTATAGGTGAGGTAATAAGTCCTTCAAATACAGATACTGCAGTAACCCCTCCCTCAAACAATACTCCAGACACAGATAAGATCAAGTACCACAACACCCACCCAATCACAACTAGGTAATACGATACTGCTGCTAAAGCAGTTATCAATAATATAGTACCGATAACCCTACCACCAGGCATTCCCAACTTCATGAAGGCTGTGAATGGACCTACCCCAACATACCTCGCAATAGTTAACTCTGCAATAAGTCCTGGAATCCCTAAAGCGAAGATCAAGACTAAGTATATGACTAGGAATGTAGCACCACCAAACATACCCAACATATACGGAAACCTCCACACATTACCTAACCCAACCGCTACACCAATTAAAGATAACACCAACCCTAACTGAGAACTCCAAGTCTCCCTACTAGAACCACCCATACACACCACCCACTAACTCAGTATTAAACCCCTACTACGTAAGTCCTCCACAGCATCAGTTAATCCAAGCTCCTCAAGCTTCTTAACAGTAGGTATACCAGACCTACTATCCCAACCACGAACCCTGTAGTACTCCTCAAGCATTAAATCTAACTCAACAACATGACCTACTGAAGCACCTACCCTAAGAGGTTCCTTCAGAAACCTCCCCGGCAGTGTATCATGCTCCCTCCTCACACCCTCCCTAACATTATAAACCCTCTCTAAATTCACTACCCTCTCACCAATAGCCTCAACCTCACCTACTGAGAAGACCATACCAGTTACAGCCTCAATAAGCTTAGCTACCCTCCGATAGTTGAGTATATCCATATTCTCAGCAAGATTCTTACAAACACCTAAAGAATCAACTAAAGCACATAAGTTCTCATAATATGCTACAAGCCTACCCTTACCCCTAACACCAAGTCTAAGAGTAGCTTCAGACTCACCAAACATCCTCAACCCCACCTCCGGATCATCACTTAACTCTATGAACGGTTCAGACCTCAAATGATCTGCACCCCTACTCGACACAGCAAATCCAAGACCATACCCCTTCAAACCCCTAGGATCTGCTTGAATCATCTCAAGCCCCTTCACATGAAACGCTATATCAAACCCCTTACCAAGCTTCCTAGCTGCTACAGCAACACCATCAGCAAGTACATCACCAAAACCCCTCCTATACGCTATATCCTCTAAAAGCTCTATAACAACCTCCATATCACCCCACTCAAGAGCTAAACCCCCAACCTCCTCCCTACTTAAGATACCTCTTGAGTAGAGCTCCATAGCCCACGACAAAACCTCACTAACAGATATCACATCCATACCGAGGTCATTAACAATCTCTATAGCCTTCAAAGCCTTATCAAGGTCTTTATTCCCAATCCTCACAGTCATACCTGCTAAAGCCTCATACTCAGGACCCTCACTAACGAAACACTGACCAAACTTCTTCACAACAAAGACACGACTACACGGTACTACACAGGAGAAACACGCTCTACTCTTCACATTATACCTCAACGCTAACTTCTCACCACTAACTTCAAACGCGTAAGGTACTTCAGACTCAGTAAAGTGTTTACCGGGGAGTACCCCAATCCTATTAACAGCCATGAGAATCCTCGTCGTACCCATCACCCTCCTAGGCCAGTACTGCTCATGACTATAAACCTCAAACTCTACCTCCTCAACAACCTCCTCAAAGAGTTCTGGTTTAGCAACCTCTACACACCCATCACCCCTCACAGCAATTGCTTTAAGACCCTTCGAAGCCATAACAGTACCTAAACCAGTCCTAGCAGCAGGTCTTGACCTATTAAAGAATATCCCGGAAAACATCACTAAATTCTCAGCAGCTGGTCCAACAACAGCTACCTGAACCCCAGGATCTCCAACCTCCCTCCTAACAGCTTCGTAAGCCTCAGTAACCCTCATACCCCACAACCCACTAGCATCTCTCACCTCTACAGCCCCACCATGTATGTATAGGTAGACAGGCCTATCACTACGTCCCTCAATAACTACCTGATCAAAACCAGCATACTTTAACTCAGGTGCGAAATGCCCTCCAACATTTGAATCACCGAGAATCCCTGTCTGCGGGGACTTAGCAGATACGTTAAGTCTAGCACCGAGTGGGAATCCAGTACCGACGACAGGTCCTACACCAAAGACTAACTTATTCTCAGGTGATAACGGGTTAGTACTAGGTGGTACCTCATAAAACAACCTCACTATATTAAGACCACGACCACCTAAGTAAGCCTTAACCAACTCCTTCTCAAGCTCTAAAACCCTAACCTCCCTAGTAGTTAGATTAACTCTTAACACCCTACCTACGTAACCGTAAAACCTACTTAACCCTGACACGAACACCCCACCTCTCAAGGAGTTTCCCATACTCAGTAATTGCTAATTTATAACGCTTACCTAAGTCCTCCGCCCTAACCACTACCTCAGTCAACGGGTATAGAGATAATGCATTAGTTGGACACTTCATAACACATACAGCCCTCCCACCACATAAATCACATATTAGTGGAAACCCGTCTACAGGGTCTTGAAATACTGCACCGTAGGGACAAACATCTAAACACCTACCACATCTAACACATCTCTCCTTCTCTAACCTCACCACACCCCCATCACCTACGTAGAGAGCACCTGTAGGACACACAGACACACAAACTGCTTGAACACATTGCTGACATACTATAGGGAAGTCCATCCCTACAACATCATCCTTAACAACTCTAATCCTTGAGAACGACGTTGAGAACACCCTCTCATGAGTATAAGAACACCAAACCTCACAATACCTACACCCAGAACATTTAGATAGGTCTACGACCACATGAACTACCATTGGTACATAGGAACACCTCCTACTCCTACTGAAGAGACAATATAAATCTTATAGTTACATAACTATACAGATTCTACAACTACACACCCAATACCTTCAAAAATCTTTAAACCCTAAACAACTCACTACTAATAAACCCACATACTAACTACTTAAAACATTATTTCAACCCACTCCAAAACAAACATTAAAGTATACTTAAGAACTGATAGGTAGGGTATGTACGTTTTATCTAACGACATAATTATGAGTAACTGTGGGTTAAGTAAGGTGTGTAGTAAGGCTTAGTATATTAAATCAATTCATAACTAAAGACGAAGTTAATTAATATGTTAACCTCCTACTTCCAGGACCTATATGACCTACCTCTGTCTGTACAATCACTGTCTTCAGCCCCCTACCCTCAAGTACTTTCTTAACCTCAAGCATCTCATTAACTGTAGGTCTCTTTAACCACCTCCTCCTAAACGTTGGGAAGTAATCTAGTACTGTTACTTGGATTTTCGGGTCTATAGAGTATATCTTATCACCAGCTTCAGCAACCTCATCTAACGTTATTAAGTCTCTATTATAGATTAAACCAACACCTAAGTACACCTTACCCCTATAGTTATTGTATACATACTCTACAGCTTTCCAAGCAGTTTGAAGATACTTACTAGCTAATCCCCTATCATCAATACCTGTAATCCTCATATAAGTATCAACACGTACACACTTAGGCTCAACACCAACGTTATTACATCCAGCCTCAACCAACTCATCAATATAGTCAGGAGTTAATACAGTACCATTACTATCTAAGTGCTTCCTAACTCTAGACTCAACCCTACTACTAACACACCTGAAGAACTCTATAAGCCATCTACGATTGATTGTCGGCTCACCACCACTTACAGCAATACCTTTAGTACAGTACTTCCTATGATAGTAAACAACTAATTTAGCTACTTCATCAGGAGTCATAGGTGTTGATACGTTATCATAAGTTACGTGGTAATTCTGACATTGAGGACATCTAAGATTACATCCAGCAACCCATACAGCAGTCTCAACATAGTCTAAGTAGTTAACCTCCCACCAAGGAGTACCCTTACCACCAACTACGTGTGGTTCAGGACCGTGGACAATCCTTAAAGGTTTAAAACCCTCAGTATTAAGCCCTACCCTCATACCATCCTTAACAGGTAATACACAACTACGTTCTAAAACACCGTCAACAACAACAGCACATGACCAACAACCACCAGTCCTACAAGCAAGACTAACCTTCTTAGAACCTAAGGGGCTGAATGTAAACCCTATAAGTTCGAGGGCTTTAGCAAGCGTAACATTACGTGGGACTCTAAACTCAACACCATCAACGTAAACCCTAACTAAATCACTCATATCTAATGAACTCTCAACTAATACTCTAGCCTCGTAAGGACATACCCAAAAACATGAGAGACAACCAACACATCCATTCAAAGAATAACAATTACTAACTAAGTTACAGAAACCACACTGAACACATCTACTACGATCAACTCTAACAACATAGTGTCTACTAATTAATAACCACCAAATAACATTAAAACTCAGACCTTAAATGAGTTCAGTACTACCTAAGGTAGTAGTTAATACTTAAGTCATAGGTACTACAACTCTTAAATCACGTACTACCTTAGTCTTCACCCCATAGACAGCCTCTATAACATCCTCTCTCATAACTTCGTCTACCCCACCCATAGCGTATATCTTACCGTGGTTTAGGAAGACCACCTTCTCAGCATACCTATAAGCTTGAGTTAAGTCATGAAGTGATGTTATTATAGTCATCCTCCTCTCCTTCGACAACTTAGTGATGAGGTTAAGTATAGATATCTGATACTTAATATCTAGATTTGACGTCGGTTCATCTAGTAAGAGTATACGTGGCTCCGCAACTAACGCCCTAGCTATAAGAACTCTCTGAAACTCACCACCACTTAACTCAGTAATATCCCTATCAACTAAGTACTCAGCATCAACATATCTTAAGTAATTCAACACTACCTCTAAATCCTTAGAAGTAGGTATGAAGTCTATATGCGGTCTCCTACCAGTCAATACGAAGTCTACAACCCTCACACCACGTACTAAATTTACATGTTGTGGTACTAAACTAACTAACTTAGCTATATCCCCTCTACCCAACTGAGTGATATTCTTAGAATCTATATATACAGAACCCTTAATAGGTTTTAAAATACCGTCAATAGTCTTAAGTAGAGTAGTCTTACCACTACCGTTAGGACCTAACACAGCTACAACCTCACCCTCACCAACATCTAATGACAGATCATCAAGTACTTTAAAACTACCGTACCTCACCTCAACACCTAAAACCCTCACTACAGCCACTAACTACCACCCCTAAGGAGGAGGTAGAGTAGTAGTGGTGCTCCGATGAAGGAAAGAACAATACCTACAGGTAATATAACAGGACTAATAACTAACCTACCAACATCATCAGCTACTAACAACAGTACAGCTCCGAGAAGCATTGAAGTAGGTATTAAGTACCTATGACTACTACCGACGATAAGTCTAGCAATATGTGGAGTCACTAAACATAAGAAGGCTAACACACCTGCGAAGGCAGTCACTACAGAAGTTCCGAAAGCACTAACTATAGTAGACTCCAACCTAAGTCTCTTAGGATTAACACCACTAGAGTAAGCAATATCATCACCTAAAGATATTAAGTCAAGGTCTAAAGACCTGATGAGGTAGTATATAGTTAAGGCTACAGCAACTGCAGAAGTTATTTTAAGTCCTACCCAATCAACCCTACCTACATCACCGAAAGTCCAGAAAACAACCATAGCTATCTGAAGCTCATTCAACACTAAATACTGTAGTAAGCTTAGGATAGCTTGGTAGAGGAAACTCATAGCAATTGCAGCAAGTACTAAAGCCCTCTCAGTAAGTTTAGCCCTATACGCTAGAGCAAGTATTATGAAAACCTGAATTAACGCAAACGTAAATGCTGATATAGGTAGGAGGTACGGACTACCTACATACACAACCCTATACCGTACAGAACCTAAAACACCGAGTATTAAGGATATAGCAACACCGAGGGCAGCTGCGTGGGAAATACCTAAAGTAAACGGTGACGCCATAGGATTCCTAAATACTGCCTGCATACAAGCCCCTGAAGCACCTAAGACAACACCCATAACAATAGATGTTAAAACCCTCCTAAACCTCAACATCAACGCAGTCCTAACACCCTCAGAAACACTACCATCGTTAAGTAATAACTTAAAGAAGTCAATTAATGATGCTTCGTAAGTCCCTATAGATATAGATAAGGGTATGAGTGCGATGAGAGATAATGAAGTTAGAATCAGGAAATACTTCCTTAACTTAAACAACTTCAGTACTTTATCCATGAACTACCCACACTTAAGTAAATCACTAAGACTTACAAACCCTAAATAACCACTACTTAAGAATTCCTGATAAAGTGCTTTCCCAACAAATACTTTAAATACTTCATCAGCTTTCTGAATAGGGTCTACATCAGCAAATACCTCAGGGTATAAGACCTTACCTACGAAGTAAGCATTAGCTAGAGCTGTAGCAATGTTTGTATGGTAGTAATTAAACGGTAATACACTGAATACCCTACCCTCCTTAAAAGCCTTAAGACTACAGTAGAGGTCTTTACTCTTCATAAAATCGTCTAAAACCACATTCAAGTTATTCTCATCAACAAACACATACTCCGGCTGCTCCTTCAGTAAAAACTCAAAATCTACCTGAACATACCCTCCACCAGGTTTTAAACTATCCACTATAGATGAAGTATTAAGTAGTACGAGTGGTGCGAACCTAGACTGTGATGCTGTGAAAGGTTGTGCTCCTCTATAAGATATAGCACCAATATAGACCTTAGGCTTAACCTCAATACTTAAAACTCTCTTCAATAAATCATTAACTACTGAATCAATAAAACTTACTAATTCTCTAACCCTACCCTCCTTATTAAGTACCTTACCTAATAATGATAATGCTCTCTTTAAAGACTCTGTATCTACATAACCAGCTACACCATAATCAATAACTAAGACAGGTACATTAACTTCTCTCTCAAGTCTATCAGGTTGGTAGAGACTAGCATACCCACTATACATTATGATTAAATCTGGTTTTACCTTCATCAACATCTCAGGATTCGGTGGGTTTCTAGGCCCTCCAGAACCTATAACAGGTAACGTCTTAAAGAACTCACAGTAAGCCATAGAGTAATCCCTCCCAACACAACCCCTAT
>CAZZLT010000026.1:0-7625 GCA_964655125.1 uncultured Desulfurococcaceae archaeon | reverse complement strand
GGTTAATGTATATTACATCATAATCTAAATCCCTTAAAACCTCAACTGACTGTCTAAGCCATGCAGTCTTACCACAACCTTCAGGTCCGAAAACAACTATAGGGAATCTAGTACCTCTCTCACCAAACTCGTAAACCTGCTTAATACCCCTATCCCTATCAACAAACTCAACCTCAAGACCTGAAGTAAAAGGTAGTTTAACCCTCCTACCGTTTCTCGGTAGATGGTGGTTCATAGCCGCTCATTTTTGTTGGTTTCACGGCTCTCCACCATCTACTTCTCAACGGTCTCCCCGAGCCCCCTCACCGCAGTAGCTCACCACTAGTTACCTAGTGACTCATCGCCCTACGGATCTCGGAAACCCGGAGTCACCAGTAGGTATAGGCTCTCTACAGGCTTAAAAACTCTCACAATACACACCAAAACAAGCAAATAAAATAAACGATTATGAAAACAGAAACAGCCCTAACCAAAACACCACCAAACCCTACAGTAACTTCAGAGAACTTAAGCATGTTATGTTAGAACCCACTACTGTACTTCCCTGAAAACCTCTTAATAAAGTATTCAGTAGTTAGTGTTAGTACTGTAGCTATAGTTATCACCACACCTACATCAGTTATTAGAGGTCCTTCAAGTACCGTCCTACGTGTAAAGTCTGAAACTTCAGTATTAACTACTATGTTAGGTGTTAATCTAATACCTGAATCTGATAACATACCATCTAATTTAATAGTTAGGAAGTATGATTGAGTATTTATAGGCCATAGTATAGGTGTTGAAGCTGTGAATAAGTCTAGAATTATATGTAGTATGTATAGTATTACGGAGACTACTAAGTACTTCAGATACTCCCTACCTAAGTACTTAGTGATTAGAGGTATTAAGAGTAGTGTTGATGTAGGTATTAGGAGGCTATGAGATACCCACCTATGAATCATTAACAACACATCAATATCTGGTAGTAGACCTACTAAAGCTATAACTAAAGACTCCTTAAACCTGAAAACCCTAGTAGATATTAGGTAACTAACTACGTAGTGTGTGAGTACGTCAGGCATTAACCGTAAGCTCTAAATATCGGTGGATTACTTAAGTAGTTAATACCTAGGTAAAGTATTGACTCAACCCTAAATACCCAATCCTGGAGTAAGTACTTATACATATTTAAAGCAACTACCAACCCGTACCAGAGAGCCCTACCCCTAAAACTACCCCTCTCAATAACTACTAACAACTCACTAACTAACTCCTTAAGCACCCTACTCCTAATGATGTAAACCTTACTATAGGTTATAGCCTTAAGTAAGGCCCTCTGATACGGGTTTAAAGAAAACCAAACACGAGTACGTAAGGCCTTCCTAACATAAGAAACTACTAAGTCCTTAGTAATAACCTTAGGAAGTACTAACTCCTTAAACCTACTAGAAACCTCAGCTAAAGAATCGCTAACCACATCATTAACTAAGGACATATCTAAAGCCTAAAACAATAATTACGAACTAGTATTTAAACTTAACATACTAATCAGTTCTAAACACTACATGACTGAACAAGAATCCAACTTAACAGTCTTCGGAAAGTTCGTTGATAGTAAGGAGGATTAAAATATGTGAGTCTAACCTACCTCTTAAGGCAGTGTTTAAGGTAGGTAGGTTAGAGTTTTTTCTTAACCTCACTTAATGTAGTGATTAACTGATCTACGAGTTTATCTAAGCCTAAGTCCTTAAGTGTGAATTCGTAGGTAATATCTAACTTTATAGGTACTCTAAACACCTGTTTTATAGGTATTTCTAAAGATTCGTTCAAAGGTATTTTAACTGTTTTAGATATTGTGATCGGTAATGTAGTGTTTATGTTGATTACTGTCTTAGCTGTGTAGTTAATTAAAGTCTTAACAGTAAGTGTTGTAGGTACTTCAGTAGATATGTTTATAGGTATTTCTAACTCATAAACAGTATCTCCTAAGACTATAGATGACTTACTAATCGTTGAGTAGTTAATCACTAATGAAGTATTTACAGGTATTTCTAGAGGTGTTGATATAGGTAGTTCTATAGGTATACTCATACTTACAGGTATTGATAAGGACTCATTTAATGGGAATTCAACAACTCTTGAGTAACTTATAGGTATTGAAGTATTTATAGGGAATTCAACAACTCTATCCACATAGATAGGTATTGAAAACTTCCTAACCTTTAAATCCTGAAGGACATTCACAACATTATCTACTTGAGTAACTACTAAGTTCTTAGCTATGAAGTATGTAGTTAAGACACCACCAACAACTAATACTAAAGTAATTAACGATATTACTAGAGCTAACTTAGCAGTTTTATCACTCAATCCATCACCTACTACTACTAACTTAGTAGTTAATAAGTTAATTACCTAATATTTAAAAACTAACTAAAGTATTAATTATTGGTCGTCCATGAACTATGGAGGAGTTAAAGAACTTACTCACAGTTATAATACCAACACTTAATGAAGTTGAAGGTATTGGATTAGTTATTGATGAGTTATTAAGTGTTGGTATACCTAAGGACAGTATATTAGTTGTTGATGGAGGTTCAACAGATGGTACTGTAGATATTGTTAAGTCTAAAGATGTTAAGTTAGTCATACAGGAGGGTAGGGGTAAGGCATTAGCTATAGCTACAGCTCTAAAGTATGTTAAGACACCATACATAGCTATATTAGATGGTGATTACACATACCCAGCTAAGTACATACCAGAACTACTTAAGAAGGCTTTAGAAGGTTATGATGAGGTCTTAGGCTTTAGAAAGTATGTTGAAGGTACTCAACTACTCATATATAGATTAGGTAATTATATACTGACTAAGTTGTTCAACATACTCTTCAACACTAGATTAAGTGATGTATTAACAGGTATGTACGTAGTTAAGACTTCAAAACTTAATGAACTGAATTTCGAATTTAGTGGTTTTAGTGTTGAAGTTGAGATACTCACCCACATAGTAAGTACTTCAGGTAGAGTTACTGAAGTACCTATCGAGTATAGACGTAGGTTAGGTAAGAAGAAGTTAAGTGTTTTAGATGGTTTTAAAATAGCTAGGGATATGCTTAGACTTACTTGGAGGTATAACCCAACATTCCTGATATTCTTACTAGGCTCCCTACTACTAATACCTGGGCTAGTATTAGGTGGTTACGTAGCTTACCACTACTTCTTCACAGGTATTAAATACTATGTTAGGGGGTTAATAGCTATTATGTTAACATTAGCTGGATTCCAATCACTTATAGCGGCGATAATAACCTTATACGTTAAGAGGGTTGAGTTAAGGGTTTTAAGAAGTATTGAGGATTTAAGAAGTTCTAGGGAGTGAATTACCTAATATTAAGTACTTCCTATAAACTGCTGCAGAAGCTACTATTAAGTCGTAAATAGTTAATGAAGTTATAACTGGTTCTAACCTAATACCCCACGGAGTATAGTTAAGTACTAAACCTATCAACGGTACTAAAGCTAATGATAAACCTATAGATAATGCTAACCTCTCAAGAGGACTTAAATCACTATCTTTAGGGTATAGAGCTTCTACAGTTACGTAACCAGGTATGAATAACACAAACACACTACCTAACACATACCTTAAGTAGGTCATAAATCCTAAGTAATTAGATAGTAGTATAGTTACTAAAGTAGTTAGAGTTAATGTTATAACAACCCAAAACCATAAACTATAATCAAGTCTTACTAAGTACTGTAGGAAGTCGTTAGGTCTTAAATTATCGATAAGTACTATACGACCACTACGTACTTCATCATATACAGTCTTCAACTCCTTAAAACCTACCCTACCAAACCTCCTTAAGACATACTCCTCAAGACTTAACCCTCTACTCAAGGTATAGGTCCCTCCCTAACCTTAACATACAGGTGTACCCACCTACCACTATAAACCCAATCACCTAAACCTTCATCATATAACCATAACTCAAATATTAGAGCTACATCCCTACCAACTAAACCCTCACTAATAGGTACTGATATAGGTTTAGTTGTATTCGATCCGTGGTTAAGTAGGAATTTAAACGACTTAATAGTTACTTCAGGACTTCCTGAAGTATTAGTAGGTAATGTATCCCTACTACCTAACTTATACTTAACCATCATCAACTGTGGATGACCTAAATGATTATAGAGGTATATACATAGTTTAACATCCTCACCTTCGAAGACCTCCTTAGGGTAATCACCAATCCTACACTCACTATCTAATATACCTATAGCTACGAATGGTTCAGTAACTTCAGGTCTTAATAACTGAGCAATACCTAAAGCTGAACCAACTATAGCTAAAGCTATAATTACTGCAAATACCTCCTCATCAAGTACGTCCATACTTAACAACCCACCTCCTCCTAAACCTAAACCACATGATTAAGTAGATCCTAGGTAGTAAGTAGTAGATAACGACAGGTATTAGAGCTAATAAAGTAACTACTGAGTACTTATATAATGACTTATACATGACGTAGTAGTTAGCTTCAGACTTAAGTCTATAGACTTCAGACTTAACCTCATTAACTATTAACTCAGCCTTAGATATAGATTCTGAAGAACCATCACTTAATAATTCTAGAGCTAACGATAACTTACTAACTAATACATCAACATTAACACCTAACCTACTTAACTCTACAACATCTTTATAGACTGTTAGGAAATCATTTACTAAGTCGTTAGGAACTACGTTAACTACTGATGATAGTAGTAAGAGTATTAGTAGGTACTTCACTTAACACCACCTAAAGCTATGTATGAAGCTAACCTACTTAACCCTATATCACGATAACCATAACTACTTAACTCATACCTAACTAACGCATACCTAACCTTAAACACATCACTATGTATGATCACGTAAGGCTTAGGTGGTGTTAAACCGTTAAGTATTAAGTACTTAACTAATTCCTTAGTAAATGACTTATTAGCACTAACTAACTTACTGAAGTACTTAACATTACCTAAGTTAATTATTAAGTACTTAACATACCCCTCACTAACACTACCCTTAATAGGTACGTACTCGTAGAGTAGCTTAGGCATTAAATTACTTAAAGCTTTATACAGTCTGTAAAGTATGTCTAACGCCTTACCCCTCATAACTAACACTAAATCACCGTAGATTAAAACTAATGATGTCCTAACCTCAGGATTAACCCTAACAATACTTAAGAAAGTAGTAAGTAGTGTTAAGACTATATTATCAAAGTCTCTAACATCGTAAGCTACTAAATCAGTAATTACTATAGGTTCTAAACCACCCCCAACAACAGAACCTTCAGGAGTACTAGATGTTGTGAATTCCTTAACAACTAATGATGTCTTACTTAAAGACTTACTCCAATGAATATGCCTAAAATCATCACCAGGTATGTAATACCTAACACCTACATACTCACCAACCCTACCCCTCCTACCTAAACCTTCAAAACCCTCACTAAACCCTACTAAAGACATTATCAGCTCTACAGGACCCCCACGTAACCCATACCTAACTAAACCACTAACAACTCTAGAAACCTCCTCAACACCAAAACCAACTAAACCACTACCTAACTCAGTAATACTTAACTCAACATCACTTAACAACTCCTTAACATCCCTACGTGAGAATAACTCAGACCTAATAACCTCTAAATACTTAAGAGTTGTAGGTACAACAACATACTTAATACTTAAAGGTCTTAACAACCTCCTAGAAATACCTAAGTAATCAGTAACTACTAAATTAATTACTAATGAGTAACTACCTAAGTGTTGAGTAGGTATCGGGAATTTAATAATTGAATAACCACTAACCCTGAAAACCTCCTTAAAACCACCATTAACTACTACTAAGTAAGTTAGTGATTTAGAATATGTAGTTAGAAGTATTGATGCATCACTCTTAAGTAAAACCTCATTAGGTACTTCAAGTAACTCAACCCTAACATTAGAGAGTTTAACGTAGTGTATTAACGTATGGGTAAGTACTGAGAAGATAATTAATGAAGTCATTAGTAGTGAGTAAATACTAACTAATGACGTAGTTAACATCATTAGAGAGTACTTAATAAGGTTAGTAGATGTAGGTCCTAAGAAATTAGCTACTGAAGTATCAACCTTAGGATCTACTAAGTACGGTGTGAGGAAGTAGAGAGGTATTAAGTACATAATCATATTAGGGTTAATTAATGAGTAGTAAGCCAATGTAGTTAGTGTTGATGGGCTACGGAGGTCTGACTTAATAAGACATAATACTAAGTTAGTTATTGACGGTATAATTAGTAAGGAGTCGTTAGAAACTACAGCATAATATACTGAAACACCTAATAAGTAAGTACCACCTAATATATACGGTCTTAAACCCCTCCTACTAAACCCATTAAAACTTACATAGTATGAAGTATAAGATAACGTAGTAATTATTAAGTATGAAGTAATTAATGATGTTATATCCTTACGATACTTAATAATAGGTAGTTTAGTAAGTAAGTACTTAACATAATCAACACTACTTAAGTTTAAGTAACTTATGACTAAGTATGTAGGACTACCAACTAACTCCTTAATACCTACTAAATTCATACTTAATAACTCATTACTTAACACATCAAGATCTGTAATTATAGTTATAGAACCATTACCTAACCTCCTACTATAGACTATTATGTAGGGTTTCATAACCTCACCTACAGAGTAGTAACCATCACCATCAACATCTACGTATGAGTAATTAGATGTTGTAGCTATTAATGAGTAATCACCATCAAATACCTCAACATATGCAGGTCTATAAGTAGTTAACTCTAAGGACTTACTATCGAGTGAGAACTTAATTAACGGGTAATACCTACTAAAACCCTTAAAAACCTCATCAAGAACTACACCACTAACTACTACAGCATTAACACCTAAGTAATTAAGTAATTTATTTGAGTATCCATACTCATCAAGAACTACTAAATTAACACCACCCTCAACTAACTCCTTAATAACTACGTAATCATGTATGACTAAATCTCTAGTTAGAGGTAGTAGGATACTACCATTAAAACCCTTAGGAATATCACTTAATCCGTAAGCTACGGAACTATAGAGTAACTCCATAACACCTGAATAACCACTAACACCACTATTAAATGGACTATACAGAGTCTCAGTAGGTAAGTTAATAAGTAGAGCTACTGAAGATATAGGTATAACAACTACTAACGTAATAACCAACACTTTATAACTACTTAAAGACATCCTCAGACATCCTCAACTCTCTCTAACCAAATCTCTAATAGTAAAATTAAAACTTACTACACCATAACCTACAGGTAGTGAGGGGATGTAAACACTATTAATTATTGAAGTTAGGACGTAGTGATTAAGTATGAGGTAATGAACCATTTAAAACCCCTCAAGAAGATGAGGAAGTCATCTACGAGTACTCTTAAGTAACGTACGTAACCTCCTCAACACATCACCTACAACTTCTAAGTTTGGAGTATGTCTTGAGTATAGTTCTAACTCGTAATTAGTTATAAATGAAGTTATTAACTCATAGATAGGATTAATGAATGAGTTCTTAACCCTTACTAAGAACTCACGTAAC
>CAZZLT010000025.1:0-57465 GCA_964655125.1 uncultured Desulfurococcaceae archaeon | reverse complement strand
TTTGCTAAGAACAGTGTGTACCACATTTTTCTCTATGGGCCTTATCTGTGGAGCATCTATGACGTTGTCTTTGCTTATTTAGCGTTCATGTTTTTAAGAGTGAAGGAGAGAATATCAGGGAAATTCTTGGTGGAATAAGAGATAAACCACTACTCTCAACAACCATAGCTATTGGGCTAGTTGTAGTGTGCATGCCTCTTAGCTATGGATTGTCGCTAGTATTTGGCAGCGGCTACGATACTAGTATCTTTAAGGCATTACCACTTCATGTACTACTATATCTAGCTACTATCGGCTCTATTATAGCTGGTGCTTGCGAAGAGCTTACTTGGAGAGGTTATTTATTAACTAGGCTTGAAAAGCTCACTGGTAAGACAATTGTAGCTGTTTTCATCCAGGCAGTTCTATTTGGTTTTTACCACGGATTCACGATGCATGCACTCTCTACAATGATATTCGGCCTCATAACAGGCTTGATCTACGCTAAGTCTAGAAGGTTGATACCACTAATAATAGGTCACTGGCTTAACAACGCTATCGGGTTCTCTATAGCATATCTCACATAGCGTTTCAACATGAAGAGGGTAGTCAATGAAACGCGAATGCTCTAAAAGTAGGGATACAGTTAGTCCGGAATAAGACTCACACTCGGGTCTTTGCGACGAACCCGCATCGTGGGCAGGTGCGAGAAGTGTTTTTAGGTGAGACTTTAACCACAGGTGCTTTCTCGGAAAGCTTTCTCTGTATGAGCTTTCACGGTGTCCTAGCGTTCCTCTTCCTCCTATTCTTCGGTGCTTTGCTCTTGCTTATCAAGTCCTCCTTCTTCAAGTCCTCAAACACGTGAACAACACTTGGAAACAGCGTGGCTAATCCCTCGGCGAGCTTGTTGACGAAGTCTCTTTCCCTATTGCGCTCCCTCTTAACGTACCTCTCGTACCTTGCACCTAGCAAACCTCTTCTCAACCCTCGGCTTAGCCTTCCTCGCCCTGCCCTTGAGGTACCTCTTCCTCCAGGACTCCATAACCGAGTACGCGGTTCTAATCACGGCGTCGACCCAGTGCCTAGCGTACGGGCAGTCTCTCAGCTTCTTCTTGAACGACTTGCTCTTGGGTAGTTCTGGAACTTTGACCTTGTAGGGAACAACAACCTTTAGCTTCCCGCCTCTCCTCTCTATCTTCGGGAACACGTACCTCCACTCTATGTTCTTTCAGATGAGAAAGCTCTCCGTGGATGAGGGGAGAGCTGTGGGCTGGGATCACCCTGAGCGGGCGGAGCCCCGTGATATGCACCCCGATGAAATAGGGTGTTGAGGGCGGTGAAAACCAAGGGCAGAGGGGTTCATATAAAACCATATAAACCCCTATGAAACCTAGACCCCAAACCCTTATCCACTCAATTAAGTTCATGAGGATATTAATGCATATCTGTTAAGTTGGTAGAGTAGTTATGAGCTTATAAATTATGAGTTGATAGTTTAGATTTGGTGGGTTTAGTATGGAGTTTACACATTATCTACATACGAAGGTGGTCTTCGGTTTAGGGAGTGTTAAGAAGGTTGGTGAGGAGGCTAGGAAGTTAGGTGGTACTAAAGCTCTATTAGTAACGACTGGTAATTTACTTGAAGTTACTGGTTACTTAGGTATAATTTCTAAATCTTTAGAGTCTGTCGGTATTAAGTATTTAGTATTTAATGAAGTTGAGGAGAACCCAAGTACTACGACATGTGAGAAAGGTGCTGAGATAGCTAGAAGGGAAGGTGTTGATGTTATAATAGCGTTTGGTGGTGGTAGTGCTATGGATGCTGGGAAAGCGATAAGTGTTCTTAAGTCTTTAGGTGGTAAAGCTAGTGATTACTTCTTCCCGAAGATTGTTGAAGGTGTTACAATACCTGTGATAGCTATACCTACAACTTGTGGTACAGGTGCTGAAGTTACTAGATATGCTATAATAACAGAGTTAAGTAGTAAGAAGAAGATGACTATGGCAGGACCTGCAGTACTACCTAGAGTAGCTATAGTAGATCCTGAAGTACTTAAGAACATACCTAAGAAATTATTAGCTTGGACAGCGTTAGATGCGTTATCACATGCTCTTGAAGCATACACATCTAGAGCAGCAACACCTATGTCTGATGGGTATGCATTAATAGCTACAGACTACATACTTAAGTACATACTTAAGGCATATGAAGGTGATGAAGGAGCTAAAGGGAAAGTACATATAGCAGCAACGTTAGGAGGCATGGCTATTAATGATGCAGGTACTACGATAATCCACGGAGCTGGTTACTACCTAACAACTCATCATAACGTCCATCACGGATTAGCTAATGCCTTATTAATGCCCTACATACTAGAATATAATCTTAATTACGTGAGTGAGGAGAAGGTAAGTATGTTGTTAAGGGTTGTAGGGGCTTCATCAGTAAGAGAACTTATTAAGAACATGTGTAACCTCATGGATGTTTTAGGCATCCCAGACAGTATAGTTGATGTCGGTGTTAAACCTGAGGAGTTAGATATGATGGTTAAAGACGCTTTAGAATATAAGAGGAATGTAGCTAATAACCCAGCACCTTTAGATGAGAATGTAATGAAGGAGTTAATTCGTAAGGCATTACTAGGTAGGTCTAAGGTATACGGTAGTTAGTACTGAAAACATAACATATATTTTTAACTAATAGAAGTGAGTGTATGGGGAAATTATCATTTTATATTCTCCCTTTAGGGACTTACAACTTAGATATCGTTAATGACGTATATAAATTACTAGTTAATGTGTTCGGAGCAGATGTTAAGATATCAAACTTACTTTTAATTCCTGAAAACCTTAAAGACCCTTACAGAAGACAGTATAACGGGTTAAGAGTACTTAATTGGTTAAGTACGTTAATACCTTCAAGAGAGGGAGTTTTAGTAGGGATTGCTGATGGGGATGCCTACGTATCTGGACTAAACTTCATCTTCGGAATAGCTGATCCTACTACAGGAATAGCAGTAGTGTTTTTAGAGAGGTTAAAAGCTGATGCAACAATTGATAAGTTCTTAATAAGGGTTAGGAAGGAAGTTTTACATGAAGTAGGGCATGTACTCGGACTTAAGCACTGTCCTAATAAGAGGTGTGTTATGACCTTCAGTAACTCGATATATGATACTGATTATAAGGAGTATAAGTACTGTAGGCAGTGTCATTCAATACTATTAAAACTAGGCTATAGGATTAATACTGACTACGTTATTACTTGATAGCTAATGACTTCATACTTAACTACAACTTCATCACTTAACTCAGAGATCAGCACCTCAATTATATTGGTTGATACGTTATAATCCATTAAGATATACTTAAGGTCTTCGAAGTAATCATAGAAACAACATGAGGATAGTATCCTCCCAGTAAATCTTACTGTGAAGTAATTTCCTTTAAACTCTACTAACTCTGCATGAGCTTCAGGTGCTCTATACTTATTATATCTATTGATAGAATCTGTAATCACCTTTAAGATCTCCTGACTGTATTTGTTAGTCATATTACCTCACCACCTACTAATCTCTCAACATATCCTAACATTTCAGGACTACTATTTAAATCAACAGTTATTGGTGATATAGTGATACATCCCTCCTTCTCAAACGAGTATACATCAGTATCTACTTCTGAAACCTCCGGCTCCCCCTGCAACCAATAACAGATATTACCTCTAACATCTCTATCTATCCTATACCTAGCTCTCCACCTAATCCTAGCAGCTCTAACAACTCTATAACAACCTCTAAAACGTTCCATCCTAGGAATATTAATCGATAATACATCAACACCTTTAGGAAATCCAAACTTCATAGTATTAACAGTTAACACCCTCACTAACTTCTTAATAAGTTCTCTGAAGTTCTCGTTATAGAAGTCTGAGAATTCGTAAACATCTGCTGATATAGCTATTGCTGGGATCTCCATCAAAGCAGCTTCAATAGCAACCCCAACAGTACCGCTGTAGAATATATGTTGAAGTGATAAGTTCTCCCCAACGTTAACACCTGATAACACTAGGTCTGGTTTAAAACCTAATACCTCAATAGCTAAGTGTATAGCGTCGACAGGTGTTCCATCAGTAACGAAGACCTCATAATCTAGATACTTAGTCTTATACAGTCTTAAAGGCTTATCAAAAGTTATTTCACGACCAGTTGCTGATTTAGGGTATTGAGTAGATATTATTAACGTATCGCATAGGTCTTTAATTGACTCATAAAGTAGGTAAAGTCCAGGACTTAAGTAGCTATCATCATTAGAGAGTAATACCTTCAAGTTTAATACCTAGGCAGTAATTTAACAACAGCCTTTTTAAGTTATCTTAATATCCTCACATTCAGGTATAGGGTTAATAACCTCAACAACAACTCTTTCCCCAACATCATAACCTTCAACATTCTCAGGAACTACTAATATCCCATTACCTCTAATAAGAGTTGATAATATTCCAGAACCAGTAAGTCTTAACGGTTCGATGTAGTAATCTCCGTTAGGATCACGACATATACTAACCCTATAGAATGACTTAAACCCTACCTCATTAGCTAACCTCCTAGTTAAATACCCTGAAATCGTTGGTTTAGGTAGTTCTTCAGTCTTATTCAAGTGATTTACTAAAGGTTTTAGGAATACTTCTAAAGCTACTAGACAGGCTACTGGAAGACCTGAGACTATTAGTACCGGTTTACCCCTAACTACGTAAGCACCAGTAGTTCTCCCAGGTCTCATAGCAACTCCGTGGAATACCTTAATAGAACCCTCAATACCTTCAACAGCTTCTGGGACTAAGTCCTTACCACCTACTGAAGTACCTCCAGTAATAATCACTATATCTGAGTTATTTAGAGCGTTAATTACTGTCCTCCTTATAATCTCTAAATCATCAGGTACTATACCGAATGTTACTGGTTCTACATTAATCATCTTTAAATAACTCTCTATCAAGAATTTAGTTGAGTTCACCACCTTATCACTACTTAACTTACTACCCAACTCTACTAACTCACTACCAGTATTTATTATAGAGACTTTAACCCTCCTATAAACTCTAACCTTAGATATGTTAGCTGATGCTAAAGCAGCTATATGCCACGGCTTAATCCGAACACCAGTACTGATGATAACATCACCTTCTTTAAAATCCTCACCTCTCCTCGAGATATTCGCGTAGGGGGGTACAGACCTTAAAATCCTAACTTCATCACCTTCAAGTACGGTATCCTCAATAGGTACTACAGCATCAGCTCCCTTAGGGATTCGAGCTCCAGTGAATACTAGATATGTATCATACTCACCTACAGGTCTTAAGTTAGATACATCATCACCAGCCTCAATAGTCCCTAAAACCTTAAAGTATATTGGATTAAACGGTGATGCACTAGTAGTACTTAATGCCTTCACAGCATAACCGTCTACAGCACTCCTATCGAAGGGGGGTATATCGTAAGGTGCTCTGACCTCCTCAGCACATACATAATTAAGAGATTCATTAATAGGTAATTCAATAACATCTAAATCTACATTAACGTGGCTTAATAACTTCCTAACAGCATCTTCAACTTTAGTAAACTCCTTAAACCCTATCAACCTCATCCTAATACAGACCACCGTCATGATCAGTGATTAAGTACTTAAATCATTGTTGGTGAACATATTATATTGAGGTATTTAGATAGTTTATGAGGGTTACTACTATAGTGGTAAGGGTTAAGCATGTATTTAAGGAGTTTACGAGGACTGTACTACCTAACATACTATTTATTCTCATAATATTATTCCATATACACAACATCTATAGTTATGCTTATCATATCACTGATTACATATCTGATGAGTGTTGGTACGTAAGTAGTGCTAGGAACTTACTTGTTAAGGTGTTTAATACCCAACCAACCTACGTAAGTAGTGATGGATTTTTAGGAGTTAATGTAGAGGTCTCTGATAGTAGGGTAGTACATGACGTGATCGTTAAGGTGTTAAATTCTGGGGGGAGGGTTGTAAAAAGCGATTACAGTAATATACAGTTAGTATATGTTGAAGTCCCGAACGTAGATATACTAAATGATCTAGGAAGTATCTCCGGTGTTAAGAATATAGTACTTGGTTTTAGATATCCGGATTCTAAGGAGATTACTGATTACTTAAATACTGAACATCCTCCTCTAGTGAAGTACTTAATAGCACTATCAATACTTACATGCGGTGATAAACCATTATGTTGGAGGATACCTTCAATGATAGCTTCTATATCAATACTAGTGCTGATATACTTGATAATTAGGTTTGTAGTAGGGGGTGTTACAGGTAGTTATTTAGGTGTAGTAGCAGCGTTAATAACAGCTTCTGATACGTTATTCAGGTCTTTAAGTGTAGTTGCTATGTTAGATATATTCACATCATTATTTACAGTACTAACTCTATACCTACTACTTAGAGACAGGATTTACAGTTCCTTAACAACCTTAGGATTAGCATTTATATCTAAGTATAGTGGTTTGTTTACAGCACCTACAATTGCTTACGTAATGATTAAGAAACGTATAGCTCCTATAAACACTATATTCTTAATGATGGTAATACCGTTAATAATGTTAGTACTCTCATCACTACCTATAATTAAATCCTTAGGTATTCAACGTTGGTGGTTTGAAGCTATTGAGAATGCTGTTAGATGGCATTTAAGTATAAAAACTATTTCAGGACCACCAACATCAGCACCGTGGGAATGGTTACTTGGTTGGAACCCGTTCATCCTCCACTACACATACGTAAGTGGTGAGTGGGTAGCAGACTTAATAGCTAGAGGTAATAACATATTATACCTAACAACTTTAGCAACTACTACGTTAGTACTCCCTCTAATCAGTAGATTACCTGATAAAGGATTAGCAACGATATATACTTGGTGTACGTTCTTAATGTATGTAATTATATGGTTATTAGGTGGTAAGACACAGTATAGCTTCTATATGGTTCAGATAACACCATTGATATACACCTCATTAATAATTCATGTATTCTGGTTAACATTTACTGATAACTTTAAGATATTAATTAGGAAGTGGTTAGAGATTATTAAGTATCTGATTAAGTGGCTTAGGGGGGAGGTCATAATAAAGATTTATGTGAGGCTTGAAAATGTAGAATTATAAAAAATTATAATTTTATTAAGGTATTAATAACATTTATTAGCTTCGGCCCACAGTAGTAGGGGGTTAGTAAGGTGATTAAGAAATACGTATATAGTTTTGAGGAAGGTGATTGGAGAGATAAGAAGTTATTAGGTGGTAAGGGAGCTAGTCTAGCTCAGATGGTTCAGTTAGGACTTCCAGTACCTCCAGGATTTACAATAACTACTGAAGCATGTAGGGATTTCTACGCACCTCAGGAGGAAGTCATAGAGAAATTAGTTAGGGAGTTAGAGAGAGGTCCTCCACCAGAGGTTAGGGATAAGTTAATAAGTGAGGTCTGGGGTATTATCGATAAATTACCACTACCTATAGGTCTTCTAGAACAGGTTAGAGATTACGTTAGATCTCTCGAGGAGAAGACTGGTAAGAAGTTCGGAGATCCTTCAAATCCATTACTAGTTTCTGTGAGGTCTGGCGCTGCGGTCTCAATGCCTGGTATGATGGATACAGTACTTAACTTAGGGTTAAACGATGAGGTTGTAGTAGGACTTGCTAAGTTAACTAATAATGAGTGGTTTGCTTACGACGCGTATAGGAGGTTCTTACAGATGTTTGGGAGGATTGTGTTAGGTATTAAGGAGGAGTTATTTGATGAAGCTTTTAATGAGGTTAAGAAGAAGTATAATGTTAAGTACGATGTTGACTTACCTATTGAGGGACTTAAAGAAGCTGTTATGAGGTTTAAGGAGATCATCAGGAGGGAGTGGGGTGAGTTTCCTCAAGATCCTTGGAAACAACTTGAACTAGCTATCAGGGCTGTGTTTAGGTCTTGGATGAATCCTAGAGCTATATTCTATAGGATAGTGAATAAGATTAGTAAGGAGGAGGCTGACTGTACAGCTGTTAATATAGTTACTATGGTATTCGGTAATATGGGTTGGGATTCAGGTACAGGTGTGTTATTCACTAGGGATGTAGCAACTGGTGAGGATAGACCTTACGGTGAGTTCCTACCTAATGCTCAGGGCGAGGATGTAGTTGCAGGTATTAGGACACCTTTACCGTTAGAGAAGCTTAAGGAGATTATGCCTCAAGTATATGAAGACTTGATAAAAGCTGGTAAGGTCTTAGAAAGGTTGAATAAGGATGTTCAGGATATTGAATTTACTGTTGAGAGAGGTAAGTTATACTTCCTACAGAATAGAGATGCTAAAATGACACCTCTAGCTAGGGTTAGAACAGCTGTTGGGTTAGTTGAGGACGGTATACTTACTAAGGAGGAGGCTTTACTGAAGGTTAAACCAGAACATATACTCTCACTCCTATACCCAAGGATAGATCCTAAATTTAAAGGTAAGCCAGTAGCTAAGGGCTTAGCAGCATCTCCAGGTGCTGTTAGTGGTCAAGTAGTCTTCCACCCAGATACTGCTGTTGAATGGGCTAGGAATGGGAAGAAGGTAATACTAGTTAGAGTTGAGACTAAACCTGATGATGTTCACGGATTCTACGCAGCAGTCGGGATCTTAACTAGTAGGGGTGGTTTAACTAGTCATGCTGCAGTAGTTGCTAGGGCTATAGGTAAGCCAGCGGTTGTTGGGGCTGAGTCTATAGTCATTGATTACGACCGTAAGGAGTTTAGAGTAGGTGATAATGTTGTAAGGGAAGGTGATTGGGTCACTATTGACGGTAGTTCAGGTGATGTCTACTTAGGTAAAGTACCTACTATAGAGCCTGAGTTAATTGAGGAAGTTGATATACTGCTTAAGTGGGCTGATGAGGTTAGGAAGTTAGGGGTTAGAGCTAATGCTGATGTCCCGGACGATGCTAGAATTGCTAGGAAGTTCGGTGCTGAAGGTATTGGATTACTACGTATTGAGAGGATGTTTAGGAAACCTGAAAGATTAGAACTTCTAAGGAAGATAATACTTGCTGAAGATGTTGAGACTAGGGTTAAGTATTTAGAACCATTATCTGAGATGCTTAAGAAAGACTTTAAGGAAATTCTAGAGGTCATGGACGGTTTACCAGTAATTATAAGACTTATAGACCCACCACTACATGAGTTCCTACCAGCACCTGAGGAAGTCTTAAAGGAGGTGTATGAGGCTAGGGTTAAGGGGGCTAGTGAAGAGACTATTAAACAACTTGAATCACTCTATAGTAGGATAGTTAAGCTTAAAGAGCATAACCCAATGATGGGTCATAGAGGTGTGAGGGTTGGGGTTACATATCCGGAATTCTACTACTACTTAACGAAGTCTATGGTTGAAGCTACTGCAGAGTTGATTAAAGAGGGTAAAAACCCGATATTAGAGATAATGATCCCTCAAGTAGCTATAGCATCTGAGATAAGGTATGTTAAGGAGAAAGCTATAATCCCAGCAATTAAGGATGTTGAGGCTAAATACGGTATCTCATTGTTGAGTAAGTTAAAGATAGGTACTATGATAGAGACTGTTAGGGCTTGTTTAACAGCTGATGAGATAGCTAAGGAAGTAGACTTCTTCAGTTACGGGACTAACGACTTAACACAAGCTACATTCAGCTTTAGTAGAGATGATGTTGAGGCTAAATTCCTACATCAATACTTAGAAGCTAAGATATTAACTCATAACCCATTCGAAACATTAGATGAGGGAGTAGCAAAGTTGATGGAGATAGGGACAAAGCTAGGTAAGTCAGCAAATCCGAAGTTAGAGGTAGGGATCTGTGGAGAACACGGTGGAGATCCTAAATCTATAGAGGTATGTCATAGGGTTGGTTTAGACTATGTAAGTGCATCACCTTATAGAGTAGTAGTAGCTAGGTTAGCAGCAGCTCACGCAGCTATAAAATATAAGAAGTAATTTTTATGTCTATTAACTCTAAATTAGTTTTCTCTCTATATTAGGACTATCCTTAATAACTCTAAAAGCTATGCTAGTGATAGATCTTCTGATATGCGGTACTTTTAATAACCTCTTAATGAAGTTATCCAACTCACTCACAGTTTTAAATGATGATATCACAATCACGTCATACTCACCAGTAACGTCATAAACAGCTCTTACATTAGGTTCTGACGCAAGTAACTTCTCAATTTCTTCTATGTAAGGACCTTCTACTTGAAGAAGTGTTATTGCAGTTACCTGATAATTTAATTTTGAGTAATCTATTAAGGTGGCATAACCCTTAATAACACCGATTTTCTCAAGTTTCTTAATTCTGCTTAGTACTGTTGATGGTGATTTATTCAATATTTTAGCAATCTCTCTAACACTGAGTTTAGCATCATTCTTAATAATATCTAAAATCTTCAGGTCTAACTCATCTACTTCTACTTCATTACTACTCATTAAGTACTTAACCTCTACATGATTAAGTAATTCTTAAATTATTAACAGATCTTCGTACCTGGTTTTACCGGTTCTAAAGTTGTGAGTATTACTGGTTTTTCCTCAGGACTGCAACCAGCTGCTAAGATCATTCCCTGAGACTCCAACCCCATCATCTTCTTAGGTTTTAAATTAGCTACTACTATAACGTACTTACCGATTAGTTGATTAGGGTCGTAGAATTCTGCAAGTCCAGCAAGTACTTGCCTCTCTTCAACTCCTAAATCAACTATCAACCTAATCAACTTCTTAGAACCAGGGACTCTCTCAGCATGTTTAACCACACCTACACGTAGGTCAACCCTAGCGAACTCGTTAATATCTATTAAATCCATAAGTTAACCCCTTTAGAAGTCATTCATAGGATTTAATAACGTTTACGTATTAATAAATAAGTTTTTAAACTCCCTGCATATAAAGATGAAATTGGTAGGTTAAACACTTGGGGAGGATAGCTAAATATTTCGATTTTATAGATTTCGGAGATATATGTAGGAATTGTAATGTGAACTGTTGTCGTAGATTTTATGCAGTCCTCCTACCTGAGGAGGAGGAAGAATATGAAGGTATTTCATCAACTGTAGAGACTGATTTAGGACCAGTTAAATGCTTAGGTCGTATAGGTAAGCCATGCCCGTTCTTAAGTACTGAAGGACTATGTATGAACTATAAGAATAGACCTTTTGATTGTAGGTTATGGCCTATCCTCCTCTACTACGACTTCGAAACAGGTGAGAAGGTCGTATACTTAGATATGGACTGTCCAGCAGTAACTGAAGGTAGGATTAAGCAGGAGTTCGTAGACAACGTAATTAAATTGTTGAAGAATATAGAGATAGATACTGAGTGGTTGAAGAAGTATACTCTAGCTCCATGGCCTAATAATCTTAAGGAGATAACTAGGTGGAGGTAGTTAACCTACTCTCCTTTTTAAACATTAAATAGTTTCTCAGACTTAACCATATCTGTTAGCTGCTTAACACGTATTCCTAAGTACATTGTCGAAAGTATTAATAGTGGGTATTCACTAACTGCTGTTATAACCCTATTAATAAGTGCTAATATACTAGCTATTTTTAGGTGTATCCCTAAAGATTTAAGTAGTATTATCTGTACAGCTTCTAAAACACCTATATTCCCTGGAGTTACTAGAGGTAGTAGCCATATAATCATGTATATAGAGTCAAAGACTATTAAGGATTTTACGAATTCTATATTAGTTGATACTAACATACCTAAGCATATACCGTATAAGGTATTAGATAATTTCTCAAGCAGTATCATTAACGTGGATATCATTAGTAATACCTTCCCAGAGGTAAATAATTTCTTTACAGAAGCCCTATACTTACTAGGGAAGTCATTAAATCGTAGGTTGAACTTACTTGATATACGATTAGTTATTCTCTCAAATATTTTTGATGAAGGTATCAGCAGCAAGGCGATATTCATGATTAATAAACCAGTTATAGATGTTGATAATAATATAGTTAAATCTAATGAAGCTTTTATAACATAGATAGCGATCATTGAAATAACTGCTGTAACTACCGTTAATATCAGTCTATGGGTTAAGAGGGCTGGTATAATCACATCCTGAGGCATTGATAGAATCTGTCTTAGTAGTAATACCTTAGCTACTTCAGTAACACCACCTATAGGAACTAGTAGTTCTGTAGATACAGCTGCTAAAGTTATAGTAAGTACTTTAGTAATTGATAATCTATTATAGTATACCTTAAGTATGAAATACCATGAAATTGAATGAAATATTAGAGCTAGTGTACGTAGTAGTAATGCCGGTATTAGAAGGGTTATATTTAACGACATAATAAACGGTATTGCATCATTTAAGTTAATGAATATTAAGTAGAAAATCACTGAATATATGGTTACAGCTATCACTACTACCATCAATACATTCTTACGGTTATTCATCATCTCATTAACCCGGGGTTTAAGGGTAGTTCTAAGGTTAACCTTTCTAAAATATTAACTATTGCAAATATAAGTGTTTACTTCTTATTAATGAGGGACTAATAGTATTAGGTTATGATTTCTAAGAGTTCGATTACTGTCTAAGTATTCTTAAGTTTATTGACGAAAATAATAAAAACCCCCTTCTGAATATTATAAGGAGTGCTTATGAGGTTATTCATTAAGGCTTGGTGTGCCTATATACCGAGGTATAGGAAATTCATTAATAATCTCTTACTCCCTGTTTTAGGACCTGATGAGGATTTAATAACTATGGGTTATGAAGTATGTCGTATCTTAAGACGTAATGGTTATGCTAACAGTATTAAGGCGTTAATATACTTATCAAGTGATAAGGAAGTCACTAATGTTAAGTCTGCACTACTTTCTGAGTTACTTAAGTTTAATGGTGTTAAGAACTATGATGTAAGTAGTTTTTACCACTTAGTAAGTATTGTTGAGGATATTATAGGACATGGTGATGTCTTAGTCATATCAGCAGATTCAAGTACAGCAGCTTCAGCAACTTCTATACTGTTAAGTAGTTCTGGAGGTCCTGTAGAGGTATTAACGTATGACTTAATGGTTAATACAGTACCTTTAATGCCTGGGAAGAATGCTAAGAATGACTTCCACGCAGAACTCTACATGAGTAAGCTGTTAATATCTTTGAAGGAGCTTCTGACTAAGGCAGGGGTCTCCCCAAAGGATATTAAGTATGTAGCTACTAATATTAGAGATTTAAGGTACTGTTCTAAGATTTTAAAATCTGTAGGTATTAGTGAAAATGCTTTAGAACCTACTAAGTATATTGGGAAGACAGCATATTTCGGTTTAACACATACACAACTCACACTAATTAAAGCTTTAGAATTAGCATCGGTTGGGGATAACATACTTGTTATAGATTTAGATGAGAGCTTCAGTTTTAAGGTTTCATTAATTTTAAGAGTTAATGAGGATCTAAGTAATTTACGTGGTTGTGTAAGTTTTATAGATAAGTTACTAAGTAATGATTCAGTAATAACACTACATTAAATACTACGTTATCGGTGATCATGTTGAGTAAGGTATACGTAGTTGGTGTTGGGATGAGTAATGTTGGGAGGTTTTATGAGAAGTCTTTAAGGGATTTAGCTGCTGAGGCACTTTTTAAAGCTATAGATGACTCAGGTAATTTAATACCTGAGTATATAGTAGTTAGTAATATGTTGAGTAGTCAGGCTGAGCAGGAGAACTTAGCATCACTTATAGCTGATTACTGTGGATTGAGAGGTTCTTCAGGATTTAAAGTTGAGGCTGCTTGCGGGTCTGGAGGTGCTGCAGTCCTCATAGGTTACTCATTAATAGCTTCAGGACTAGCAAATGTTGTAGCTGTTGTTGGTGTTGAGAAGTTAAGTGAGAGGACTACACCTGAGGTAGCTCGTGGGTTAGCTTACGCAGCTGATGCTGATTTCGAACTACCTTACGGGATAAGTTTCTCAGGTTTAAACGCATTAATTATGAGGTACTACATGATGAAGTATAATGTGAAGCGTGAGGAGATGTCTGCTTGGCCAGTGTTAATGCATGAGAATGGTTATTACAACCCCTACGCACATTTAAGGATGAGGATAACTATCGATGATGTTGTTAAATCACCAGTAATTGCAGACCCTATAAGACTACTGGATTCATGCCCTATAAGTGATGGGGCTGCAGCACTCATACTAACTTCTGAGGAACTAGCTAAGAAGTATAACGATACACCGATACTGATAGCAGGTGTTGGTAATGCCTTAGACAGTACTGACATATCATCTAGATATGAATTAGATACGTTCTTAGCCTCGAGATTATCAGCTGAGAGGGCATTTAAGCTAGCTAAGTTAAGCCCTAAAGACGTAGATATTGCTGAACTCCACGATGCTTACTCTATAAATGGTGTTGTAACTTTAGAGGATGTAGGTTTCGCACCTAAGGGTATGGGAGCTAAATTAATTGCTGAGGGTAGGTTTAGAGTTGGTGATAAACCAGTTATAAATCCTTCAGGAGGTCTTAAATCTAGAGGTCACCCAGTAGGAGCTACTGGAGTTTACCAAGTATGTGAGGTTGTAATGCAGTTAAGAGGTGATTTCCCAGGTGTTAAGACTGGTGGTGAGGTTGGATTAACTCAGAATATAGGTGGTGTAGGTTCGAACATAACGACTACAATCTTAAGGAGGTGATCTGAGTGTCGTTTCAGAGGATGTGGAGGTTGAAGGACTTCCTACTGAATTTAGTTGGTACTAAATGCTTAAGTTGTGGTTATGTATACTACCCACCTAAGGCTGCATGCCCTAAATGCTCTTCAAGAAATATTGAGAAGGTGTCTTTAGGGTCTACAGGGAAGGTAATATCATATACGGTAATTAACGTACCTATAGAAGGTTTTGAGAGTATGTCGCCGCTAATAATAGCATTAGTTGATACTGGTAATGGTAGGGTCTTAACTCAGTTAACTAATGTTAAACCTGATGAGGTATACGTAGGTATGGAGGTTGAAGCAACTGTGAGGAAGTCTGCAACGACATTAGATGGTTATGTACCCTACATAATTAAATTTAAACCAAAGAACAGTAGTTAATGTCTTTCAGGTCTGTACTTAAGCTTAAATACATTTAATTTTACAGGTATGATTATAAAAGCAATTATAGCTGAGGTTATGATTATGAGGGATTCTAAGAACCTACTGAGTTGGTAGTTACTAATAATGTTTAAGGAAGTTACTAAGTACGTAGAACTGATCACTATTAATGATAGTGTTGATGTGAAGACCCTCCTCATAGTTGAACACTCTGCGGTGAAGGTAGATTTATCCACTATCCATACAACTATTAATAACCCAGCTATTAAGTGGATGTCTGGATATGTTAGTAGTTGAGATAGTATGAAGGTTATTAAGAGTAGAGTTGGTTTCAGATACATATTAACTCTACCTAAATATTTTACAGTCTTAGTAAACATTATATGCCCTACTAAAGAGACTGTATACCCTACCAACATACCTATAACAACATCTACTTCTGAATGCATTCTAAGAGCTACCCTAGAATAACTAGTTAGTATAGGTATAACCAACGCACATGTATAAGTAAGTGCCCCTCGAGTACTTAATGCTAGGGAAAGCCAGAACGTAGATGATATCTGAGCATGACCGCTAGGTAGTGAAGGTCCTTTACCAATGACTAACATGTTAATAACGTTCTTAATAATATCAGGTAATCCATCTAAGTTTACTAAGTAAGTGTTAGGTCTAGGAATACCTAACCAATACTTAAGTAATATGTTTAAGAAGGAACTTATAAGTACTAGACTTAGTAATCTAATACCAAGCTCTCTACGTATGAGTACGATCATTGATGAGATCGCTACATATACTAACTCATCACCTATTATCGAAAACATTATCAGTATAGCTATGATAGGATCCAGTACTTCACACCACTTAATTACGAAATCGTAATGTATTAAATGTTATTTCATTATAGGGTTTGTTCATGTTTAAATACCTTTACTATAAAGTAGGTTTTATGGAGGGTAACGTGTATAGAGTTAGTAGTAAGCAATACGCTATAATTAAAACCCTCAATAATTACTTAGTTAGTGGGTTTAGGTATGTTGATGTTAAGGAAGTAGCTAAAGTTCTAAACACTAGTGTTAGTGACCTTATGAGGGATCTTGCTGAATTAGAGAGTAGAGGGCTTATTAAGACCCGAAGACTTAGTAGGTATTTAGTTAGGTTAAGTGATTTAGGTGTTAAGTATTTTAACGAGGGTTTACCTGAATTTAAACTACTTCAAGTATTAATGAATCTTAATTCTAGAGGTGTTAAGAGTTTAAGAGTTGATGAGCTTAGAGATTTCTCTAAGTTAAATGATGATGAGTTCTCAGCCTCATTAGGTATATTGAGGAGGTTTAACATAATCTCAATAAGTAAGAATGTAGTTGATATCTCATTAGATGATGTTAAGATTCAGGAGTTTAATAAATACTTAGATGATGTTAAGGAATTACTAAGTAAGTTGTATGAGGGACTCATTGTAGAGTCATTAGATAGTAAGTTACAGAGTATTAGGAGGAGGGGGTTTATAGTTGTTGATGAGGTTAAGGAATTAAGTATAGGTCTTACAGATACAGCCTTAGAAGCTATTAAAAACAACCTAATAATTGCTAAGGATATAATCACAGTACTAACTCCAGAGTTAATATCTAGTGGTGGTTGGAAGGATGTAGAGTTTAAAGAATTTGATTTAAGTATTGAGGTACCGATGGTATACCCATCAAGAAAACACCCGTATATAGAGTTCTTAAACTATGTAAGAGACGTTGTTGTTTCTATGGGGTTTGAGGAGGTTAAGGGTCCTCACCTAGAGTTGGAGTTCTGGAACTTTGACGTCCTTTACGTCCCACAGTACCACCCAGCAAGAACTATAACTGATGTTTACTTCATTAAGGATGGGGTTCAAGTAGAGTATGACGTAGATAGGGAGGTGATGGAGGTTGTTAGTAAGGTTCATGAGGGTGGAGATCCAGCTAATTCCTTAGGGTGGGGGTATAGGTGGGATCCTAGGAAGGCGTTAAAACTGATATTGAGGACTCATACAACATCAGTTTCAATGCGTACTATATATGAGAGGGGTGAGGGTGAGTATAGGTGTTTCTCATTAGATAGAGTTTTCAGACCAGATACTCCAGACCCTACACACTTAATGGAGTTCCACCAACTTGAGGGTATAATAGTTGGTAGGGAAGTCTCCTTCAAACACCTCCTAGGATTCTTTAAAGAATTTGCGAGACTCTTAGGTTTAGGGGATGTGATATTTAAACCAGCATACTTCCCATTCACAGAACCTAGTGTTGAGGGTTACGTAAAACATCCTAAGTTAGGATGGATTGAGGTCTTCCCAGGCGGTATGTTCAGACCTGAGGTTTTAAGACCACTTAAAGTAGTTAACTGTAATGTTGCGGCTTGGGGTATAGGTATTGATAGGATAGCTATGATGGTGTTAGGTATAGATGATATTAGGGAATTATATAGTAATTCATTAGATGTGATTAAGGGTATGAAGATCCCTAAGACATTACTAAGGGGGTGAGACCATACCAACTATTGAGGTTAAGTTATGGGATATTGAAAGGATTGTGAAGAGTCGTATAAGGTTTGATGAGTTAGAAGGGTACCTCACTAAGCTTAAGTGTGAGGTTGAGGAAGTTCGTGGTGATACGTTAGTTTATGAGGTATCACATGATAGACCAGACCTATTCTCAGCAGAGGGTTTAGGGAGAGCTTTAAGGAGTTTAAAAGGTGTTGATAGCGGGTTTAAAGAAGTTGTAGTTAGGGATTCTGATGTTGAGGTAATAGCTTTGAATAAGCCTTCCTACAGACCCTACGTATTAGGAGCTATAGTTAAGGGGTTATCCTTAGATGAGGAATCAATAATACAGATAATCCAGTTACAGGAGAAGTTACATCTTAGTTACTGTGGTGATAGAGCTTTAGTAGCTATAGGACTTCATGACTATAGTAGGGTAACACCTCCAATATACTATAGAGCTGTTAGTGAGTATAGGTTTAAACCTCTAGGTTATGATGAGGAGATGAGTATTAAGGAAATACTTAGTAAGGTGGATAAGGGGGTTAGGTATAGACATCTAGTTAGAGATGGTGAGTACCCCCTACTAGTAGATTCTAAAGGGATGGTGTTATCTATGCCTCCAGTAATTAACGGTGATTACACTAGAATAACTAGTAGTACTACTCAATTCTTCATAGATATAACTGGAACTGACTTAGAGTTAATGAGTAGGGTTTTAAATGTAGTTATAGGTGCGTTGTTAGAGAGAGGTGATGAAGTCACAGTATTTAAGGTTAAGGTTTTAGATGGAGGTAGGATTATATGGAGTCCTAGATATGATGTAAAGGTCTTCAAAGTAGACCTAGATGATGTTAAATCGTTATTAGGTATTAACTTAAGTGTTGAGGAGGTTATTAAATGCTTAAGTAGTATGGGGTTTAACACTAAGGTATTAGACCTAAAGACTCTAGAGGTTAGAGTACCTCCGTATAGGATTGATGTAATGCATGTTGTTGATATTATTGAGGATATAGCTATTGCTTACGGTTATGATAAGTTAGTACCAACACTTCCACCACCAACACATAACGGTAGTATACATCCGATAGAGAGGTTTTCAAGAATTATTAGGGATTTAATAGTAGGTTTAGGTTTTAATGAGGTAGTTAACTTCATGTTAGTAGATTCTGAGTACTTAAGTGATTTAGGTATAGGTAATTACGTCTTACTAGAGAATCCTAAAATGAAGGCTTATTCAGCAGTTAGGAACTCATTAATACCTTCAATACTTCAAGCAGTTAAGATTAATTCCCTAACATCTAAAAATGTTAAGGTATTTGAGGTAGGGGATGTTATCGAGTTAGGTGATGGGGGGTTCAGAAGTTCTAGGAAGTTAGCTGTAGCTATAGCAACAACTGAGACTACATTAACTGATGCGTTAGTAATTCTTAAGTCTCTAATGAATATGTTAGGGATTAACTACTCATTAAGTCGTTGTAGTTCTGACTTAATGATCAGTGGTAGGTGTGGTGAGGTTGTAGTTAGAGGTGTTACTGTTGGGGTTGTAGGTGAGGTACACCCGAGAATACTTAATTACTTAGGGATCACGTTACCTGTAGCGTTATTAGAGATAAACCTATCATCACTACTACAGATAATTTCTGAGACAGATTAATTAAGTAGTACGTAGTAATTCCTTAGCGTTTTTAATTACTTCATAAGCTATCTTCTCACCAAATGTTGGTAGGTTAGAGAGTTTTCTCAGGTCAGTATTAGCTAAGTCCTCTAAAGTTTTAATACCGTTACTCGCTAATATCCTAGCTCTAACCCTACCAATACCTTTAACCATAGTTAACTCTAAGACATCTTCCTTAACACCGACTTCTATACGTTTAGATAGTATCTCTAATCTCTCAGCATGTTCTTTCAGACCTACTACATAACATACATGACCTGAGGCGTGAGCTACCCAACTCCCTGTATCAGTTAATGTGAGTAGATCACCTAAACCTACATCATACTTACTTATTATTGAATCCTCATCAATCTCGTTAATCCATTCATTAAGTACTAACGCTATTTTAAAACCTCTTAACCAGTCATCATAGTCAACCTCTCTTAAATTACTTATGTCAGGTATTAATCCTAGGTCTGAGTAGGCTAGTGCATCATCTTCTAACCTACTATAACCTGTAATCCTAACCCTACTGAAGTCTGGTGTTATTGAGAGTAGGTGTAGGTAGTAGAGATCCTTCACATCCTCTACCTTACTTAAACTCCTCACAACTATCTTAGCTGTTAACGGATCTATATAGAGTTTTGAGACTGTAATACCTAGGTCTGTAGGTACGTACCTACTTCCTCTTAACTCTATCATACCATCGTTTACTAATTCATCAATAACTCTACGTATGATGTATCTACTTAAGCTGAAGGTTGGTGTGTTGAAGGCTAATGTCTTATTGAAGAACATGTTTAACTCCTCCTCATTACTTACGTAACCAGAAGCTACAGCTGCTAAGACATGTATACGTAGGGATCTGATGTTTGTAAGTGCTGATGATACTGCCTCAACCTCTCCATATATGTACCTCCAACCCTCAGCAGGTGAGGATACATCAGCTAATACAACCTCACCGTAAGGGTCGTACTGTGGTCTACCAGCTCTACCACCCATCTGCTTATACTCCATAATAGATATAGGCTTCATAAACCCCTCCTCAAACCTCTTAGTAAATATTAACACCCTACGAGCTGGGACATTAATACCTGCAGCTAATGTTGGTGTAGCTATGACTACCTTAATCAAACCTTCTCTAAAACCCCTCTCAATAACTCTCCTAGCTATTGGGGATAGACCTGCATGATGGTATGAAATACCGTAACTTAATAACTTACTTAAAGACTCTACCTCACTACGTGATGGTGATTCATCCTTAATAACGTTTATAAGTTCTGATATCTGCGGTTTAAATCTATCTTTAACTACATCAATTAACTTAAAAGCAGTTAGTTCTGCTTGCTTCCTCGACTGTTTAAATATTAGTAGTTGGTAGTCATTATCTAATGCATGCTTAACACAGTGTATGACTATATCTGAGTTAACATGTTCTACTCTACCGTCATTAAATTCTATAACGTTCTTCCTTCTATTGTAGAACCCTTCAATAAGTTTAACAGGTCTCCAATCACTAAGTACTAACTCAGCATTTAACCATCTAGCAATGGTTTCAGGTTTCCCTATAGTAGCACTTAAACCAACTATCTGTTTATTCATCATTAACATCCTAGCACAGATTAACTCAACTATAGGACCCCTCTCACTATCACCTACGTTATGTAGTTCATCAACAACTAAAACCCCTATTCTACGAATCCATGAAGGCTTATGTCTAAGTATAGAGTCTAATTTCTCGTAAGTAGTTACTAGTATGTCGTACTTCCCTAAATGTTCTCCAGGTTCTTCATAATCACCAGTAGATATACCGATCTTCAGACCGTAACTACTCCAGAATTTAAACTCCTCAAACTTCTCTGATGCTAATGCTTTAAGAGGTGTTGTATAAATACCTATACCTCCATTAAGTACTGTATTCACTAGTACTAACTCACCAATAAGTGTCTTACCACTAGCTGTAGGTGCTACAACTACTAAATTCCTCCCTCTAAGTAATCCAGCCCTAAGTGCATCAGCTTGAGGTGGTGTGAAGTATGTTATACCTCTAACTTTAAGTCCTTCTAAGATTACCTTAGGTATATTAAACGAGTGAATATCCGTAAAACCGTTACTCACTCATCACACCACTACTACAGAACTACTTAAGTAAAACTCATAAAACCTCATACTAAACTCACTGAATTATACATTAAATTATGTTTTCTCAACCCATACACTATCCTCTTCAACGACCAACTAAACCTATGTATACTCCCTAGTAGTGAGTATCTCATTACAGGTATAGTATTCCCTACCCTCACAGATTCTAAGATATCATCAACAGTAAATCCATTAGTGTATATTATGTTGAATGCACTACCTATTAACTCACCTACATGTGCGTCTGAGTTAGCTAGTAAAGGTATGTTTAAATCCCTAGCTAGGATGTAAGTAATCGTGTTTGAGATAGGGTCGCTAGAACTATTGAATATTTCAATAGCATCCCAAATCTTAAGATTAATACCCCACCTAATACCTAATCTTAAAATATCGTAAGGATGTGATGGGACTAATAAACAGTTATTCTCTTTACAGATATCTACTAAAGTACTTAAGTCGTAAGATATTTTGATTGTGTGTGGACATAATAGTAGTACCTCTCCTAAATACGTCTTCACCTCAGCTCCATATATCAATACTTGAGACTTCTTATCAACATACTTACTAGCTACCACACTACCTAAGAAAGTATTATGGTCTGTTATAGAGATTACGTTAATAGACTTTAACCTAGAGATCTTAACTATCTCTGAAGGATGTAACGCACCATCACTTACTATCGAATGTATATGGAGATCTCCATAGAGTTTAAGCATGAATCACATCTCTTTAACATCCTTAACTAAGTATCACACCTCCCCTCATAAGCTCTACAATTCTACGTGCTAACCCCTCCTGCTTAAGCCAATCACCAAAGACAACCCCCCTACCTAGAAGCTTCATAAACTCCTTCTTTATGGTATCTGGTACTGGCTTTATACCGTATTTAGCTAGTGGGGTCCCAGGTAATGGTAAGTACGTATGGAGTCTTACCCTAACATTACCTAAGCTGACTAGTTTCTTAATAAATCCTAAAGTCTCATACATATCCGTTAATTCCTCAATAGGTAACCCAACTATGAAGTCTACATCAACACCGAATCCATACTCCCTTAAAATACTAACCGCATTAATAACATCATCAACTGTATGTCCTCTATTAAGTTCCTTAAGAACTTTATCAGAACCTGATTGAGCACCTATAGCTACCCTTCTATTATCTACGTAATTCTTAAGTAACTTAACTACATCACGATCTATGAACTCAGGTCTAACTTCACTTGGGAACGTTCCTAGATATACCCTCCCACCTAAACTCCTTAACTTACTCATAGATTCTAAGAACTCAACAACACTACTATAATTTAATTTACGTCCATCACCACCGTAAGCAAGTATATTAGGTGATATAAATCTTAAATCCTTAATACCTCTACTAATTAATAATCTACAATAACTTAATATTGAAGTTATTGATCTATGCCTCATAACCACCCCGAAGATATAGCTGACTTGACAGTACTTACAAGCGTATGGACATCCCCTACTGACTTCTATAGGGTTAAATAAACCTCTCTCCGCAGGGAATGGTGGGTACTCATCAAGATTAACAGGTTGAGGGGGAGTCCTAATAATTAACTTATCATTATCTATATAAGCAATACCTCCTACCTTAACTATATCCCCACCACTAACAATACTACTGAGGAATTCTGTTAATGATTCTTCAGCTTCCCCAACAAATACGTAATCAAAACCTAGAGATTTTAAAGAACCTAGAGGGTCTCCACTTACGTGAGGACCACCACCAATAACTAATAACCTATTATTACTTAACATCTTAAACTTTCTTAACCTCCGTATAAATGGTAGTAGATCAGGTAATTGAGTAGTCATTAATGATATACCGATGATGACCTTATCATATTTAGTGAGTAAGGAGTTGATTGAATCGAAGAAGTTATGAGTATTAGTTAGATATATATCTACATCAATCTTCTTAATCAGTATAGTAGCTATTAATACATGTATACTGTATTTGTTGAGGTCTGTATACAGAAATACTATACAGTGTTTGTTACCCATAAGCTACACTATAAGTTTAATAACTAGTTAACCTTTAATACCATTACGTCTTAATGTACTACCTAGTCTTAAAATCTTATTAACTACGTCGTTAGGGTCTTTACCTAATATAAGTATCATCGCCTCCTTACCGTAATCACCTTTATGGTAAATAACATCTGGAACGTAACCTAACCTCTTAACAGCTTCGTTAACACCCCAAGGTATTGTAGCACCCTCAACAGCTTTAACTTCTGGAGGTTCTTGAGACCTATCATAGAATGATACAGTGAAGCCTAACTCATTAATTGTTTTAAGGATTAAATCATCATATCTTATATTAGCAGCAGCTCTTATAGTTGGGTTGAACTCCATCACCTTAATCAACGCTCTAGCTAGGTGTTTAGATGTGTTGAAGTCTGGTGTTGCTATAGTTTTGATTGAGTTACCTACCTTGATAATCCTACCTGGAATTGCTGCAACGTCTTCAGGACCTGAGGTAAGATGTTTAGGTAGTGCATAAGCTATATTTAACTGTACATTAGGGATTAAATCTATCACTAATTGAGAGTTCTCCTCCAGAACTCTAACAGCCTTACTTAACTCCTTAATAACTCTATACCTCTCACCATCAACTACCTCCTGTATATATACCTCAGGTATGAGGTCATCACAACACCTAACAGCAAATTTCAAGGACTTCTCAGCTAGATTTACAGCGTCATTGAATACAGTACCTAACTCCTCATCACTAATGAGTTTTAACATCATATACGTTATTATAAGGTCTTTAGGGATCTTCGTAGGGGTATGTAACTCTAATGATGTGTCACTACTGTAGAGTATGTGAGTGAATACACTATTACGTACATAATTTAATAACACTATATTCTTCATACCTAATACGTTAGATAAGAACTTCAGTAACTTATGAAGTTCCTCACTATTAACATCAGATATATCAAGTAGTTTAACATCTTCTGAATTTAACACGAATATATCTAACTCTCGATGGATGCAACCTCTGCTTAAGTAGTTTATAATTTCTTTAATTAAGTCTTTAGATGTTAAGTTAGGGTTTACTGTTAATGCTTTTATGAAGAACTTAGCTGAGTTGTTGAGTAAGGTCTTAATAACATTTAACCCGGAAGCTATATCAATTTTTAAAGCTTTTAAAGACTTAATATCTACTCTACTAAGGTCTTTGATTATCTCCTCCTCATTAAGTTTTAATATAACTGTATCTCCTTTAGTGATTGCTGTTGTAACTAAGTAACAGTTAGTTCTGAGTAACTTACATAACTCTATATCTAGGTAGAGACCTTCTCTGAAGGTTAGGTCAAACCTATTTAATATTAATACATTACTTTCCATACCTACCGTGTAACTTAAGTAGAGGTTACGTTATATATGTATAGGTTTCTTAAGTGATATAAGTGCAGCTTCTTTAACTGCTTCGGAAACTGTTGGATGTATGTAGAGTGTATCTAGTAGTTCATTTACACTCCCACCCTTACTTATGATGAGTGAGGCTATATGTATTATCTCAGATACTTCAGGACCAATCATATGCATACCTAATAACCTACCGTTCTTACTAGTTATGATCTTAACAAAACCTTCGTAGGAATCTAGAGTAAGTGCCCTACCGTTAGCAGTTAACGGGAACTTACTCACAACGACATCACCTAATGACTTCCTAGCCTCATCCTCACTCATACCGACACTAGCAACTTCAGGGTCTGTGAATATAGCTATAGGTACTACTGAGTAATTTACCCTACTATTAAGACCTAAAGCGTTCTCAGCAGCAGTAATACCTTCTTCAAATGCTGTATACGCTAGGAAGTACTTACCTACAACATCCCCAGCAGCGTAGACGTTCGGGACGTTAGTCTCCATCCTCTCATTAGTTACTATCTCCCCACGTCTCCCAACCTCCACACCTAGTAGATGGAGGTTTAAGTCTTTAGTGTTAGGCCTCCTACCAACAGCTATTAAAACCCTATCAACTACTAATTTACTACCGTCGGATAAGTACGTACTAACACCTTCATCAACCTTCTCAAACCTACTGACTGAGGTGTTAGTATGTATTTGAATACCTTCCCTAGAGAGTATCTTCTGTAGTGTTAAAGCTACTTCACGGTCTATGTTGGGGAGTATATGAGGCATTATCTCAACTACGTAGACCTCACTACCTAATGTCTTGAAGATCTGAGCTAATTCAATACCTATAGCCCCACCACCAACTACTAATAACTTACTAGGTACCTCATTCATCACTATAAACTCATCACCACTTACAGTGTTTACTTCCTCAATACCTGGTATGTTAGGTTTTGAAGGTAGGGAACCTGTAGCTATTATGAGTTTATCATATTTAAACCTCTCTCCAGAGACTTCAACAACTCCATTATCGACGACCCTACCCTCACCACGTACTATCTGAACACCATTCTTCCTAAGTAAGTACTCAACACCTCTTACTAACCTACTAACTACGTTATCCCTACTAGCGAATACCTTATCAAAACTAATCTCTATATCGTTAATCAACACACCCTTCTTCTTAAGCTGTTTAATACGTCTTAACGTAGATGTTATAGATGTAAGAGCTTTAGTCGGTATACAGCCTCTATTAAGACATACACCACCTATACTACCCTTCTCTATAACTAATACATCACCACCTAACTGAGCAGCTCTTATAGCAGCTACGTAACCAGCAGGTCCTGAACCAATGATTATGACTCGAGGTTTACTCATAGTACTACCTTAAAACCTGTAATTCAGGCCTCACCAACTACTTTCTCAGGTATTTCTAAGAAGGACTTCAGAGTTGCTAGGAATTCAGCTCCGTAGTAACCGTCGATAGCTCTATGATCGAATGTAAGGCTGAAAGTACATGTAGGCCTCACTCTAACCTCACCATCGATAACTACTGGTTTATCAATTATCCTCCCAATACCTAATATCGCTACTTGCGGTGGATTTATTATCTGTGTAAACCCGTCAACAGAACCTAACATACCTATATTGGATATGGTGAATGTCCCACTAGTTAAGTCCTTAATACTTAACTTACCCTCACGAGCCCTACTAACTAAGTCATTAAGTTCTTTAGAGACTTCACCTAAGTTCTTAAGATCTACATTCCTAATTACTGGAGTTACTAAACCTAACTTCTCACTCTGTACAGCTATTGATATGTTAATATCATCTATAACTTTAACCTCATCACCTTCAATTATTGAGTTGAAGATTATGTGGTTTCTTAAGACATGAGAAACTAATTTAGTGAATATCGCGGTATATGTTAGACGTGTATTGTACTTTTCCTTAATTACATGTTCTAACCTAGTCTTCAAATCCCTAACGTAACCAACGTCAAACTCTGCATGTAGTGTTATATGAACTCTCTCACTATAACTCTTAGATAGCCTCTCAGCTATAGTTGCTCTAGGCCATGCTTTTAAAGAGAAAGTCTTAACTACCTTCATTTAATTACCTCATACCTTACTCAATTATAGCTACTGGTTTCCCTACAGGAACTACATCACCTACATTAGCTAAGATCTTCTTAATAACTCCAGACTTAGGTGCTTCTAAATCAAAAACTACTTTCTCAGCTTCTACACGTGCTATAACTTCACCCTCCTTAACAACATCACCTTCCTTCTTCAACCACTCAACAACCCTCCCCTCCTTCATTTCAGGATCCATCCTAGGCATGATGACCTCTACCAAGTTATCACCTAATGTGTCTCTCTCCCTAGGTTAAAATTATTTACTCCTCTTAACTAATGACTTGATCGTGTTGATCAGTCTCTCCTCATTAGGTAGGAACGCATTATATGCTTTAGGTGAGAACGGTGCTGGTATATCCTCAGCAGCTAATCTAACTACAGGTGCTTTAAGATAATCGTAAGCTTCTTCAACAACTATCGCAGTTACCTCAGCACCAACACCAGCTGTTTTATGATCAGGTTCTATAATTACTAAACGACCAGTCTTCTTAATAGACTCTATTAATGTCTTCTTATCAAACGGGTTTAAAGTCCTAGGGTCTATAACCTCAACACTAATACCCTCAACCTCTAACTTCTTAGCTGCCGAGAGAGCTACATGAACCATAATTGAGAAGGCGAATACGGTAACGTCCTTCCCCTCCTTCTTAACATCAGCAACTCCTAAAGGTATTAAGTACTCTTCAGTAGGTACAGGCCCTCTTACTCTGTAAAGTGCTGCACTCTCTATAAATATATCTGGGTTTTCATCCCTTATAGCAGATTTTAAAAGTCCTTTAGCATCATAAGGTGTTGACGGTACTTCAATATAAAGTCCAGGCGTGTTCATCAGGAATGCTGGGAAGCACTGTGAGTGTTGAGCGGCTGCATACCTATAAAATGCGCATTGAGTCCTAATTACAGCCGGTACTTTAAGTTTCCCACCAGTCATGAACCTAATCTTAGGTAAGTGATTAATTAGTTCGTCAGCTCCACACATTAGGAAATCCATATACATTATCTCAGCTACAGGTCTCATACCAGCTATTGCAGCACCTATTGCAGCACCGATAATAGCCTCCTCAGATATCGGTGTATCCCTAACTCTCTCAGGACCGAATTCCTCATAAAGTCCTTGAGTAACTTTAAAGACACCACCGATGAGACCTATATCCTCACCTAGTAGGAATACCCTCTCATCCCTTAACATCTCCTCTCTTAAAGCCTCTCTTAAAGCTTCTGCGAAGGTAATCTCACGTACTGACACATACATCACCTCACATATACGAATTGCTTAGTGAATTCTAGGTCTGTCTCCTCACTCTCCTCAGCAAACTTAATAGCTTCTTCAATCTCTTGAAGAACTCTAGCATCAATCCTTTCTAACTCTTGTTCAGTAACTACCCCCTCCCTCAATAACCTCTCCTTAAATAGCTTTATCGGACACCTCTGCTTCCAAGCAAGGACTTCCTCATCAGGACGGTACTTACCTAAGTAGTACATTCCATGATCAAGCCATCTATATGTTCTAGCCTCAATAAATGTAGGTCCTCCACCCTTACGAGCCCTCTCAACAGCTTCTAAAGCTACTTCATAAACAGCTAGTACATCATTACCATCAACTACCTTACCGGGCATGTTATAAGCTATAGCTCTATCAACTATCTCTTTAGCAGATACAAACCTACTAACATGTGATGAGATTGCGTAGAAGTTATTCTCACATACGAATATTACCGGTAATTTCCATATTGATGCTAGGTTTAGTGCTTCATGGAAAGTACCTCTGTTAGTAGCTCCATCACCAAAGAATGAAACAACTACTCGATCTTCCCTCCTCATCTTAAATGCTAATGCAACACCAACAGCTATTGGGATACTACCAGCTACTATAGCTGATGAAAATATAACACCGACTTCAGGTTCAGTACTATGCATAGACCCTCCAATACCTTTACAAACACCAGTCTTCCTAGCCATCAACTCAGCCATCAAGTACTTAGGATCTACACCCTTAGCGAGACTATGTCCATGTCCTCTATGAGTACTTAATATATAATCATCTCTCCTAAGAGCTGAACACACACCAACAGCTACAGCCTCCTCACCTATATAACCATGAGCTATACCTGGGATCTTACCAATCCTATACAACTCAACTAACTTCTCCTCAAACCTCCTTATCAACACCATCTTATAATACATATCGAGTAGTAATTCCTTACTTAACGACTTAACATCCAATATACTCCCCATAACTAAGTTATGTAGTATTTTATAACTCTTTCAGAATTAAGGGGTGTACTTCATTGTCTTAATAATCCCTGGATTTAAGGAGTATAACATAGCAGTTTAAGTACTTGTTAATGTTTTAATATCCTTACTAGATAATATCTTCGGTGGTTTGTTTGAGGTTGGTTGGTCGTGTAGCTATTGTTACTGGTGGTGCTAGAGGTATTGGTAGAGCTATTGCTGAGGAATTCCTTAAGGAGGGTGCTAAAGTAGTTATTGTTGATGTACTTGAGGATGAGTTAATGAGTACAGCTAAGGAGTTAAGTAAGTACGGTGATGTAACACCAGTAAAAGCAGATATAACTAAGAATGAGGATAGGGAGAAGATAGTTAAGGTGACTTTAGAGAAGTACGGGAGGATAGATATATTAGTAAATAATGCAGGTATTTTCTCAGCAACATCTATTGAGGATATGACTGAAGAACAGTGGGATAAGGTCATGAACGTTAATTTGAAAGCTGCTGTAATGCTCTCTAAAGAGGTTGTAAAGTATATGAAGACTCAGAGATATGGTAAGATAATTAATATGTCTTCACTTGCTGGTCATGTCGGTGGTATAATTGCTGGTGTTGATTACGCAGTTTCTAAAGCAGGTTTGATGTGTCTTACAAAATCCTTAGCTAAACGTCTAGCTAAGTATAACATTCTAGTTAATGCTGTTGCACCTGGAGTTATAGAAAGTCCTATGACTGCACCTTGGCCTGAGGAAGTTAAGAGAAGCTTCGTAGAGAAAATACCTTTAGGTAGACTAGGTAAACCAGAAGATGTTGCTAAAGTTGTTGTGTTTTTAGCATCTGATGATTCTAACTACATAACTGGACAGATAATTAATGTTGATGGAGGTCTTTCAATAGGTCCGTAAGGATAGTATAAAAACTATTTAATATTTTTCATAAATTTCAATTGACTTCATCAAGATCTTCTCTATTACATCCTTAGAAGCCTCTACAGGACTCTGTGCAAGTAGTCTACGCATTAGTAATGTCTTCTCAGCTATAGTAGGTATTTGAGACTCAGATATCCCTAACTCATTAAGACCGTTAGGTACTTTAAGACTCAACAATAACTCTCTAATAACTTCGATAGACTTAGTAATCTGTTTCTTTATACTTACCTCAACATCAGAACCTAATAGTATTGATATCTTCGCTACCTTCTCAGGGAGTACGTTAGCTATAACTTCAAGTAGTGCAGGTGCTGTAATTGCAGCACATATACCGTGCGGTACATCTACGATACCTCCTAATACTAATGATATCGCATGTGATATATGTGTCCCTGCATTCCCTAAAGCTACTCCAGCCATGTAGGAAGCTAATGACATACCATACCTAGCTTCTAGATCTTGACCGTTAAAGTAAGCTCTCTTAAGGTACTTCCCTATAAGTTCTATAGATTTCTCAGCAAAGGTATCAGTTACTGGGTTAGACCCTACGTAAACAGGTCTTAAATCACTCCTACTAGGTTTAGACTTCATGTTGTAGGGTTTTGCTGTATATGCTTCGATAGCATGCATTAAAGCATCTAAACCTGTAGATGCTGTAACGTTTTGAGGCATTGTTATAGTGTTTATAGGGTCTACTATCGCGTAAGTTGGTAGTAGGTACTCATTCGATATACCGAATTTAACACCGTCTTTACTAACTTTAAATACTGCAGTAGGTGTTGTCTCACTACCACTACCAGAGGTTGTTGGTATAGCAATTAATGGTTTTAAAGCTCCTGGGATGGGTTTACCAACACCTACTGGTTGTGGTATGTAGTCTAGGATGTTATGTGTTGGGTATGTTGTGTAGAGGTTTATTAACTTAGCAGTATCTATAGAACTCCCACCACCAACTGCTACTATAGCATCGAACTTTAATTCACTAGCAAATTTAATACAATCTCCGATAGACTCTAAAGATGGTTCAGGTTCAACACCACTCCACACATACACTTCAATTCCTTCAGCTTCAACAACTCTAACTAAATTCTTAGCTATCCCAACTCTATCGTAGGTGTTCTTACCACATATAAGTAATATCTTTGATAAATTCCTCCGTTTTAAATCTTGTCCTAATTCTTGAGTAGCTCCAATACCAATCTTAGCTGGAGTTAACTTAATAGTAAATACAGGATCTAGATTTAACTCTGAAACAGGTAGTATTAATTACGACCACCGGATCCATATAAAGCATGGTTAGGGTTTAAAAACTTAACTTCACTGACCTCCTCCCTGTCCTGAAGAGCGAGGCTTTCAGATGTAAGTCCTTAACGTTATTCCTGAGGAAGTAATCTCCTGAAAATACTATATCCCCATAACCACTATCTATTAATTAATGTCTGTATTAATGACTTAGTTTTATGAGGATTTGTATGTAATTTCTAACTTATTATATGTAATATTTATAAAGGTTGTAGTATTTCTTACTTAGGTAGTATTATGAGTGTGGATGAGATTAATAAGAAGTTAGATGATATGATTAAGCAAGCTAACGAGGAGTTTAGTAGGATTCGTGAGGAGTTGAGTAAGATTTCTGAGATGGTTAAGAGGAGGGAGGATATATGGTTGATTAAGGATAGAGTTGCTAAGGTTAGGAAGGATATTAGAGGTTTTATACGTAGGTTTAAAGAACATGTAAGGCTTATTAAGAGGGAGGTTAGGTCTCTACCTAGGGATATTAGAGAAGTTGTTGTTGGTAGGGTTGAGGATTTCGAAGATGAGGTCAGTGATATGATTGATGAGCTATTGACTAGTTTAGATGATATTAGGGAGGGTATTAGGAGTGTTTTTGAGGGTAGGGAAGTTCTGGAGTACCCGTTAATACCTAATATACTTAAGGTATCTACTGTAGCTCTAGATAGTATCTCTAGAGTTTTAAGTGATGTGTTACAGGATATACGTTCTGAGATTGAGAGAAGTACTACTAAAGGGGCTTCAAGTGTAGTTTCTGTAAGGATTTCAGATGATGATTTAAAACTTATTGATATGTTAGTTAATGTCGGTGTATTTAGGAGTAGGTCTGAAGCTGTAACCTTCTTCGTACGTAGAGGTATTAAGGCTAGTGAAGAACTCTTAAATAAGATTAAGGAGAAGATTGATGAGTTATCTAGGTTGAGGACGGAGTTAGAGAAGGAGTTTAAGAAGTCTTAAACATCTAAACCCTTAATATTGATATAACCTTGCTTGAAGTAATGTTTTACTTCACAGCAATTAGTAACTAAGTCAGCTATATCTAATATCCTCCTAGATACGTACCTACCAGTTACTATAGCATGGAGTACGTTGTTTTTTGAGTACTTACTTAGAATATCTAGTGTGAGGTCTTCAGGAACTAAACACATATGTATTGCTAAGCCTAACTCATCAAATACTACTAACTCCGGTTTAAACTCATTAATTATTCTAGGGTATTCATAAAGTAGGAAACCTACACTCTTAGCTATGGTTATAGAGGCTGAATCACTACCTAGGTTATCAGGGCTTACAAACTCATCAGTACCTAGACAGTACCATTTAATAGTGGTACCGTAAGTAACTAACCTCTTGTAGAAGTTATACTCCCCACTATTATAGGATTTCATGAATTGAAGGACTAATACCCTACCTCCATACCCTAAGAATCTGAAGGCAGTTCCTAACGCAGCTGTTGTCTTACCCTTACCCTTACCGTAGAATACTAAAAGCACGTACTACCACACTACATTACTCTAAACTAACCCTCTTACTGAAGTCGAATACTGTTAAACTAACTACTCTACGATTCTTTATCCTCACTACAACGTTATTATTCGTTAGTATGGATTCATCAGCATCCTCAACATCATAACCGAAATTTATGTACAGTATATCGTTTTGTTTATCATATTCAAACCATATATTCTCTAAATCACCTAATACTAGATCATTACCTCCACCCATAAACTACACCGTTAGTTAATCTACAGAAAAGTTTAAAAAGAAGTATTCTTAACATAATAATGTGTGGTGATGTGTATTGCCACGTCGTTATTACTATGCGAGGATAAATGTATAGATTTATGTATTGATAGAAATTACGATGAATTCCTTAAATGTTCTGATGATTGTTTAAGAATTTGTGTAGATGTTTCTTAATTATATGTTGTTTAAAACGTAAATTACTAGCTATTTTCCTTAAGTCCCTAACTCCCAACTACTTAAGTATCTCCTCTGTTCTTCAGTTAATTCATCTATTGATATACCCATACATCTTAGTTTTAATCTAGCTATGGACTCATCTATCTCATCAGGTAACTTATACACCTTCTTACTTAATCTACTGGAGTTCTCTACTAAGTATTTTATAGCGTATGCTTGATTAGCGAAGCTTAGATCCATAACCTCACTAGGGTGTCCTTCAGCAGCTACTAAATTAACTAATCTCCCCTCAGCTAGTAAGTACAGCTTCCTACCATTCCTTAAAGTGTACTCGACTACGTACTCCCTTAGAGTTCTCTTACTAGTAGATAATGATTCTAAAGCATTTACATTGATCTCCACGTTAAAATGTCCTGCATTAGCTAGGATAGCACCATCCTTCATCTTAGTTAGGTGTTCAGCATCAATTACGTTGATATTTCCAGTAGCTGTTATGAATATATCCCCAACCTCACATGCTTTAGCTATCGGCATTACGTCAAACCCGTCCATCACAGCTTCTAAAGCTCTAATAGGGTTAACCTCAGTAATTATTACTCTAGCCCCCATCCCCCTCAACCTATTAGCTATACCTCTACCAACCCATCCGTAACCAGCAACTACAGCTACTTTACCAGCTATTAATATGTTAGTAGCTCTTAATAAGCCGTCAATAGTTGATTGACCAGTCCCATACCTATTATCGAATAAGTACTTAGTGTATGAGTCGTTTACAGCTATGACGGGATACCCTAACCTCCCCTCCCTCTCAAGTATTTTAAGCCTATTAACACCAGTAGTTGTCTCCTCAGTACCTCCACTAACTTTATTACTTAAACCCTTAGAATGTATATACGCGTGTAAGTCAGCACCATCATCTACTACTATATTAGGTGATACCTCAGCAACCCTCTCAATACACCAATAATACTCATCCTTACTCTCCCCTCTCCAAGCATATACATGAGCTCCATACTCAACTAATGCAGCAGCAACCTCATCTTGAGTAGATAGTGGGTTACTACCAGCAAGCCATACCTCACCACCACCCTCAAGTAAAGTCTTAATAAGTACTGCTGTCTCCTTAGTTACATGTAGTACTGCCGAGATCTTCAAACCTTTAAACGGCTTAGAAATTCTGAACTCCTCCTTAATGAGTTTAAGTACTGGCATATGAGCTTCAGCCCACTCTATCTGAACCCTACCCTTAGGAGCTAATCCTAGATCCTTAACCTTAAAATCCATCTTACCCCACACAGAATGAATGTGTATAGCCCTTATATAATTAAATTATTCAGTACCTCTACATACCCTAACCTAGAAAGCAGTAAAGCATCTCTAAGTGGTATGGAGGTAATCGACTTCCTACAATACCTAACACCCCCATACTCTAAATCCTTAAGTACTCTAACTACTACATTCCCACTACTATCTACTAAACCGTACATTAAGACTTTATAATAATCTCTAGCAACATCTACTAAATCCCTTAATAACGTAGAATCTACAGAATCTTTAAGTTCTCCATCATAAACTAAATACTTCATACCCCTCAACATCGTTAAAGCATTAATGAACCTATCTAAGACCTTCGTAAATTCCTCACAAACAACTACCTCAAAGTTTAAACACCACGTAAGTATGTTGTTAACATATCTACTGATCTCAACTACTTCCTCATTAGTTAAAACTGTTAAGTCCTTACTTAATAACTCATTACTTAAGACCTTATATAACACCACATTAGTAACCGATTAGAATAAGCTATCTTAAGTATTTAAACAGATCTGTGGAATGAGGGTTTTAACTAAGGTATTTAGCCAATCCATAAGTAGATATTTAAATTATGTTTAAGAGGGTTAGAATTAGGAGGGGTATTCTTTAAGTCTATGATAACGTTATGAACTACTTTGAGTTCCTCCATTCACACTATCTTCAGATGTGTTACTGAGTGGTATGAGTAGTGATGGTTCATCAATTACTACCTCACCAACACTCCTCCTACTATTACCTCTCTGAATAACTGTTGTGATTACTATGTAATCACCTAACATATACGCCTTCACAGCCCTTACACTCATTTCCTTAGACTTACCGATACTACCTTCTACTTCATTAATCTCTACAGTCCTTACAGGCTTCCTAGACATCTTAATAGCTAGTGAGTAGTTGTAGGAGAGTAGGAAGAGTAGGAGTACGCATGTAATTATCAATATAGTAGCATCCAATACCAACACCACATAACCTTAATGATGTAGTATATTTAAAATAATTTAGACATATATGCTTATTGACCTATTTTTAAGGTAGTTTAAGTAGTGTTATGTGGTGTTTGTTATGGTTAGTACTTGTTGTAGGAGGTTTGAGGGTAGGGTAGTATTAATTGTTGGTGGTGCTGGAGGTATTGGTAGTGTTACTGCGAGGGAGTTCGCTAAGGAGGGTGCTGAAGTAGTTATTGCTGATATAGATGTTCCTAAGATGGAGAAGATTGCTGAGGAAATAAAGAGTTTTGGTGGTAGATGTACTACAATTAAATGTGATGTAACTATAGCAAACGATGTTAAGAATACCGTAGATACTGTGTTAAGTAAGTTTGGTAAGATAGATATCCTCATATATTTTACAGGTATTTTAGGTGAGGTAGCACCGATTTGGGAGAGTACTGAAGAGAATTGGGATAGGGTTATGAGTGTTAACTTAAAAGGTGCTTTCCTATTCTGTAGGGAAGTAGCTAAACATATGATTAAGAGGAGGGAGGGAAAGATAATAACGGTATCTTCAGTTGCTGGCAAGGATCCTAACCCGTACATGCTAGCGTATGATGCGTCTAAAGCAGGACTTATAGGATTTACTAGGGGTTTAGCTTTAGAACTAGCTCCTTATAACATCAATGTCAACTGTGTAGTTCCAGGTATAACTGAAACACCCTTCCTAAACTTCATGACTGAGGAAGCTAAGAAGAGATCTGCTAGTTTAGTCCCTCTAGGAAGATTAGGTAAGCCTGAGGAGATAGCTAAGATAGTACTATTCCTAGCATCAGATGATGCTAGCTTCGTTACTGGGGCTGCTTGGAATGTAACTGGTGGTAGATGTCCTTACTAATAACGATGTTGAGGTGTGAGTATCACTTACGGGAAGATCTTAAGAATTGATTTAAGTTCTGGGAGTGTTCGTGAAGAGGTATTAAGTGAAGATGTGTTTAAGAGATATGTCGGTGGTTCTGGATTAAATGCTAAGATACTATACGATGTAGTGAGGGAGAGAGGAGTTATAAAACCGTTATCAGGTGATAATGTACTAGTATTCTCTGTAGGTCCGTTAACAGGTACAGGCTTCCCATTAACTAGTAGGTACTTCGTAGCTGGTATATCCCCACTCACAGGTATATACGGTCAAGCTAGTTCCGGCGGTAGGTTCGGTCCTGAGTTAAGGAGGTGTGGTTATATATCGATAGTAGTTGACGGTACTTCCGAAAAACCAGTATATATTAAGATTGATAAGGAGGGTGTGGAGTTAAGAGATGCTAAGGAGTTATGGGGTTGTGGTACTTATGAAACTCAGGAGAGACTACATAGGAAACTCCCAAGATACTCTATAGTATGTATAGGTCCTGCAGGTGAGAGATTAGTTAAGTATGCAGCTATAGTAAATGATGAGGGGAGAGCTGCTGGGAGGACTGGTTTAGGGGCTGTAATGGGTTATAAGAAGGTTAAAGCTATATGTGTTAAGGGGTGGTTAACTCCAAGGATCGCTAATGTAGATGTCTTCCGTACTTCTGTAATGGAGGCTTTAGATGCTGTGAAGAAGGCTCCAGCAGCTAAGATACTTCATGAACTCGGTACTTCCGGTATGATCGAAGCACTTCATGAGTTAGGGGATGTACCTATTAAGAACTTCTCTATGGGTGAGTGGGATAAGGATAAAATTAGAGCTATTTCCGGAGTTACTATAGCTAAGACCCTACTTAAGGAGAGATATCATTGTGAAGCTTGTCCCGTAGGTTGTGGTAGGGTTATATACTTAGATGGTGTTAGGATTGATGGGCCTGAGTACGAGACTATAGCTTCATTCGGTACCCTACTATTAAATGATGATTTAAGGAGTATAGTACTTGCTAACCACTTATGTAATGACTACGGCTTAGACACTATATCTACAGGTGTTACTATAGCCTTCACTATAGAATGTGTTGAGAAGGGTTTGTTAAGAAGTGATGAATTCAATATTAGTTGGGGTGATGGTGAGAAAGTTCTTGAGTTGATTAGGAGGATTGCTTTTAGGGAGGGTTACCTAGGTAACTTACTTGCTGAAGGTGTTGCTAGAGTTTCTAAAGTAGTTGGTAGGGATTCTGAGAAGTTTGCAATGCATGTGAAGGGTTTGGAAATGCCTATGCATGACCCGAGAGCTTTTAAGTCTTGGGCTTTAGGCTACGCTACATCTAATAGGGGTGCGTGTCATACATATGCACCAGTATACTATATAGAGAAGGGGATGACATTCCCTGAGATAGGGCTTTCAGAACCCTTAGATAGATTTGATTCTAAAAGTAAGCCAAGAGCTGTTAAGTTAATTCAAGATATGGCTGAATTCTTAGACTCTATGGTGATGTGTAGATTCTGCCTCTACAGCGGTATTAAACTACCCCTGATACTGAAGGCATTAAATGCAGTCCTAGGTACAGACATAACTGTTGATGATGTTATGATTATTGGTGAGAGGATATTCAACACTAAGAGACTCATAAATAATATCTTAGGAGTAAATAAAGACTATGACGTACTACCTCAAAGAGTCTTCGAACCACCATCACCACCTGGAGGAGCTGGAGTATTAACTCCAGAAGAATTTAATAACATGCTTAAAGAGTATTACGAACTACGTGGTTGGACACCTAAAGGTGAGGTACCGGAAACCCTCATCAGGGGATTAGGGATTAGCTAAACTCAAATTAAATTAAAGTTATTCAAATTAACTTACCGTATATGAAAATTATCTAAAATGTTAAATACCTAATTCCTATCCCTTCTTAATTGATTTTAGTAGTAATTCCCTCTTCACCTCATATACTAAAGTGTCGTTTACATAGTATTTACTAACGTTTTCTTCTTTTACTAGACCTGCTTCACCAGAGATCCAGGAATACCCGGTAGTAATGATTGTTATGTCCTTACTCTCATTCATAAACTTGTCTACAAGTTTATACATAACTTTAGCACATAAGTAACTCTCACCTTCCCCTATAATTACATCCTCTAAATCTATAACTTCCTCCTCCCCAGTGAGTATTCCCTTATATTCCTTATTATTCATGATTAGTGTATAGTTACTTCTATACCTCCAACTCTTTCCCTTCGTTAGTGGGTACGGTTCTTCCGGTATAGGAGATTCGTAGATTACTTCAATACCGTTAGAAACCCACTTTATAAGACTTCCATTTCTATCATAGTAATAGTGGGTAGTTCTATTCGGGTATTCTAACCTAACCTCTAACTCGCTTACCCTAACCCACCTAAGCATACGTTCCTCACTATCTACACGTTCTATGAAATACTTCTCAGTCCCTATAGGGAGTTCAGGTCTAGTTATCTTTTTCTCTGGAGTTGGTGGTGTTAGTTGGATCTTCACTTCAGCTATGATCGAAGCTAGATTAGCTATTAACTTATAGTTATCCTCTAAATAACAGTAAGGTTCTATAAGGAATGTTAGATCTCCAAATGCTATAACCTTACCGTTACCTCTCTCTACTAAAGCTATGACTGAATACCTTTCAGTTCTTTCAGTAACAGATGAGTACGTACCCTCAGATGCCCAGGCTATACCCTTATCTTGACTACGTATATGTGTTGCTGTGAAAAATATGAGGGAAGTTATACCTTGAGTTAATGGGTTCTCAGTAAATTCCCTTACGTAGATATTCCTATATATCCCGTAATTCTCCTCATTATTATAAAGATATCCCCTAGCGAATGAGATCCCAAATCTAGTGGAGAGAGAGTTTATAGGTTCGAGTAAGGTAGACATCTCTAACCACTCCATCGCCGGGTCGAAGAACAGTATGAGTAGTCCACCCCTACCTACAAACGCTTCAATAATCTCACACTCTTTGAGGGAATAGGGTTTTGTAGGTGAAGCTATTATAAGTGCTGAAGCGTTACTTAATATTGCTTCTAACTCACTCCATTGAGGAATAAACCTTACACTTACATCCCTCTTCACTAACTCCCATATAAGTATATCTAACTCTAACCACGAAACCTTATTTCCGTGAGAGAGGTCTATAAGGACGAGACCTCTACCTCCACCACCTAGAGAAAAGTCTATAACACTATCTTCTACCTTAAGTTCTGTTGAGGATGTATACTCAGTAAAAGCTGTTGGGGGTAAGTAGAGGTAGTATATTGCTGGTGGTGGGTGTAGACTCTTCAATACCTCTATAGTTAAGTTCCTCCACTCATCACATATGTCGTTAGAGGAGTTAACAGACCCTGTAAGTGTTTTACTTACTTGTGTTAAGTCGATTACCTCATACTCTACTAACCCAGCTTCTCGAGCTGCTTTCTCAATAGCCTTCTGTAATGAACCAATCTCATCAGCTAATCCTACAACAACAGCTTCACTCCCTACATATACCCTCCCACTCTTAAGCTGAGTTATAGGAAGTTTTAGACGTTCCCCCCTACTTCTCTCCACAGCTGATATAAAGTTCTCTAAAGCAAGTCTTAGGTTGTAGGGAAAGAGAAGTTTTGAAAACCCTGTAACTTTATACACACCAGTCTCTAAAGTCTCTTCAGATGGGATGAAAGTAGGGGGTGTCACACCTATAACTCCTACATTCCCTACAGCACATGTCGAACATACGTATATGTAGTCTGCTGCCACAGATATGTAATACCCACCGGAGAGAGCGGAGATTACAGATGCTATAAGCGGTTTCTTCCTCTTTAATTCTAAGAGATCTAAGTATATCTGCTCTATAAAGCTAGCATACCCTCCTGGAGAGTTCACTACCAAAACAACAGACTTAAAGGTATCATTAACTATCGCGTAGTTTATAGCATTAACATATTGTCTAAAGTCTTGAGAAGTTAAGACTGGACCCTCTACCCTTAACATACCAATAATACCTCTCTCTATTTTCAAGACATTCATCCCTAAGGATAAGACATAATAAAGATACCCTAGCCCGGCTGTGAGTAGAATGATACACAATAGAACTACGGTAATAGTCCTCTTCTTAATGTTAAGACCTAAACCTCCTCCCATTAGACCATCTCCGGAATATGCCATCCTACACAATATTTAAGTCTGTGTGTCCTTAGAGAATACGTAAGCACTCCAACATACATAACATGTGATATGTCCTTAGAGTTTATGAGTCCTAAGTAGGAACGTAAGCTATGTGGTAATAAGTGTGGTAAGCGGGCCCGCCGGGATTCGAATCCGGGACCACGAGCTATTGGCTTGGGATACGTGAAGCAGGTTCTCGAGAGTGGATGAAATTGTGTACTACTGGAAAAGGTTAATTGCCCTGGAGTGTACAGTATATGATGGTGAATAGGCTTGTCCAAGGTGATTAGGGTAAAGTACGAGAAGGGCTTGCTAAAGCCGCTAGAGCCCGTAGAGCTTGAGGAAGGTAGAGAGTATAAGGTTGTAATTGAAGAGGATATAGATGAGCTAGTTAAAAAGTATAGAGGTGTTCTCGGAAAATCTTCTGTTGAAGAGTTTTTGGAGCTTGAAGAAGAGGCACAGACACAATGATATGTCTTGATACAAATGTAATCTATTACTTTCTTTTTGAAACAGAGCTAACTGATATATCAGAGAGAATTATTCGTGAAGCTATTGTAGATGGTGTGGCGATCCCCATGATAGTATACAACGAGTTGCTTTATATAGTGGCTGCTAAGATTGCTAGAATAAAGTATGGTGTTAAAGGGAAATACTCTTTTAGAAAGCATATAGCTGTACACGGATTTCCCGAAGAAGCTGTGGAGAAGGTTAACGGTTTCCTAAAAGACTTTGAAGTAACCGTGCTAAAAGATTATCAAGACCCAGAAGAGCTGGTCAAAACTATTAGGCTTTACAAGTTAGTACCAAACGATGCACAAATAGTACTAACCTGCAAGCATAACAATATAGAAACAATAGCCACTTTCGACGAGGACTTTAAGCGTATTCCATGGCTTAAGGTAATTCCTTAGCCTTAAATATAGACGAAGTCATCAACTAAGATGTTTTGTTTTCTTCAATTATAGAATTATGGTTTTTCGTTAGAGAAGAGAGAAATTTACATAGCTAATATCCGAATACCTATGTGGCGGGCCCGCCGGGATTTGAACCCGGGACCACCGGCTTAGAAGGCCGGCACTCTGTCCTGGCTGAGCTACGGGCCCTATCATTTATTATTTATAATGAATTTTAAAGTTATTATGTTTCTTAATGACTTCCCTTAAATCTAAGATTTTATCCTTAAATTCCTTAGATATTATGTACCCGGCTATATCGAATACTCTACTAGCTCTCTTAAGTATTACGAAGTCGCTTGAAGCTATAACTCCTCCCTCTGATAGTACAGCTATATCTGCTTTAGATGCTAACACTATATTTATGTGTCCTAGTAACTCTGTTAGTATCTTCTTTAATTCTCCGCTCTTACTTACTTGTTTGTCGAGGATTATTATACTATCTATAGGTTTTAGAATGTTTATGTAGTTAATGAGTTTCTGAGCCGATTCTTTAATAATCTCTAACCCGAAATCTTTAAACTTAGTACTTCTTAAGTCTCTTACGAAGCAGTCATCACATAAATATACATCATCACCTTCAAGAACTGAAGTCACTGTTAGTAATGTGTTAAACCCATCAATTACCATCTTATAATTACTTACTTCAGAAGGTGTTAGAAGTTTCCTACATATCTCGGAAGCATCTACATCACTATGTACACATCTAAAAAGTAACATCCTCTCAGTACGACTCAACATATAACGTGAAGTTACTAAATCTAATGATGTTTTCTGATTATAACCTCTATTAAGTAGGTATTTATAGTCAAGTATTGCGTTAAGGACTTCATCTCTTAATTTGAGGGACATGATCAAGTCTTAGTAAGGTACTCCCTAATTATATTCTTAATAGTATTAATAACATTATTTAAGTCTTCATCAACACTTATATAACCACTTACATGATCTCTCTTACCACCACCCTTACCCTTATAGATCTTAGACACCTCATTAAATACATCAATAGCGTTAACACCTAATATATTAGGACTTATAGATATCTCTATGAAGACCTTACCATCACCTTCAGGGATCAAGGCTACAGCTATGATATTGTTCTTACTGGTTAACTCCTTAAGTAACTCCTTAATAACTTCCTTATCATTAACTGTAAATAACTTCACATTAAAGAGTATACCATTCACAACTTCAGAGGTCTTAACAACTTCATCATATGTTTGTTTAAGCCATAAACTCCTATAGGTACTTAATAAGTTCTTCATATTAGTTAACTCTTCATTAATGGACTTCAACCTCTTAATAAGGTCACTACCACCAACTAATGTGAGGGCCTCATTAACTAACTCCTCAACACCTCTTACATACCTTACTAACTGCGTCCCAGCAACGAACTCAAGCCTGATAACACCATCCTGGATCTTCTGAACATTAACTATCTTAATACCACCAACTTCACAAGTATTCCTTAGATGTGTACCGAAGCATGCTTGAGCATCAACACCGGGTATCTCAACAACTCTAATCACTGGTTCTAACGGGACACCGCCTTGATATAGTGTTAAACCGTATTTAGCTTCAGCATCATATCTAGGTAGGTATGTAGTATTAACATTAATACATTTAAGTACTACTTCATTAGCAAGATCTTCAATACGTAGGATATCCTCCTTACTTAAACTCTTATAATGTGTTATATCTAATCTACTACGATCTTCACTCTTCTCAGCACCTGCTTGCCATACATGACTCCCAAGTACTGACCTAGCAGATGCTAAGATTATATGTGTAGCTGTATGATGCCTCATTAACGAATACCTCCTAAACCAATCGATCTCACCTATGACCTCACTACCTAAGATGTTAGGGGGTAACTCCCTATCAAGTATATGTACTATGACATCACCAATCTTCTGAACATTAATGACTTTAAAGACTTCATCACCAATGAATATCACACCAACATCGTTTCTCTGACCACCACCTTCAGGGTAGAAAGAAGTCTGATCTAATGCTAAGTAATTCTTTAAAACACCTACAACCCTAGCGTTAAACCTCCTAATATAGGGGTCTTCATGGAATAACCTCTTAGTAGGTGGTAAGTCCTTAAAAACATCTATAACTTCCTTAGGGAGTTCAGCAGTTTTAATAGGCTTTATAGGTGGTCTACTATGTCTTGAAGCTATTAATGAGTAGAAGTTCTCCGGTACCTCAACACTAACACCTAACTTCCTACACTCCTCAGCAACTAAATCTGGTGGTAGGCCGTGACTATCGTATAGTTCTACTAGTTTATCAACGTCTAATTTCTTATATGTAGAGATGTACCTACGTAAAGTTGATGTAGTCCTCATCATAACATCATTAAACTTACTTAACTCATTCTCAACTACATCAAGTACGTACTCAGAATTCCTACCTACACTTAAATACATATCACCCCAGAAACGTATCTGTGTCTTGAATAACTCATAAACTATATCTAACTTATTGATTAGTTTAAGTATTCTGAAGACCCTCCTCAATACTAACCTAGCTAAGTAACCTTCACCAGCATTAGATGGTACTACACCATCTGATAACATAAGTAATGAGGTCTTAACATGGTCTAATAACGTAAAGACTCTTACAGTATTATCTAAGTATGTTGAAACTTCCTGAATATTAAGACCTAACTCATTAGATATAAGTGATTTGATTTTAGAGTATCCTTCAGATTTCTTAGCATCGTACCTACTGATTAACTTGATAGCTCTCCATAAGATATCAGGAGGTGTTACCTCAATATCTAGGAGTTTATAGTATGTGCTTATTAAGTCGTTATAAACTGAGTGGAAAGCAGTTGGTGTTTTAGATGTTAACCATGAAATCCTCTCAATACCGTAGCCAGTATCAACTATCTTAAGAGGAAGTTCTAAGTAGCCACCATCTAAACTCTTAAACATCATGAAGACTAAAGTAGCTACTTCTAGACCTCCAACACATACCTCTAGACAGGGTCCTGCATCACCACCACCCTCCCACCAAGACTCCTTAAACGTTATCTCCTCCTCAGGAACTCCTACCTCATCCCTGAAGAACTCCCTTGCATAATCTATAGTCTCATCTATAAAGTACACATACTTATCTGGGTAGTTGAAGGCGTGGTGACCACCCATTATAAAGTTAGTTAAATGCCTACCTAAGGTATAACCAACAGCATCTATATCCTCAAGTCTTATACAGGGTTGAGCTATAACTAACGGATTAGCTGGTGGTGGTACAATACCTGAAGTTACGTGGGGTTGGAAAACAACTATACTAGCTATTGTTAAGTATAGGTCATCCCTCCACCTAGCTACAACAGGTTTAGGTTCTATGACTTCATGACCTCTCCTACCGAAGAATTTTAGGAATGTATCACGGGATTGACGAACATTTAATTTAGTTTTAATAGGTATGTTGAAGAACGTGTAGTCACTACAGGGTACATCATTACATGTATCTCTAGGTATTAACGACCAGAAATTAGCACCACAAACCTTACACTTATACCTACGATAACCACTAGCTGGGAGGGTCTTAATCCTTAACTTCTCCCAATAACTCTCCACACCCATAAGTCTCTAACCGAAGAGTGATGATAAACCTTCAGCAAGTTCCTCCTCACTAACCTCCTTCCTCTCTTCCTCACTAACCTTAGCTTCCTCTCCACCACCCTCTACAGGCCTATCCTCACTAGGCTTTATAGTCTGTTCTACTTGAGGTTTAGTAATTATACCTAACTCAGGAACCTTAGTACTGATGACAGACGCTAACGCTGTAGCTTTAGAAATAGCTCTACTTAATACGTAGTTAATGTTCTCCTTAGATATAATACCTGCTTCAGCAGATAATACTAAGGCGTTATTATATGCTTTAGAAAGTATTGACGGTATGACTTCAGGTAATGGGATTACTAAAGCTGTTGCTAAGTCAAGAGCTCTTCTAACAGAGCTTAGTAGGTCATTCCTAAACGACGTAATATCAAGTCTTAACTCATCAGTCTTAGTAAATACTAAACCTTCATCGTATATGAGCTTTACCTTAAGACCTACATCAATTACCTTAATATCTAACTTCCTAAGTAGTGATGCTAACTCATTACTTATCTTATCACCTGGTTTAGCTACGGTTACGTCCTTAGCTACCCATATGAATCCCTCCCTAACTTGAGTCGGTATCTTCAACTTACCAAACATTGAGAGGGAAGGTCCTGGCGGGATGTTTGTAGGGCCTGAAGGTATTACTATCTCAGAAGTAGCGGTATCACCTGGTTTAGCATATTTCTTACTCTTAAGTCTTTCACAAAGTCTGAAGATCTCGAAAGCGTTTAGATTAGTTAGTAAGATAGCATTAGTACCGCTTAAGTACTTAACGATCTCCTCATAATTCCTAAGTTTTAAACTCTCTAAAGCTTTAGCTAGTAAACTATTCTTTACAACTTTAACAACTCCGTAATTACTAAGCAAGTTCTTCAACTCTTTAAACTGCTGTGTAGGTATGTTGCTTAAATCTATGATACATAAAGTCCTATACTTCATTATCAACTCACTTAACTCTCTAACCTTAGCTTCTTTCTCAAGTATAGATTTAGTTTTCTCAGTAATTTCAGACTTCTTAGAGAGTGATTTTAATACCTTAACATATCGTGCGAGAGTACGTGAGTTCACTTCATAACCACCTCTACAGGTTCACCCATAGTAGTCTTAATATAAACTCTACATACTGATTCTATAGGTTTCTTTATCTTCGACTCTATAAACTCTAGAACCGTCAGTATATTCTCTGTTACGTCGTCAGGATCCATATCCTCAGTCCCTACCCTACACCCAACCCATGGTTGTTCCTTATTCCTTAACCTAGTACTCATACTGTACTGCTTAATTATAGAGTCTAGATTAGCTGATGGTTGGATAGGTATTGGGAACTTACCTCTAGGGCCTAGAGAAGGCCCTAAAACCCTACCGACGATAGTCATTAAATCAGACTTAACTAAGAACCAATCATACTTACGAGCTATCTTCTTAGCCTCCCTCTTACTAAGTTTTTGAATTTCCTCCCTACTTAACACATCAATACCTAATTCTTTAGCTTTAGTTAGTAATTCACCATCAGCTATAACTAAGATCTTAGGAGTTTTCCCTAACCCCTTAGGTAAGTAGACAACATCTCTAAATTTAATATCCGGTGATTTAGGGTCATACCCTCTAAAAACAACTATTAACTCTACAGATTGTTTAAACCTCCTACCACTACCTAACTTTATAGCCTCTAATACAGCCTTCTTTATATTATCCTTACTAATCATTAATTATCACTTCCTACTTAACCACTTACCCTCATATTTTTGAAGAATTTCATCATATAAGCCTTCATCAACTTCCTTCAACACCTGTTTAAACTCCTTATTATCGACTGTAAGACCTATAGAACCAGCTGTTGATATAACTGACTTAACAGCTGATTTAAGTGTCTTAGCATTCAATTCATTCCCCTTAAGTACAGCAACTTCAACAACCTTCTCAAAACTAATATTACCGACCTTCTTATGTGCAGGGTCTCCAGATGGTTGTTGAGCACCAGCAAACTTAAGAAGAAGTGATACTGTAGTAGGTGATTTAACCTCAATTCTATACTCCTTAGTTGTAGGGTTGACATAGATATCAACACGTACTTCAAGACCTTCGAAATCCTTAGTTAATTCATTAATCTTACTTACGACTTCATTTACATCTAATCCAAACTGTTTTAATGTAGGGCCTAGGGGTGGGGCTTGAGAAGCCCTCCCACCCTCAATTCTAACCCTTACTAACCTCTCACTCATTCCCATCACTTCTTAACAGGTCTTACGTAATCACCTGGAACAGTAGCTTCAAGCTTATATGATGATTCAAGCATATTTAACGTTACTTCATTTCTTTGGAGGTTTACAGACACTACAGTAGCTTTTAAACCTTTAAAAGGCCCTGAAATTATCTCCACAAGATCTCCAGGTTTTAACTCTGTAATGACTGGTTTAGTTATTATTAACTTCTCTAATTCCTCAATACTTATAGACCCTGTAGCACGTCCCTTAACATGTTTTATATCTTTTATTAAGTTATAGATTAGGTGTAAGCCTTTAACCTCAAGTATTATGTACCCCTTAATATCTGGTGGGATAACTATTGAGTAGAGTCCATCACTAACATTTTTAGTCCTAGCTTCTATGAGGAGTGCTGCGTTGAGTTCTTGACGTGCTGTAGTTCTCAATATGAAGAATTTAGAGGCTTCACTCACCATAACCACCTTGAATAAAGTAGAGTGCTAAGTGTATGAGTAAGCCGATGATACCTACTAAGAATAAACCTGAAATAACTATACGTAGTAGTAACGTGTACTCCTTAGGTTCCGGTTTCTCAGCTATGGTTAGGATCTTCCTCCACGCATCAACTAACTCCTTTAAATCCATCCTAACACCTTACTATACTACCTTCTTAACAGTTTAAAGTACTTACGTATTTAAGCGATCATCCTCTTCAACAGGATTTCAGGATTATAAGGTATTAAATCCTCGTATCTCTGACCAATACCTAAGAAGATAATCGGCTTACCTAAGGAGACTATAATACTTAATGCAGTCCCTCCCTTAACATCAGCATCTAACTTAGTAAGTATTACAGCATCAACACCTACATACTTATCAAACCATGATGCTTGATTTAACGCGTCATTACCTGTTAACGCATCTAATATCAATACCTTCATATTAGGTTTTACAACTCTTATAATCTTCTTAACCTCATTCATTAGGTCGACATCAGTATGCATCCTCCCTGCAGTATCTACTAAAGCTACATCGATATTATTCTTTGAGGCATAGGTAATCCCGTCCTTAGCAACTGCTGCTGGGTCAGACCTATACTTACCGCCTATGAATGGTATGTTAAGTCTTTTAGAATGTATCTCTAGTTGTTCTTGAGCTCCAGCTCTAAAAGTATCTGATGCTATAACAACTGATGATAGATTATTAGTTTTGAGGAAGTAAGCAACTTTAGCTATGGTTGTAGTCTTACCAACACCGTTAACACCCATGAAGACCATTACGTAAGGTTTTTGAGAGTTCTTAATCTCTGAGATCAAGTCACCTCTATAACAACCCTTCCTAAGTATATCTTCAAGGGTTTTGAAGAATACAGTCCTTACATATTCTGAAGTATTTGAGAACCTACCAATCCTACTACCTACGATCTCCTTAGCTAGGGAGTCCTTAATGATCTGAACTACGTCGTAAGCTACATCAGCTTCTAAAAGCTCTACCTCAAACTCCTGGAAAACTTCGTTAAACTCATCATAACTTAACTCCTTAGTTGTTAGTACCTCACTAAACTTATTGATTACGTTGCTGAATACTTGCTTAAGCTTGTTAAACATCTATTACCACTAATAAGTAAAATACTTAGTTACGTTTATGTAGATTTAGCTTGCTGACTCTTTAATGCTTTACTCAGTACTTCCTGAAGTTGTTGGTAGTATGTTAATGCTTTATTCAACTCGTTCTCAACCATACGTAGTGCCTGTATCACATCATTCTCCTTCTTATCAAGTAGCTTAACAGCTAGTTCTACAGGTACTTCAGCATAGTAATTACTACCGATATGAGCTACTACAGACTTAACATCACTTATAACACCTCTTACGTATGTATGACCCCTCCTATCGAGGGATATTAGAGTCTCTAAACTACTCTTACCTGATAGTTCCTCAACAGCACCTCTACTTAATCTAATCTCCTGTAGTTCTGAGGCTAGTTGAGCAATACTACCCTGTAACCTATCAACGTACTTCTTAACCTCACTTAACTCAACTACTAATGCATTAACATCTACTCCTACTTTATCACTCAATAGACCACCCAGTAAAGAACTCTAACTCTCTAATAACTTTATACTTACTCTCCTCAGGTTTTACCTCCTTAACGTTAATTATCTTTATATGAGACCTCTTAAGCTTATGCCTACTCCCTAAATCTGAGTATACCTTCTCAACAGCATGTTCAGGTTTTAAAGCTCTTACATCTATTGTGAACGGTTGCCACCGTCTAACCCTATCCGGGCTAAAGAGTGCTAAACCCTCAACCCTATACACTCTAACCTCCCCATTCATTAACTACCACCTATATTTAATGCTTTAATTATCCTCATGATCTCAGGCCCTGTAGTCCTTTCACCAACTACTGCTCCATAATTATTCGCTACTAAACCAGTCTTTATAAATGCTACTCCAAAATTAACAGTACCTACATCAAGTTGAACATTTAAGACCCTAGATAACTCCTGTAACTCCTCATCACTAACATCTGGATGTACTAAACCTCCTACATCATTAATTACAGCTACTGAACCAACTGTAACGAATTTCCCTATAGACCTCCTAACCACCTCACTAACCCCTAAAACCTTCTTAACAACATCTATATCCCTATCGTGAAGCTCTGGATGTACTATAGCTTTCTTATTATTCGTTAGGATAACATTACCTAATGCTGTGAAGTTAGTGTATAAGATGTTAACGTTAATACCTAAACTCTTAAGTTCTTCAAACTCCTTATCCTTAACAATCCTAGGTAGTAGTAAACCATTATCGTTACCAGCTACTAAAATACCTATTAAGTTAGTACCTGCGACTCTACACTCTATAACATCTACGTTTAAATTATCCGCTATCTTCTTCTTAACGTTAGTATCGTTTACAGGGGGTATTAAAGCTATTCTATTATTAGCGAAGATATACACACCTATATTTGGATTACCAAAAATCCTTATTTTTTCTAGGGTCATCCCTACCTACCAAACATTAAGAAGTCTTACCTACTTCTAAAGCTAGGGAAACTTTAACTACACCTTCATCAATCTTAGTAACTTTAACTGCGATCCTCCTAGGGGGTTTATCGTAGGATTTACTGAATATGTACTCATTTACTGAGTTATCTATGAGGACTTCATTAGCTTTAGTATGCTTCTTAACGAATTCCTTAATCATTTTAATAGCTCTAGCTAATCTTCTATACCTCCTAGTCCAGTAAAGCCTGTTTAAGTTGATCACGTATATAGCCTCACTCATAATCCCACCCTAGATATTACCTAACTTAGACCTCCTCCAATGCCTCCTCTTAGGTCTAAACCTTAACTTCCTTAGTGTTTTAGGGATTACCCATAAAGGTATTGCTGAGTTAGATTTAAACGCGCTACATAACCTTAACTTCTTAGCTAATGGTTTATTCCGAGCCAACTCCTACCCCTTCCTCTTAACTGTTATCCTTATATCCCTCCTACTCTTCTCATCAATCTGTCTTAATATTTCCTTTAACTCTTCATCGTCAATAACCTTATTCAACCTACCGCTTAGAGATAAACTTACTAAGTAATCCTCAAGTGCCTTAGCTAACTCAGGCTTAACTAACTTGATATTAGCTAATCTCTCACGAGCTTCTGGAGTTAATATCCTCCTTAAGACTTCTTGCTTCTGAAGCTCTCTTAACATCTCCTCCTCCCTAGCTTTAGACTCCTCAGCAGCTCTCTTCATCAACTCAGCCATACGTCTCCTCTTAATAAGCTCTAACTCCTCGTCGTAATACTCATAGTTGCTAATGTTTATCACCCCGGAGCATACTTAGCTAACTCAGGTATTAACTTAACTGCTTCTTTAAAGACCTCATTAGCTATTCGAGCTAGTAGTGAGGTACCCTTAGGTGTTAAGACCCTACCCTTACCTCCAACTTTAGTTACTAAACCAGCTGCCTCAAGCTGCTGTAGTATATGTCTGATGATGGCTCCGGAAGCTTTCTTAAAATGAGGTGGTGCAGACCCCCTACGCTTCAACCCTCCATAAACTGTCCTAAGAGTTCCAACACCTACAGGTCTCTCACTCATGTATAACCTCCTAAGAATACTTGCAGCCCTCACATACCACCAGTCAGGATCTTCAGGGAGTCTAGACTTGAAATGACCTGTCTTTACGAATAATGCCCACTGAGGAGGTCTTACAGCTGGTACGTTATTCTTTAGATGGTTAGCTAAGTATTTAATGAACATGTCAGCTGGTACTTCCCTAACATCAACCATCTCACTACACCGTTAATACTATTGGTACTTAATTAATAGGTTTTAATAATTTTATGAAACTTAAGTAATTAACAGACTTAAACTAATACCTAACTTAAATCTAAGTGATGGTGTAGGTTGTGAGGAAGGTGTTAGTCGTGATATTGAATAAGGATAACGCTGAAGGTCTTAGAGAAACTCTTAACAGTCTAGTTAATCAAGTAGGTAGTTGTAGGGTGTGTGAGTGTTTTGATGTGTTAGTTATTGATGGCGGTTCTAAAGATAAGTCAGCTGAGATTGCAAGTGAGTTTACTTCTAAGTACCCATGTATGAAATTTAAGGTACAGGAAGTATTAGGTGGTGTAGGCCCAGCTCGTTTAGAAGCTATTAAATATGCGATAAGTAATGGGTACGAGTATATTCTATGGGGAGATTCAGAGAATATATACTGTGAAGACTACGTAAGTCAAATGATTAAGACCCCAACAGATTGTGATGTAGTGTCTGGAAAGCCGTTACTTAGATGTCATGAACTATCGGATAAGTTATTTTTCTGGTACCACGCATATCATGTGTTATTTAAGTATGTTAGAGAGAGACATGCACCAGGGAATAACAAGTTAGTTAAAACTCACGTATACTCGAAATCTATATACCCACCAATAATTAGAAGTGATGACTTCTACTTCAGTATACTAGCTCTAAAGAGGGGAGTAAAATTCTGTTATAATGATGACGCTGTAGTCATAGTGACTACACCGAAGGATTGGCAAGGTATAAGGTCTTGGCAAAAAGCTAGGTTGTTAGGGGTAGTTCAAGGAGCTGTACTCATCAACAGTAAATTACCTCCGGACTTCATACCCTGGTTTACATTTTCGTTATACCCTATATACGTGATGATCTCGTTATACCTAATTATGGGTTCAGGTATAGTAACGTTATTAGGGTACTCACTCCTCACGATGATATTAGCAATTACCTCGTACATGATAATTAGGTTAAGTAAGTTATCTAAGGATGTATGTGTAGAGAACAAGTTATTTAACGGTTTCTTAGGGTTTGTAGGGATGTACCTTCACTCTATATTCACAACATACTATACTTTAAAATACGTGCTTAAATACTTAAAGACTGATATGAAGGAAGAACTCATAAGGAAATCCCAGAAAATTCTAGATAAGTACGGATTTAACATAGAGAGAATATCAACGGATATCAGCATTTCCAGCTTAAATCACTAATAATCATTAGACCCTCTTCTCATCACTCTAAAATTCTTTGTAGCAGAGTTATTAAGTTTAATACTATATTGTTATTATTGATTGAGAGAACTGTTTTAAGATTAAGGTGGGTTGTTAATGAGGGTGTCCTCAAAATATATTTGTTAAAAGTTTATTAGGTAATATCTTAAGAGAAGTGTTGATGAGTGTGAGTAGATACCTTAAAACCAACGTTCTTAAACTTCAAACATTAGTTATTAATATATTATACGTTGATTTAGATAGTAGAGGTGTTTAATATATTAGGTGAGAAACGGGTGTGTAGTAACTTAATAAGTTTTAGTAAATACTTTAAACCACTAATAACTTACTTACTAACTCTCATCTTAACATTCTATATCTTAATCATACTTACGATATCTTCGTTAACCTACACTTACTACCTAGTAAGATATAGTTATACTTACTATACGTACGTATCATCAGTAATACTATTCATACTCTATACAATTCTACACTTCTCATTACCAAAATACAGTTTAATCAAGGATATAGCAATAATTTCCTCAATAGCTTTAATAATAACAAACTACTCCTACTTAATAACTTATAAATTAGTCAATCAATTAACACTACATGTGTATCCGTTAGTAATTATCGTAAGTGATGGTATGTTTAATAGTGTTGCTCTATTAGATTGGGGTCAAATAGCTTTAATGGCGTTAATACTGATATTACTTAAGCTAATACATTTAAACATCCTCAAAACACATCCTAAACGTACTTAAATTATTGAAGATCCTCAGAAATCCCTTACTTACACTTAAGATGATATACTTCATAAACTCTAATTCATATAGGTGTATGACATCATCATTTAGGCTTAATCACTAATACTAACTCACTATATCTTCTATCTTGTTTAGTGTTTAGTTCTGCTGATCGCTATGTACCTTAGCTTAGAATATGTTGATGGTCTTGAAGTTTATGTCGTAGGTGGTGAGGACCTTCTATAAAGTTCTCTCCGTCTAGCTTCTAGTAGGTTAGGTTCTAAACCTAGGAATTCAGCAGCTGTTATTACATTAACACCGGATAGGTCTTTAATGATGTTGAATACGTTCCTATAGTTAAGATCTCTTAACATGTGGTGGTCTATTACTAACTTACTAACTTTTTTAGACAGTATGGCTAGGTTCTCTATACATGACCTAATCTCATCTTCACTATAAGCATTATTAATTAAGTATGTAGGGGGTCCATCAACTATCGCTACATCAGCTCTCTCTATAAACTTCATAGAGTAATCATTTAAGAACCCCTCAATATCTGATGTAAATATTACTGAATACCCCTCATACCTTATCGATACCATCAGAACATATCCAAGCTTATCGTTATTACCGTGTTGTTGAGGTCTGGATACAGTTATTAAAGTCTTACCATATTTGAACTCCCTACTATCAGCTATCTTAATATTAGCTCCTACCTCCTTAACACCTCTTAAAAATTTAGAAGCTCTTATCCTCTGTGATACGTTAATCATGTTAACAGGGTCTTTAACTAGTAATTCCTTAGAAGCTAGTAACTCTAACGGTATTAGTTTTCCAGGGTCGTGGTGATCGTAATGGTAATGTGTTATTATTACGACATCACTAAAACTTATGTAGTTCTTAATAACCTCAATAGAGTTATGAAGTGTTTCAATCTCTAACTCATGAGGTGGTAAACCATATCTTAACGGAGCTAAAGATGCTGAAGGGTCTATGATTATGTTTACGTCGGGGGTTGAGATGAATGTAGCCATAGACCTAACACCTAAGCTATCGAAAGCTAATGGTTTTATCTCTAACATTCTACCACCGATTACGTAATTTTGTACTTTCTAACTCCTCCAGGTACCACTAATTAAATATTTTATTACTCCCTACGTAGTCAAGTTAGACTAGGAGTTACATAACTCCTTCAAGTTCCACTATCTATTTAGAATAAACCTTAAATTACAAAACTTTTAAAGTTCTGATAGAATAATAGTGTGATGTGGTACGGGTGGCAATATGAGTGCATCTAAAAAACCGCATTTAAATCTAGTGGTAATAGGTCATGTAGACCATGGTAAGAGTACGTTAGTAGGACATCTACTCATGAGATTAGGTTACATTGATGAGAAGACTCGTAAGGAGGTTGAGGAAGCAGTTAAGAAGAGTGGTAAGGAGGATCAGAAGTTTGCGTGGTTCTTAGATAGACTTAAGGAAGAACGTGAAAGAGGTATAACAATAGCTTTATCGTTTATGAGGTTTGAAACTCCTAAGTATTACTGGACTATAATTGATGCTCCAGGTCATAGAGACTTCGTAAAGAACATGATTACAGGTGCTAGTCAAGCTGATGCAGCGATTTTAGTAGTATCTGCTAGGAGGGGTGAGTTCGAGGCTGGTATGAGTCCTGAAGGTCAGACACGTGAGCATGTAATACTGGCTAAGACTATGGGTCTTGACCAACTTATAGTAACTGTTAGTAAGATGGATGCTACTGAACCTCCGTGGAGTGAGGCTAGGTATAAGGAGATAGTCTCCGTCTTATCGAAGTTTATGAAGGGTTTAGGATATAGGGTAGATACTATACCGTTCATACCGGTATCAGGTTTGTTAGGTGATAACCTTATTGAGAGGTCTCCTAATACACCGTGGTATAGAGGGCCTACAGTAGTAGAAGCTCTAGATATGGTTAAAGAACCTCCTAAACCTATAGATAAGCCTTTAAGACTTCCTATACAGGAAGTCTACAGTATCTCAGGTGTTGGTACAGTACCTGTCGGTAGGGTTGAGACTGGTAGGTTAAGAGTTGGTGATAAAGTAGTTATAATGCCCCCAGGTAAGGTGGGTGAGGTACGTTCTATAGAGATGCATCATGAGAAGTTAGAAGAGGCGTTACCAGGTGATAACATAGGTTTTAACATTAGGGGTGTAGCTAAGGAGGAGATAAAGAGAGGAGATGTTGTCGGACACTTAACTAACCCTCCAACAGTTGTTGATGAATTCACTGCTAGGATATTCATAGTTTGGCATCCAACAGCTATCTCCGTAGGTTATACCCCCGTAATACATGCACATACAGCCAGTATAGCTGCTAGGATTACTGAGATCATAGGTAGGTTAGACCCTAGAACAGGTCAGATAGTTGAGAAGAACCCGCAGTTCATCAAGGTAGGAGACTCAGCACTAGTTAAGTTTAAGCCTATAAAGCCTATGGTTCTTGAGAGGTTTAGTGAGATTCCGCAGTTAGGAAGGTTTGCTATGAGGGATATGGGTAAAACTGTTGGAATAGGTGTTGTAACAGATTTAAAACCTGCTAAGGTAGAGGTTAAAGGTTAAGCACTAACTACTACGATTTTTACGGTGTGAATTAATGGCTAATAAAGTAAGGATAAGGCTGTGGAGTGTTAACGTAGGTAACCTGAATTACGTAGTATCTCAGATAGTTGATATAGCTAAGAAAGCAGGTGTTGAAGTTAGAGGACCAATACCACTACCAACTAAGAGATTAGTAGTACCTACTTTAGTACCTCCACATGGTGAAGGTACTAAAGTATATGAGAAATGGGAGATGAGGATACATAAGAGGATAATAGATGTAAGTGCTGATGAGAGGGTTATGAGGCAGTTAATGAGGGTTAGAGTTCCTGATGATGTATATATAGAGATAGAATTATTAAGGTAGAATATTTTATAATTTATTGGAATACCTTAAAATATTTTATGCCGGGGTGCCCGAGCGGTCTAAGGGGCCGGCCTGGAGAGCCGGTGGGCATTAGCCCACGCGGGTTCGAATCCCGCCCCCGGCGCCTTCTCATATAGGTGACCCACCATTGTTTCATGTACTAAGTAGGCTTCATGAAACATTTATATCCTCTGAAAATCTGATAACTTCTGATTTAGGGAGACAGATACACTACGGCATTCTTTACGGTCATGGAGAAAACCTCAATTTAGATGATCCCACGGTCATAAACGATATATCAACCCAATTAAGCTATTTGCTTACTTTAATTCCTAATGAACTCCTCCTAAAACTAGATAATAGGCTGCTTATATATTTCTACGACCTACCGGCATATAAGGGAGATATTTCTTCAGGAATAGATAAAATTAGGTTGAATGTAGAGAAATATACTGGAGAAAATATTCATAATAGGTGACTACGCAAAGTTCGACCCATCAGAAGAAATCCTACAAATAATACGAAAACTGGATGGTGTGACAGTATGGGCAGCTCATTACGATACTACTGGCTATTATGGAGGTCTACACGGTTACGAAGCATGGTATATTAAAAGAACATTAGAATGGAATAGCTGGCTAAAAGAGGAAATAGCTCAAGGTATGTTGCCTTTCTCTTTCATATATATGCCATCAGTTATTCAAGAGTTTGATTCCAGATTAGCTGGATGGGGAGATCCAAATCAGGTAATTCTACCCAGAGACGCAGAGAGGTTCGCTAGGCAATTAGCTTTAGCGCTCTCCAATTCTAT
>CAZZLT010000024.1:0-3879 GCA_964655125.1 uncultured Desulfurococcaceae archaeon | reverse complement strand
CTTACTCATAGGTTCTTCAACTAAGTAGTTACTTCTTAACCAAGGTATTACTGGGCAGTAAGTGTATTGTTTTAAATCCCAGGAAGTTACGTATTCGTTATTTATTATTAAGTTAAACACTTTCAATTCTATTTTAGATTTTCGGGCATCCAGACACCATGTAGTGGTTTGTAAATTAATTTAATTACTTTCAATTCTATTTTAGATTTTCTGAATCTTGCCTCTTCTATTAGAGATTTGAGGATTTACTCAGTTCTATCATTAATATTTTCTAAATACATATTTTTAAATTTTACGTTATTATGCGTTCCATTAATGTTATTTACTTGCTGATGTTCTTTAAATCTCATGGTCTACATAACCATCAATCCTAAGGACTACCTTAGGAATTCTACCATGAGGAATTCATCAGTTTTTAATTTATAGATTTTTATTAATCTATTGTTTGAGATCTTGCGATGTTCACGTATGCGTGTTCCTAAGGTGTTCTTAGGAATATTTTGTATTAGGTTGGTTTATAATTTTGTGTTTGGTGTTTTGTTTTGTAGGTGTTTTGTTAGTTTTTCTATGAGTTCTTTAGGTATTTCTAGTGATTGTGTTAGTGCTGTGTCTGTACATACTGTTGTGTGTGTTATGTCTGCACTTACTTTACCTGTGGTTATGTTCTTTATTACGCATCTCCATTTTATTGACTTATTACTTATGTTTTCAACCCATACGTATAGTTCTAAGTCGTTATCTAGTCTTGAGGGTGTTAGTATTTTATAGTTTACTTCTGTGGTGGGTATGAATATTCCGTATTCATGTATTAACTTACTATAGCTGAATCCTAGACTAGTTAGTAGTTCTGACCAGGCCTTCTCACAAAATCTTAAGTAGTTTATGTAGTGTACTACTTGTAGGTAGTCAGTATCAGCTAATGTAGTTCTAACCCTATATACGTAGGCGTTATCAGGTACTTTAATAACTTCCTCACTAACTACTTCAAAATCCCTCTTCTCACTCCCTAACATACTTAAGTACTTACTAACATCAATACCTAAAGAACTAACTATACTTTTAAACTCCTCAATAACTCTCTCCCTAGCTAAAGACTCATCTAAACCCTCACTCACGTAATTACTTATCTGTAACTCGGTTAACGTAGTTAAGTTACTTAAGACTTCATCCTCACTTAACTTACCAACTATTAAACCAGCATGAACTATAACGTAATCACCTACACAAACACCATCAACACCAACTACAGCCTCTACTATAGTACCACCTACACTTACCTTAGCATACATACCATTAACTTCAACAACCCTACCTGGAATACCCCAACACATACTAAACACCTCTAATAAACTCTACACTACCGTATAAAGCCCAAATCCTACAAGTACCTTCTGAAGAAACCATACAAGGACCTAAAGGTGATTCAGGTCTACATACCCTCATAAATAACGGACACTTAGTAGGTTTCTCAATACCTAATACAACCTCACCACATCTACACCCAGGAGGTAGTTCTCTTTCATAAGGATTTGAAGTAGCTGTAGTTAATACGTAGTCAGTAGGTTTAGGTACCCTCAACTTAAACTCCTTAACAGCATCATACCTACTGTAAGTATCCTTTAACTCTAAACCACTCTTAGGTACGTAACCAATACCTCTCCAAGCAGCATTAACAACTTCGAAAACCTCATTAACTACTTTCTTAGCCATTAAATTACCCTCCCACCTCACTAACCTACTATACTCAATACTAACTCCGGGCCTACCATCAACTAACATCTTAAGTATCTTAACTATAGCTACTAAAACATCTATAGGTTCAAAACCAGTAACTACTGTAGGTATTTTAAACTCCTTAGGTAGGAATTCCCAAGCCATACCACCAACTATAGCTGATACATGTCCAGGAGCTATAACACCTCTAATAGGCATTAAACCCCTCTCCCTATACAACTTAATAACATACCTCATAACCGGTGGTGTAAGCCTTAAAGCACTTAACAACTTTAAATTCTCAGGTACCTCACCAGACTTAATCAGTAACGCATATGAAGGTGCTGTAGTCTCAAAACCAATACCGAAGAATACTGAGTCCTTACCGTATTCTCTAGCATCCTTAACAGCTTCTAAGAAACTATAGACTACCTTAACATTACCACCTAATGCTTGAGCTTCAGCTAAGTTCTTAGGTACCTTACCAGTAGTTGTAGGTAGTTTATAAGCATCACCGAAAGTATAGACCCTAACACCCTCTAGAGAGAGTCTAACTAACTCATCAACATAAACACCTGGAGTAATACATACTGGACATCCAGGACCAGCAACTAACTCTATATCCTCAGGTATTAAAGACCTTAAACCATAGTATGTAGTAGTCCACTCATGAGTACCGCAGAAATTCATAATCTTGATAGGACTACCTAAATCACTAACTAGCTTCTCAGTATAACTACTTATGAGTTTAATTAAAGACTTAGCTAACTCAACATTACTTCTAAATACCTTAGTAATTACTTCCTCAACATTCAATACCTATACCTAAGAGATATTACTAAACAACCTACTAAACTTTTAACTACTGAAGTACATAGGTAGTAGGTGTTCTCATGCCTAAATACGCTGTATTAGTAATTGATATGCTTAAAGACTTCATATACGGTAGTTTAAGATGTGAGAGAGCTCTAAACATAATACCAAACATAAAGAAGTTAGTAAGTACTGCTAGGGATTACAGAATACCAGTAATCTACGTTAATGACTCACACATTAAGGGTGTAGACCGTGAACTCATGTTATGGGGTCCTCACGCGGTTAGAGGTACTGAAGGTTCTGAAGTTATTGATGATTTAAAACCTACTGAGGAGGACTTCATAGTCTTGAAGAGGAGGTATAGTGGTTTCTTCGAAACTGACTTAGACCTACTTCTGAGGGAGTTAGGTGTTGATACATTAATACTTACTGGTATACACACCCACATATGTGTGATGCATACTGCTGTAGATGCTTTCTACAGAGGTTATAACTTAATAGTTGTTAAGGATGCTGTAGAAGCATTTAGTGAGGAATACCATAGACTAGGACTTGAGTTTATGGAGAAGTTCTACGGAGTTAAGTTAGTAAGTAGTGAAGAAGTGATTAAGTTAATAACTATGACGATATGATTAAAAGTTTAAATTTTAGATAATGTAGGAGTTTTTAGGTTTTATCATGGTTAAGAGGACTTTAAGTAAGAAGGTTGAGGCTGTAGTTACTGCGATCCTAGCACTTATGGCTACCTACAACATATACGCATTACTATTCACAGCATATGATGTAGTACTACATATGGTTTTAAACATGTCCTTCGTACTCCCACTAATCTTCATAGTCTACCCAGCAAGGAAGAAAGATGTTGATAGGATTCCATGGTATGACTACCTACTAGCTATAATCTCAGTAATACCCCCTATAATACTATACCACCACCCACCATGGATTTACGAGAGGATGTGGTTTGCAACTGCTTTAACAACTGAACAGTTAGTACTAGGTATAGTCTTCATAGCAACTATAATTGAAGCTACTAGAAGGACTAGTGGTTTAGTAATAACATTCTTAGTGATATTCTTCCTAATATACCTCTATATAGGTCCATACATACCCGACCCATTCAGACATAGGGGTATGAGGTTTGATAGGATTATAGAACTTAACTACTTAACTACGTACGGGACGTTCACAACACCACTCCAGGTAATGTCTACATACGTTATTGCATTTACTATTTTAGGTGCTGTATTTTCTGAGGCTGGTGTTGGTAGGTTCTTTATAGATCTTGCTAAGGCTTTAGTTGGTAGGATGGTTGGTGGTCCTGCTAAGATTGCTGTAGTTGCTTCATCA
>CAZZLT010000023.1:0-2624 GCA_964655125.1 uncultured Desulfurococcaceae archaeon | reverse complement strand
ATTCTCTATAAATGTAAAAGGTTTAGAAGTCCCTATACATCACGTCAGACTCTATAAATCTTCTAGGATTATCTTACGCAACATCAAATAGAGGTGCTTGCCATCTTCAAGGTATGCCTATGCTTGTTGAAAGATTGATCTTACTACCAGAGTATTGTATTAACGAACATCCGAAAACAATAGATGATAGAGTAACTACAGTCATCATACATCAGGATATATGTGCTTTTACTGATTCAGTAATATTACGTAAGTTCGGTATCTTCGGTATAGTAAGTTTTGAACATATAGCTAAAGTATGGAATGCTATAACAGGTATGAATCTCACACATGAAGACTTACTGACTATTGGTAGGAGAGTATGGTACTTAGAGAGATTCCTGAACTATATGATGGAACTTACTAAAAAGATGATACACTACCTGAGAGGTTTATTACGGAGCCATTAGATGAGGGTCCTGCTAAAAGGTTAGTATGTGATGACTTTAACGAAATGTTAAGAAAGTTCTATGTTTTAAGAGGTTTAGAAAGTATTGATGATTTACAATTAAAACTTAAGGAATTAAACCTAAGTGAGTTATTAGTAGAAATCAGTAAAGTAAGGTTATATTGATTATGAGGGTGAAAGTTAGTTTTTACTTCATAAAATATTTAGATTAGAGAGTGATAATTACGTAATTGATAATTTAAGTGAGGATATAACTATTGCTGAGTTCGTAAAAAAAGTTAGGTAAGGAGTTAAAATCGGAAGTAATACAGAAACTACTTACAGAAAGTAGTGGTAGAGGACTTCTAATACTTATAAACGGTACTATAATTAACGACTTAAACACAACATTTAAATCTATTAAGAACTCTTTTAAAGAATCTAAGGAGTTTGAAATAACCATCACACTATTCCTTGAAGGTGGTAGTATTCCACTAAACTCTATAAGATGTTAAGTACTTTAATGAAGTAATTATTAATGCTTCTAGAATGTTTCAATTACTTCCTCCTAACACTTATTCATATCTACACAGGCTATAGTTTTAACAATACCTAATACGATACTGTGGTTTCGTAACTCCTTCTCAGCTATTAATATAATGCTATATTTAAGCTTTGACTACTCTAGTTATTAACTCTAACCACTTACTCATACCTTAGGTTAACATTATGGTAAGTCATAATAGGTTAAAACTTCATTATTATTCTCAATCACATACCTCATCAGGTTATCACTAAGTTTGATAGACCTCATAAAGCTCAACAGTCATGAAGTTATCCACAGTATGAACTCTCATAATCTTAGGTGTAGTGTGTATTCTATCTTAGAGTTATGATAACTAGCTGATTTGTAGGAGTTGAAGTATTATAGATCTAGTATTCATAACATATACTATCTTAAGTGTGTATGAGTAAGAAGATGAATATGAGGAAATTAAGTAAAATTAGTAACTTATTTCTGAAGGTACTTACTAATCATAGGAATTACTCATCAAATAATATAAGCTTAATACTTAAGATATACGTGTTGAGAAACGCTCTTTAGAGTACATTAGATTTCTTCTATAGTGATTTTGATTTAAAATTAGTGAGTTTATTACAGTAGTATGTAGGGTATAGATGTTTGAGGTGATTTTAGTATGTCTGTGAGGAGGGTAATACTTCGTTTTGCTGATTTTACTATTGAGTTTGTTGATAGGGATAGGGGTATTAAGCAAGTTAAGGAGTGGGTTGAGGGTGTAATTACTCAGCCGATAGTTGTTTTCGGTCCTGAGGGTTGTGGTAAGAGTGCTTGGCTTAGACAAGTAGCTGAGGTTTTGAGGGGGTATGGATTTGATGTTATCTATGTAGATATTCTTCATAAGGATTATACTACCTACACTGATGTTAAGGAGGTTACTGAGAGGATTTCAGATGTTATAGCTGATGTTACTGGTTTAGCACAGATTAAGTTAGCAGACTTAGTTATTATCTTAGCTAATGAGTTGTTAAGGAAGTGGAGGAAGAGGAGGATTGCCTTACTAGTAGATGAGGTTTTCCAGGGTATTGGGTTAGATAAGGCTGAGGTCTACGTAAAGACTCTCCTAAACCTTATTGAGTACCCACCAGCTGAGTATGAGAAGGTTATAGCTGTTGTAGTAACGAGTGAGGGTATTACGAGACAGAGGATAGGTAGGCATAGGTGGGCAGAGATTAGACCTATATGGAATATGAGTAGGGAAGGTTTTAAGGAGCTTTATGAGAAGATCCCACAACTTAAACCAGACTTTGAAGATATTTGGAGGTTATGTGGTGGTAATCCAAAAACACTTACACAACTCTATAAGTTTAGATGGTCTGTAGAATACGTAGTTAAAGACATAATCATCTCCAGAAACCTCCACACATTCATAGTATCTCTAACTAATGATGAGAAGAAATGGCTTTCTGAAGCTATTGAAGATCCAGACACCCTACTACAGAGAGATAGGATATTGCTCCTAAATAAGTTAGTAGAGTTAAACATGATTGTAAATGGTATCACATATAGAGATCCTGAATTATGGATTGACGAACCACCACCAGAAATAGACCTTGAAATAGGTATTGGGAAGTACGTAGCCTGGCAAACACCACTACATAGAGAAGCTATTAAGAA
>CAZZLT010000022.1:0-12714 GCA_964655125.1 uncultured Desulfurococcaceae archaeon | reverse complement strand
CGGGGATTAGCTCCAGTTTCCCGGAGTTATCCCCGTCCTGAGGGTAGGTTAGCCACGTGTTACTCAGCCGTCCGCCACTCCCCGGTGTCCGGGGCGTACGACTCCCATGGCTTAGCCCCACCCCGATAGCGGTCGGGTCCGGCAGGATCAACCGGAGTCGCGGCCGCAAGGCCGCGGGGTTTAGACTGGTTCGTGGTGTGGTTCTGGGGTAGGCCCTCGTCAGACCCGAATATGTCTGAGTTAGTGCTCAGACTTATTCGGGTCCCCATCTTTAAGTGATTGTAAGTGCGCTCTCATACCTTCATCCCTGTAACCGCAGTTGGAGAGCGGCTTTTCATTCACGGAGTTACACTCCGCGTCCAGCCACGCCGCCGGTTACTGCGGCGTTTTAGGTGGTCAGGTTGAGCGCCAATCAGATCTATTGTTTAGGGGGTTTTTAAGCTGTATAGTACTTGATTATTACTAGGTAAACATAGTTAATTAATTAATGAGTGATTCTTTTGTCTAAAATGTTTTACTGATTTTGTATTATGTAGTCCTCCTTAAACCTAGATATCATCTCTAAAGCCCAACCCCTACTACCCTCACTAACCTTAACAACATCAACACCAATACTTGGTAATCCGTAGACTAGGTAGTCACCAAAGTCAGCAAACATCAGGACTAGTAAGCCTATTAAGTCCTCCTCACCATCAACTAAGACTAAGACATTACTACGGCTAACACAATACTTAATAACTCTTAAAGCATCCTCACTAACACATCCTGGAGGGTTCTTAACCCTAACAACTTCAGAGAAAAACTTCTTAAGACGTTCGTAGTCTATGGAAACCTCCCTTAAAGTCCTACCATCAACTACGCATACCTTAGGAACACAACCAACATCAACAATACTTGAACATACTATATCACCTACAGCCCATAACCTACTACAATCACCTACTACCTTAATAACTGAGAGAGCAACTGAACGATAATCACCTCTAATAACTAAGCCAATACCTCTACGTAACTCAACCCTTAAATCATCAGGTAGTCTAAACACCTTCACAGATACTACCGAGATAACATAGAGAAGAACTCTATAAATATATGAGAAACTAATACGTAGTGAGGAATGAGTAGTTAATGTATTACGTAATAGTAGAACATTTAGAAGAATGTATATCACCGTGGATGTTAAGCGAGTATAAATTCCTATCAAAGATATTCGAAGGTAGAGTGATATTCACTAACGTAAAGAGTAGTAAGGATAGGAAGGAGTTAGAAGGTCTAGGAATGATATTTAGTGAGGACTTCCTAGAAATCATTAAGAAGTTAGGGTTGAAGAAGGTATTAATTCTAGACCCTCAAGCAGATAAACAACTAAGACATTATGAGTTAGTAGGAGTAGACGCTGTAGTTATTGGTGGGATAATGGGTGATAACCCACCTAAAGGGAGGACATACCAGTTAATAACATCTAAAGCTAAGAACTTAGAGAGTAGGAATTTAGGTAAGAAACAGTTCACGATTGCTGGGACAGCCTACGTACTTAAGGAGATAGAAGATGGTAGGGAGTTAGAAGAATTAGATATTAGGGAGGGGTTGAGGTTGGAGGGGAGGGTAAACAATATAGAGATAACTGTAGAACTACCCTACGTATTCCCATACAAGAACGGAAAACCTGTAATACCTCCAGACTACGTAGAAGTAATACTGTATAAGTCATTAATCTTCGAGGAAAACCCATGTAAGGATTAAGAGGTACTAAAATGACTGAAGAATACGAACTACTCAGTAAACTTAAGGAAGTATTAGGAGTACATAGTAGAGTAGCTATAGTATGTGTTGGTAAGGACTTAAGAGGTGATGATGCTGTAGGACCGTACACCTGTAGAGAACTACTGAAGAAAGGACTTAAAAACGTAGTAGTATGTGAGGACGACATAATAACATGTTTCTACGAGACTATAACAAACTATAAACCACTAACCATAATACTCATAGATGCTGTAGACCTATCACTAAAACCTGGAACTATAGTGATTACATCCTTAGAAGATATTGAGGAAGTAGGTATGAGTACATCAACACATAACCTACCAATACGTACAGTAGTAGAACTCATTAAGACCTTAGTAGGGGTAGACCTTAAGATATTAGTAATAGGTATTCAAGTATCAAACCTAGACCTAACCCAACAGATAAGTGATGAAGTCATTAAATCAGCAAACACTATAGTAAAGACATTAACAACACTTACCGAAGGACTTAACAGTAGATGGTCTACGACTCATAAAACCACCACAAACAGGGCAGACAACACCTAAACCAGTATTATCTACATAACCACACAACCTACAAACAGATACGTACTTAACAACCTTATCTATAGTCCTCCTCTTAACACCTAAAACCCTCAAACCTAGGTAATTAGCTATGTTCTGAAGGGAGTAATCATCAGTAACTACAAACACATCAACACCACCACATACACGGACTAACATAATCATCAACGCAGTTAATGAAATATCAGCTTTTGAAAGCTTACTAAACTCACCTAAATCCCCAGCAACTCTAACAGCCTCAACTAAGAACTTGTCAGGTACATCAACAATAACTAACTTACCAGCACTCAACGACAACTCTAACGAAGCCCTACTATCTAAATCCCTAACCTCCTCCACAACCTCCTTAGTAGTAACTGCTTTAGAGTTATGAGGTAGCATGAGTTGGTATGAAGCGAATAAAGCAGCAGCATCAAGTACGTATATAACATCACCACATAAGTTAAAACCCATATATAGGCCCCTGAAACACCTTATAATCAAAACCAACATCACTAAACCTTACAAACCTAGCTGATTTCCCAGCCTTCCTAACCCTAATAAACCCCCCAGGCTCTACCTTACCTACGTAATTACCATCAGCTACAACATCAGCACCATAAGACTCACTACCAACCTCAACAACTACATCAACATATGATGGTAGTACTATAGGTCTAACACATAGTGATAACGGGGCTAGAGGAGTCACTATCAACGCCTCCAACCCAGGATCTACTAGAGGACCACCAACAGATAAGTTATAAGCTGTAGAACCAATACTAGTAGCTATTATAATACCATCAGATAGTATATCATATATAAGCCTACTACTACTACCAACAACTTTAAAAACCCTGAAGTGAGCTACTTTAGACCTAAACATCCCTGAAGTCGTTAACACATACTCGTTAAGAACATACGGTAATCTAAAACCACCAACAACAGATTCCAACCTCATATACTCCTTAATAGTAAACTCACCCCTAACAAACCTACTAAGAAACTCTCTAAACTCATCAGGAGGTACCTCACATAAGAAAGCCCTCCTACCACTCTTAACAGCTATAATTGGTAAGTTATTATCACCTAATAACTGTAGGACGTTAAGTACAGTACCGTCACCACCAACTACGACTACATAATCAACATCAGCATTAGGTAAGTTAAACACCCTACCTAACTGAATAATCCTAGCTAACCTCTCCTCAACAAATACGTTAAGCCCTAAAGAACTACAGTACTCAATAATATCCTTAGTAATCGTAAGTGCTCTCTCATCATCTAACTTAGCTACTACTCCAACTCTCAAAGGACATACCCCACTTACTGATTACAAATTAAAATTAATAATCATTATTAAACCTACTAAGATTAATAATGATGAAGGTATTGATCGTGTATGGTTATTGGAGGAAGTAGTGATGAGTTAAGGAGTAGGAAGTATGTTAAGTTTAAAGAATTACTAAGGAATGTAGTACCTGATGAAGCACTAAAACTCATACCTAACTCATTCTACATAATAGGTGATATAGCAGTAATAAACCTACCTAAAGAATTAGGAAACTACGCTACTGAAGTAGGTAGAGCTATAAAACTAACTAATAAGAACGTAAGGGCTGTCTACATCGGTGGGTTAACAGTAAGTGACTACAGAATTAAGGAATTAATACATATATACGGTGAGGAGAGGACTGAAACCATACATAAAGAATACGGTATAAAGATATACGTAGATATAAGTAAAGCATACTTCAACCCATCACTATCTGAGGAACGTAGGAGAGTAGCTAACAACGTAGTAGATAATGAGAGGATATTAGACCTATTCACAGGTGTAGGTCCATTCACCCTCCACATAGTATGTAGTAGGAAGTCATACGTAGTAGCTAATGATATAAACCCATACGCACTCACATACCTACGTAAATCACTAGAAATAAATAAGAAGTTAGTAAGAGGTTATGTAGACATCATAAACAGTGATGCTTCAGAACTACTGAATTCCTTAAGAAGTGAAACCTTCGATAAAGTAATACTAGACCTACCACATAAATCAGTAAACTACCTACCTAAAGTGTTAAGAGTTCTGAGGGTTAACGGGACAGCCTACACCTACGTCATATCCGATACACAGTCAAACGCAGCTAAAGAAGTAGATAACGTATTAAGTAACTCATACAGAACTAACTACATAATCAAAAATATTGTTAGAGTACTTGACTACGCACCACGTAAGTACATATACAGAGTTGAAGTATGTAAACTACCTACTAAATAAAACATTTATAATAAGTTAAAGTAGATAAAGACTTGGATAGGGATTTAATGCCGGGGTGGCCGAGCGGTCCAAGGCGGTGGGCTCGAGTCCAGCAAGTGCTAGAGACCCACTACCCCATCTGGGGTACGCGGGTTCAAATCCCGCCCCCGGCGCCTAAGCTAATCATTCTTAAAGGGGATGAAACATTAGATTAAGAGTTATTGACTTCTTCGACCCATGGAGGTCTAAACTATGTACATGCCCCCTAAAATTCAACTTAAACCCATACACAGGCTGTGGACACCACTGTATCTACTGTTATGCTAGGACATACATTAGAGATTTCGATAGGCCTAGACCTAAGAAAGACTTAATCCATAACCTGATTAAAGACTTAAGCAGACTACCTAAGAACGCATTAATATCTATGAGTAATAGTAGTGATCCTTACACACCACCTGAAGATACTTTATTCCTTACTAGGAGAACGCTCAAACTATTAATAGAGAATAAAAACTCAATACTAGTAATAACTAAGTCAGACTTAGTAGTAAGGGATTTAGATATATTAAGTAACGGTAATGTAGTAGTATCAATAACAATAACTACAAACGATGATAACCTATCCAGAACATTAGAACCTAACGCACCACCAACTACTAAGAGGTTAAGAGCTTTAGAAAAACTAATCAGTAATAACATAATAACTACAGTTAGGGTAGACCCAATAATACCTTACGTTAACGACGATTTAAACATGTTAAGAGAATTAATTAGAGAACTATCAAGTATAGGTGTAGTACAGATAACAGCATCAACACTAAAGGTAAGAGGTGATATACTAAATAGAGTATGTAGAGTATTCCCAGAAATAGCTATTAAATTAAGAAATCTCTACGCTAAAGGTGAGAGATTAGGTAATTACGTATACCTACCTAGAGACTTAAGACTTAAGTACCTCCTAACACTTAGAGACTTATGCTATAACGAGGGATTAGCATTCACAGTATGTAGGGAAGCCCTCCAGATATCAACACCTGGAATAGCTTGTGACGGGAGTACATACCTACTCAAGAAAGAATAAAGCGGTAAAGTATAAAGGAAGTAATTGTAAGTAGGGTATTAGGGCCGGTAGCTCAGTCTGGAAGAGCGCCGCCCTCGCACGGCGGAGGTCCCGGGTTCAAATCCCGGCCGGTCCACCACTAAACACGTCACTCCCGTTGTTAGGGGTAGATACACTTACTAAATCCTCAACTAAAGGTAAGAACTTAAGCCTCAGAACACGTAGTTAATGATTAAAAATATCTGATTTAACTACTTAACGCATCTATTATCGCTTGACAAAACTCTGGTAAGTCATCAGGAACTCTAGCAGTTATTAAATTACCGTCCCTAACTACAGGTACGTCCTCGTAAACAGCACCTGAATTTATTATATCGTCCTTAACAGCTATCACACCAGTCATCCTCTTACCCTTAGTAATCCCTGCAGATATGAGGACCCAAGGCCCGTGACATATCGCAGCTACAATCTTACCCTTCTGATACGCCTCCCTAACAAAACTCAGTACTTCAGGTACCCTCCTTAAGTAATCTGGTGAGAAACCACCTGGAATAACTACAGCATCTACATCATCAACACTAACTTCTTTAAGCTCCTTAAGTATATGTCTCTCACCCTCCCTAAACACTAATAGAGGAACCGGTGTACCGAACCTACCAGTAACTGGTTTACTCGGGTCTGCAGGTCTTGGATGAATCCCTATCTTCATAGGTACTATAATCACTTCAGCACCCTCCTCACTTAAACGTATAAACGGGTATAGGAGTTCAACATCTTCAAACTCATTCGCTACTATGAAGACTACCCTCCTACCCTTAAGTCTAGCTCCAGGACCAACCCTCCTAACAAACATACTCATACAACAACCCCATTCACATAAGTTAACAACACTTAAATATCATCATTATATAGAGGACCAACCCACAACCCAGTAAAAACACTACAACATTTAAGACTTCATCGAAATTAAATACCTACTTCATCACCGTCCCTACATCATCTGGGACCTCATAACCTCCTAACATTGACATCCTATACCTAAACTCCTCACTCCTCAACACGTTTATGAACTCCTTAACTACTGACTTCCTCAAACTCTCTACATTAACTACGAAATCGTAGCACTCCTTACGCAACTCTATAAAGTCTAAACCATACATATCAGCAGCTGCTTTAATTCCTAAACCTACATCAGCTCTCCCCTGAGCTACTGCAGCAGCAACAGCTGTATGAGTCTTAGCTTCTACTGTATAACCCCTAATACCCTTAACCACCTCCTGAAAACTAATGTTAAGCTCCTTAGCAAGTTCCTTAAAAAGTATATCTAATAATGTCCTAGTACCTGAACCCCTATTCCTATTCATGAACACGACATCATCTCTTAGTAAGTCCTTAACACTCCTAATACCTTTAGGATTACCCTTAGGTACTATTAAACCAACACTCCTCACATAACCTCTAATGAGGACTACCCTACCCTCCAAACCTAAACCCCTCACATAACTTACGTTATACGTGTTAGTACGTTCGTCTAGGAGGTGAATACCTGCTATATCAGCACCACCCTTACCAACAGCTATCAAACCAGCTAAAGAACCAACGTTAACTACCTTAGCATGTGGTTTAACTTTAAAGAGGTTTAAAGCTATGTTAACCCCGTAATCATGACTACCCATAAAGACTAACTCAGCAGGCCTCACATAACTACTTAGTAAGTATGTAGTTACTTCCTCACCCTCATTTACAATACCGACTCCCTCAGGAATCCTAATAAAACCGTCAGCAACTGTGAAGACTGAGGAAGAACCTGAGGAGTAAGGTATTGGGTAAGCTATTAAATCCCTACCCCTACTGACTAGGATAACAGGTATTAAGTACTCCCTACCCCTACCACCAACTACCTTCTCAGCAATTAACGTCTTAACCTTAAACTCAGGTATAGACTCAACACCCATCAACTTAAGGAGTAAGGGCTTTACCACTAAGTTAAATATCATTATAGCTGATAACGGAAATCCAGGCAACCCAACCACTAACTTATTACTGACTACACCAACAACTGTAGGTTTTCCAGGTCTTACCTTCAGACCATGAACTACTACTCCAGGCTCCCCTAAATCATCAATAACTCTATAAGTGATATCAGACACACCAGCTGAAGTACCACCACTAGTAATTACAACATCACTTACATCTAAAGCTTTAGAGATTATATCACGGACTAACTCGTAATCATCTCTAACCACACCGAAGACTACCGGGTTAATACCTAACTCCCTCAGTAAAGCTGAGATTGAGTATGTGTTAACATCGTAGACCTCACCATAACCTAACACATCACCAGGACCCCTCAACTCAGACCCTATAGATATGACCGCAACCCTAGGCTTCTTAAAAACCTTCACCTCCTTCAAACCTAAAGCAGCAAGTATAGGTACTTCCTTAGGAGTTATTAGAGTACCCCTACTGATGACTAACTCCCCCCTCATCACATCACTACCAGCATAAGCGATATTCTCACCAGGAGCTACAGACTTATACACGTATAATGAGTCACCAACCCTACTACAGTACTCAACCATAACAACAGCATCAGCACCCCTAGGAACTACAGCACCAGTATCAACCTCAACAGCCTCACCAACCTTAACCTCACCTAAGAACGGCGAACCAATCTTAGAAACACCAACAACCCTCAACACAACAGGCCTATCCTCCTCAACACCAACAACATCACTAGATATAACACAAAAACCATCAACTTCAGACCTATCGAAGGGAGGTACATCAACAGAAGCATATATATCCTCAGCAACAACCCTCCATAAAACATCACCTAAACCAACAACCTCAACACCTAAAGGCCTAAGAGTTAAATACCTCCCAACAATCCCAATAACATCATCAACAGAAACCAACTCATGAAATACCTTAACCATAACATCACTACCTAACTACATAAACATAGCTAAGGTTAAAAACTCACTCAAAGAAAACATATAGGGATTTAAGAAATCCAGACAAGTGCGGGGGTGCCCGAGCTAGGTCAAAGGGGTCGGGCTGAGGCCCCGATGGCGTAGGCCTGCGTGGGTTCGAATCCCACCCCCCGCACCTCACCAATAACTTCTCAATCCTATCACAAGGACCTAAAGACCTACTCACTTTCTTACCTAACGTAGAATCATACCACTCCTTAATCAGGTAATACTTACTATTAATCCTCCTAACACGGTAGAAAACCACTTCCACCACCACATACCCCACACCCTCAAAACCTAATATACTTTACACGTACGGGGAAGAACATACAAGGACAAATTAAAATACTCTCAGGACTTAGTCCTAAAGCAGATAGTGGGAGGTAGTCCTATAAGGACTACCTTCTCAACTTCTCTAGGCTTCTTTACTCCAGGTCTTACTTCTAATTCCTCCTCAGTAGGTTTAGGAATCATAGGTAGTTCTGGAATAACACCTAAAGCAAGTTGATGTGGTGATATTATCGGTAGTGGTTCTTTGTATGGTGCGTAAACCTCAATAAATACTGGGGTCCAACTGGTTTAACTAATACATCAGCTAATTGCTTAGCTTCAGCAAATTCACTAACTACTTCAGGTATTGTGATAACTTCAGTAACCTCCCTAGGTATGGTAATATGTGTTAATACCTCCTCATATACTGGTTTAAGCCTTGCTACCTCATCTAATGTCTCATAAAAGGTATATACCTTTAAGGTATAGTTACTACTTCCTCGAGAATGTATTGAGGTCTTAACTTAATTACCTCATCCATCTCAGTAACTACAGATTCTGAAAGCCCTAAACCCTCAATAACATCCTTAGTAAGATTTAATAGTGGTGTAGTCGTAGCTACAGTTATTAAGAGACCGTCATAAGTATTACTAATAGCTATTAGGTATAACTCCAGACCTAGCCGATAAAACAGTCTGAAGCTGTTTTAACTTAACTAGCTCATCAGGACTAACCTCCTTAATAACCTGACTAATCGCTCTATTAACATCATCAACACTTAAACCCTTACTTAAATAAACATATCTACCCAACTTATCAACTACTCTAATACTAGCTAAACCACCCTTACTAACAGTTGTGAACTCATTACCGATCATTAAAGCTAGCTTATCACCTAAGTTTTAACCAACTACCTCCTTACAACCACTAGATACGAATAATGATTCCTAGCAATTACTGATAAGGACTTACAGCCCTAAACTCATCAGGTAATGCTTCAGCTACCCTCCTCATAAAATCAACATACTTACTAACAAACCTATTAATCACATCATTAGTTAGTGGTAGATTACTTTGCTTTATTGACTTAATAAACTCATCAGAAAATAGCTTCCCCTCATACTCATCACTTAAGTACTCACCCAACCGAGCTACGAAGTTAGCTAGTGAAACCCCGACTAGTCTTTACTCCATTATAGGAATTGTTGAGAATATTAATTAGTTTATTAATATAGTTTATCGGAAGTATGTATGAGGATAGCTTTATGTAGCGATTACTTTTACCCAAAGTTAGGTGGGATAACAACTCATATAGAGTACTTAGCGAGATTTCTTGAGAGGAGAGGTCATGAGGTTACTATAATAACGAAGAAAGGAAGCTTTAATGATGTGAAGCTTGGGTTAAATATAGTAAGGATACAATCTATTTTTAGGTCAACATCAGTGTTAGACATACCTCATGTAGATGAGTTAGAGTATGTATTAAGGCAGGGTAGGTTTGATGTGATCCACGCACATCACGCTTTTTCACCTATTTCACTATTTTCTATATCTATAGGGAGGAAGCTCGGCATAGGTACTGTACTAACGAATCATTCTATACAATTCATGCATGATTTCGATATCATGTGGAGACCATCATCCTATATACTCTTCCCAGTAAAGTGTATGATAAATAATGCAGATAGGATCATAGCTGTAAGTAAGGTTGCTGCTAAATTCATAAAGTACTTCACAGACAAAGACGTTGAGGTAATCCCGAACTGCGTGGATGTATCTGAGTTCGCTGTGAATAGTAAGGTATTCGATGGGAGAAGCATACTCTTCGTCGGCAGGTTAGTCTATCGTAAGGGCTTACATAAACTGTTGAAAATGATGAAGTACGTAGTTAAGGAGAATAAAGAAGCACATCTAACAATAGCTGGATCTGGGTACTTAACCCCAATACTTAAGAACCTAATAGACCTCCTAGACCTACAGAAGAACGTATCGCTCAAACTAGGACCGAAGAAATCAGAAATAATCAGCCTATACCATAAAGCAAACGTCTTCGTAATGCCATCAATTTTCGGAGAGTCCTTCGGAATAGTCATACTAGAAGCTATGGCTTCTAAAACCCCTATAGTAGCTACAGACCAAGGAGGTATATGTGAGGTTGTAAAACATGAAGAGACAGGACTGATCGTAAGAAATGGGAATGAATATAAGATGGCTCAATACGTCTTAGAACTATTAGAGGATAGAGGTTTCAGTAGAAAACTATCAGAAAACGCTTTCCATGAGGTAAGAAAGTATGATTGTAAAGAGATTGTTGATAGTGTAGAGAAAATCTATGAAGAATTAATAATTCATTAAGATTTAAGCACATTATTTAAGGGGTTAGATATCTCAGATAATCAAAACCTATTTATGGTGTAGGGTTGGTGTACATGTTGAATTGAAAATGAGTGATCCTAGGAGCTAATGGTAGTAGCAGTCCGAAACTTTGACTCAGACATGTTCTTCACTTCCTTCAATCTCAGCTATTAATTAAAATGGTGTTTTAGATCCTGTAGTAGGTGTAAGATTGAGAAAATGATATACGTATGACCCCACCTTCTTCAAGTACTTCATATATGTATCATCGCTTCTTACCTTAGTATTCTCTTCAAAGAATTTAACCAAATCATTATAATTATAATATATCCCCAACCCCATTAATACCTGCTAAATGTTTAAAATGTGAGGATACCTCCCCAACATCAAATTTCTCAAGTATATTCTTCTCTAACTTCTTTACAACGTTGTATGAAGTCCGTACACAATTTGCTCAAGTCACCCCCCATACGTAATCTATCCTTCTTTAAACTCTTATCTTCTAGCTCTAGATCCTTGATGAGATCTTACTTCTCAAAACAGATGGTAACTTCTCACCCTATCCATAGGACCTATCATTACTACTCTCTGAAGTTCACAACAACTTCAAGAAGAACGTAAGAATTTAAGACATCTTTAACTACTACATAAAAATGCTGCATACTAGTTTCTCTTGGAGACTATTTTAGAGGATCTACCTCCTCATTCAGTTCTTAAAATAACATGTTAAAATGCTATTAGAAAATTTATTGCTTACGAGTTTTCCGTAAACTTACCTTTCTTAATACCAATCCTACTGTTTTCTTAAATATCTCTATAGATGGTAAACATGTGAAACCCTTGATGTAAAGTTCTAGGTCTCCATTAATCTCCTCTACTCCTGCTCCAACATCACACATGCCTAGCAGTTTACGTCTTAGTTACTTCTATTAGTTTTTGAGTTAACTCATTTAGTGTTAAGTCTTTATAGAATATGTTTATATCTATCATTACTAGATTTGGTTTATCTCCTGCTAATCCTCTCCAATAGTTTAACCAATCTTGAAGTAATCGTGTGATATCTGAGTAACCCTCAATCTCAGTTAGTGTCTTACTCCCTTCTCTCCACTCATATATGATGTAACCGTTTTGTAGTCCTGATTTCTTTATATCTGGGTGTATATAGATTGGTGATAACCACCATATCCATTCCCTACCTACACGATCTTTAATTGTGAGTCTTATCATTAGTTTATAATTATTTAACCAATTCCCTGCAGGGTCTATAATATACCAATACCTATTAATGTAGGTGATTACAGCTACATGACCAGTCTCATTATTATACCATCCTAATAAGTATGTATGGTTTATGTATGGTTTAATTAGTGAGTATGTTAAAACAGCTAAATCCTCACAATCACCACCTAAATCAATCAACGTCTCATTAGCTAACTTCCAATAATTACCTCCAACAACATTCTCAGACCTAATAGCTAT